>CAZTYP010000087.1:0-15694 GCA_964617555.1 uncultured Melioribacteraceae bacterium | reverse complement strand
ACTTCATCTTTATGCAATGCTTGCAAAAGATCTTGATTTAACTAACGAAAAATTCCAAGGGATGTACGATAGACTAATGGTACTTGCGGCAAAACTTTCCGCCGCATCTTCTTTTATTAAACCTGAAATATTGGAAATTCCCGAAAAAAAACTTTACGATTTTGTGAACAAAAATGAAAATCTTAAATTATACAAACATTTAATTGATGATTTATTGCGTACAAAAGCGCATACATTAAGTGCCGAAGAAGAAAGAATTTTGGCAAATGCTTTCCCTGCTTTGCAAGTACCTTCTTCAGTCTTCGGTTTACTTACAAATGCTGATTTGCAATTTCCTGTTATCAAAGATGAAAACGGGCAGGATATAGAGATTACCCACGGACGATACACTGCCGCAATGTACTCGTTAGATAGAGGCTATCGGGAAAGATTTTATAAGAATTATTACCGTCCTTTTATTGAACACAAAAATACTCTCGGAGCATTATTTAGCGGTAATATTAAAGCGGATTATTTTAATGCACAAACAAGAAAATATGCCTCAACACGCGAAGCCGCATTGGATGCAAATAATATTCCTATTTCCGTTTACGATAATCTGGTTAATTCTGTTACCGAAAATTTGTCCCCTTTACACAGATGGGCAGGCATAAAGAAAAAATTATTAAAAGTAAATTCTTTTCATGCCTACGACGCATATGTTACGCTTTTTCCTTCCGTAAAGAAAAAATATACTTACGAAGAGGGACAAGAAATAGTTCTGAAAGCACTTGCTCCGTTAGGGGATAAATATATAAATGATTTAAAATTTGCTTTTGAAAATCGTTGGGTGGATGTTTATGAAACCAAAGCGAAAAGGAGTGGTGCATATTCTTCGGGAACAACTTTCGGCGTACATCCGTATGTGTTGCTTAATTGGAGTGACGAGTTAAATGATGTTTTTACTCTTGCTCACGAAATGGGGCACAACATGCATTCCTATTATACCGGTAAAGCTCAGCCCTATCCATATGCAAATTATTCTATTTTTGTTGCTGAAGTTGCTTCAATTGTTAATGAAGCATTGCTCCTCGATTATCTTATTAATAAATCCGAAAGTAAAGAGGAAAAACTTTCTTTAATAGAAAAACATATTAACAATATTGTTACAACTTTTTATCGTCAAACACTTTTTGCAAAGTATGAACAAATAGTTCACGAAAAAAGTCAAAACGGCGAAGCTCTTACACCCGATATACTTTCCGATTTATATGGTAAACTGCATCTTGAGTTCTGGGGCAAGGAAATAATTTTGGATGAAGAAGAAAAATATACTTGGGCACGAGTTCCTCATTTTTATTATAATTTTTATGTTTATCAATATGCTACAAGTTTTGCCGCATCGGAAACTTTATCCGAAAAAATAAAAAGAGGGAAAGAAAAAGCTGTTAAGCAGTATTTGGATTTTTTATACGCCGGCAGTTCCGACTATCCAATTAATGTTTTGAAAAAAGCGGGTGTTGATATGACAACTACGGAGCCGATATTGGCAGTTACAAAAAAGATGAATGAATTATTGAACTTGTTAGAATCGTTAATTTGAGATTACTTCCAATTCTTATGTTTAGACTCGATGTCCATGGGATGGTATTTCGTGTTACCTGAAGAAGGCGAATCTTTTTGTAATCCCGGATTTAGAATTTCAATTCTTTTTTTCTTCATATCTCTGGTTGGCTTTTTATACAATTTAACTTCTTCGGGTGTAGATGTTTTTATTGTTTTCGAACGTGAGTTTTCCGAAGAACTTTTTTTATTGCGAGAACGTGTTTGAACTTTAGGGTGATGTTTTTTTTCGGTTTTCTCTCTTTTATCGGGGTTTGTGATTTTTATTTTTTTTTCCCTTTCATTTCCCTTTACTTCGGCAGAAGGAATATGTCCGAATCTTTTTCTGAATTGGAATGTAATGAAAGAGATAATTACCACAATTACAGTCAATATTCCTACAACAAGTAAGCTCCAGTATATAATAGGTAATAATTCCATCCTGACCGTAATGTTTTTTTTGAATTATAAATATATAATTATTGTGTCTATCTTTCAAATTAAAATGATATATATGTATTATTTTTACAATAAATCTTCTAACCTATTTATAAACAAAAACTTACAAAAAATATAATTTTGAATTTAATGCTGTTTTTAATAAATTACTTAGCTCTAAAATATTTATTTAATAAGTTAATAGGAATGGTATGACCAAAGCTGATATTGTAGAAAAAGTTGCCGAAGGAACCGGTTTAACAAAATTGGAAACAGAAGCAATTATAGAGGGTTTTCTTAATACGGTTATTCAAGCTTTACGCGAAGGAAACGGGATTGAAATAAGAGGTTTTGGAAGTTATAGGGTAAAAAAGAAAAACTCCCGATATGCCAGAAATCCCAGAACAGGTGAAAAAGTTTTTGTTGACGAACATTACGTTCCTACATTTAAATTTTCAAAAGATTTTAAAAATATTGTTAACAAGGGAATGAAAAAGAAAGAAAATAATCAAGCATACTGAAAAAGGCACATAAAAAGAAAATTTTAATCAGTCAAATAAATTTTAAATAGTATAATTGAAATTATTTTTCAATACAAAAAGATTATTAGAAAATCACTAAAGGAGAATAAGATATGCCTAGTGGAAAAAAAAGAAAACGTCATAAAATGGCAACTCATAAGAGGAAAAAAAGATTAAGAAAAAACAGACATAAAAAGAAAATATAGTTGTTTGGTTTTATAATCTCTTTTATTAAATGAGTGTAATTTATTATACTCATTTTTCTTAATAAGCCAACTTAGCTCAGTTGGTAGAGCAATTCACTCGTAATGAATAGGTCAGCGGTTCGAATCCGCTAGTTGGCTCTGAAGTTCAGTTGCTTTTTGCAGAATACTTTGGGCAAAACATTATTAAATCTAATATTTGTTGCCGTAAAATAATAATGCTAAAATTTTTACCGGTAACTCTGTTTTACTTATCCCTTTTTTTGTTAAATTCAAAATTATCCGATTAATTTATCTATCAGAAAAACAATTTACGTTTTGCTATACAAATTCCGATAACTTCAATATCTATCTAAACTTAACCCTTAAAAAAAAGAAAAAAGAACTTGACTTTACCCTATAAAAAGAGTTATTTTGGGTAGTGGTGGGAAAAAGTGTTTAATTTTCCCTAACAATGTCAAATAAAGTTTGAGAAATTATGTTTTTAGGTAGTTTTAATTATTCCATTGATGCCAAAGGGAGAATTTCTATTCCGGCACGTTTACGAAAATTTGTTTCACCCGAAGCAAACGACACTTTCGTATTAACTCGTGGTTCGGCAAAATGCATTAATATTTATCCGATGGATTATTGGAAAGAGCTTGTTTCCAGCAAATTGGATAAACTAAATACCTTTGACCCGAAAGATGCAAAATTTATGAGATTGTTTTTGCAAGAAGCTTCGGAAGATAAATTTGACAGCCAATCCCGTTTATTAGTGCCTAAAAATTTAATTGAATTTGCCGAAATTGACAAAGATGTATTGATACTTGGAATGAATAAATATATAGAAGTATGGAACCCTCAACTTTACGAAAAATATTTGAAAGAAATTGAAGAGCCATACGAAAATATTGCAAAAGAAGTAATGAACATGTGATAATATGAGTCTTCATACACCCGTTTTATTAAAAGAAAGTATCGAAAATTTGGTTATCAATAGGTCGGGTTTCTATTTTGAAGGAACTATCGGTTTTGGAGGACACACCGAAGCCATTTTATCACAACTTAATGATAATGCTAAATTTGTTGGAACGGATAAAGATAATGCAGCATACGAATATTGTAAAAACAAATTTAAAAACGATAAGAGAGTATCGTTATACAATACCGGTTTTACCGAAATTGTAAATATTTCTAAAATTGAGTTCATTGAAAAATATGATGGCATTTTTGTTGATCTTGGTGTTTCATCATTTCAATTGGATAATCCCGATTCGGGATTTACATTTAGAGAAGATGTTCAACTTGATTTACGAATGGATAAATCATCCGGATACCCTGCTTCGTTTTATTTAAATAGAATTGAAGAGAAAGAAATTGCCGATATTTTTTTTAAATACGGCGAGGAAAAAAATTCCAGAAAAATTGCAAAAGCAATATGTAATTACAGAAAAAAAAATAAAATTGAAAAAAGCGGTCAATTAAAAAACATTATCGGGGAAATTACCCCGGAAAGATTTTTAACAAAAACTCTTTCCAGAATTTTTCAGGCTTTACGTATTTATGTTAATAACGAGTTGGAAGAATTGGAAGAGTTTTTAGAAAAGGCGGTTTCTCTTCTAAATAAAAAGGGGAGAATTGTTGTTATTACGTTCCATTCTTTGGAAGACAGAATAGTAAAAGAGTTTTTTAAAGAAAAAACAAAAACTTGTGTATGTCCTCCTGAATATCCGGTTTGTGTTTGTAATACGGTGCCGGAATTAAAAATAATTACTCGTAAACCGATTATACCGGGCAATGAGGAATTAAAAGTAAACAGGCGGGCGAGAAGTGCTAAACTTAGAGTTGCGGAAAAATTATGACAAAAAAAAAGAGTAAAGCAAAAAAGAGTGGAAGTGCAAATATCTTTTTTTTCGTTGTTTTTTCTGTAGTTGTGTTTGTGTTTCTATCGCTTTTTTTAAAAACGGAGATAAAATTTTTATATAAAGAAATTGATAAAAAAGAGAACATTATTAATAATTCTTTACAACAATTGGAAACCAAAATGGTAGAGGTTCAAAAACTTTCTTCAGAAGAAAGAATTGTTAATTATGCAAAAAATGTTCTTGATATGGTAAGAATAAAAAGTAAAACCGAGCATATATCTATCAGTAAATTAAAGGTTAAACAGATAGAGAAAATTGTAGATAGTAAATATGAATAGTCCCAGAGTACTTTTTATAATGATGGTGGTTTTTGTAGTGCTGATTGTACTAATAGGTAAATTATTCACTATACAAATAACAAACCATGATAAATATGTTAGAATTGCTTCACGTCAACAAAGTAAAACGGTAAAAATAAAAGCCGAACGCGGAGTAATAAAAGATAGAAACGGAACTTTATTAACTTTTACTAAAAATGATGTTTCGTTATTTGTAGATACAAGAATGACCAACAATAAAGAAAAGTTGAAAATTGCAAAAAGATTTGCAAAACTTTTCGGGAAAAGTCAAAAATATTATTTGAATAAACTAAACAGTGCAAAAAAAAATATTTGTTTAGAGAAAAAAGCATCTAAATCAAAAATTTCCGAGTTAATAGATTTTATGGTAAGCGGTTATTTTCAAGTGGAAGATTATTCAAGAGTTTATCCTTATGGTAGTTTGGCTTCTCATCTGTTGGGGTTTGTGGATAGAAAGTTAAAAGGTGTTGCCGGGGTAGAAAAAAAATTCGATAAATACTTAACCGGCAAAGACGGTTATAAATATATTGAAACAGATGCTCAAGGTAGAATTGTAACCGTTAATCAAAATTATTCAGTATTGCCGCAAAACGGTTATAATGTTGAATTAACAATTGATATAAATTATCAAAAAATTCTTGAAGAAGAAGTTACACGCGGTTTAAAAAAGTACAAAGGCAAATCAGCCACCGCAATCATTATGAATCCTAACAGCGGGGAAATTTTGGCATGGACAAATCAACCCGATTATGACCCTGCCAATTATAATCTTTATTCCGATTTTGAAAGGCGAAACAGAGCTGTTACCGATACTTATGAACCCGGCTCGACAATTAAGCCTTTGGTTATGTCAATTCTTCTGGAAAAAGGATTAGCTTCCGAACATGAAATAATAAATACCGATAACGGGAAATATAAAGTGCGAGGGGCAACAATCAGAGATGCCCATAAGTTCAAAAAATTATCGGTAACCGAAATTATTTCTCATTCCAGCAATATAGGTATTGCCAAACTAAGCGACAGAATTGATGATGAAACGTTTTATAAATATTTGCGGGATTACGGTTTCGGGAATTTAACGTCAATTGATCTTCCCGGCGAAGCTGCGGGGCAATTAAAAAAACCAAGAAATTATTCCAAGCTATCCAAAAAATTTATTTCTTTCGGCTACGAAATTGCCGTTACACCAATTCAGTTGTTAACAGCATATTGTGCTTTGGTTAACGGGGGCGAATTGCTTCAACCATACGTAGTAAAAAAGATTAAGGATAATAGAGGTAATATTGTTGAAGAATTTTCTAAGAAGAGAATAAGAAAAATTATTTCTGCAAACACATCTGAACGTGTGGTAAAAATGATGAAAGAAACCGTTGAAACCGGAACCGCCGTGGAAGCAAAACTTGCTGGGATTGAGGTTGGAGGGAAAACCGGAACCGCACAACGTTTGCTGAACAATAAATATTCAAGTAAAGATTATAATTCATCATTTATCGGTTTTTTCCCGGCTGATAATCCGCAATATGTTATTCTGGTTTTGGTTTCTTCTCCCGAAATCGGAAAATACGGCGGTAAGGTTGCCGCCCCTATTTTTCGTAATATTGCGGCGCGTATTGTGGATTCCGATAAAAACATTATTCCCCAAAAAGATAAAACCGGTATTATAAATGATGCCGAATATGTTGACAATAATAAAAAAGAAAATTTGTTTGTTACTGCAAATTTATCTCCCGCTACAAAGATAAATCGTAAACATAATTCAAATGAAAATAAAACAAGTTATTCGAAATTCCCTAATTTAATCAACTTTTCCAAGCGTGCTGCTATTAAAACATTAAACGATTTGGGAATAAAATATCAAATAGCAGGCACCGGAAAAGTAATTTGGCAAAGTGTTGAGCCCGGTAAAAACCTAAAAGATATAGATGTGTGTAAAATAAAATGTGCAACAACCAAGATTAATAAAAGATTGAGAATTAATTAAATGAAATTTAACACGTTAATTCAAAATATTAATGTAATTAGTATTACCGATTTCCCTGAGAATAAAGAGATTACCGATATTACAAATAATTCGAGGGAAGTTAAAAGTGGTGCTATGTTTGTTGCAATAAAAGGGTTTTCCGTTGACGGACACAAATATATTGAAGATGCAATAAACAACGGAGCTTCTGCCGTTGTAATGCAAGAGGGAAATAAATTTCCGGATGAATTATTTAATGTAAATGATGTAATCCGTGTTGTTGTTAAAAATAGTCGTGAAACCTTTGCTGATTTATCTTGCCAGTTTTACGGGCATCCTTCAAAGGAGTTAACTTTAGTCGGCATTACAGGTTCAAACGGAAAAACCACTACGGCGTTTTATATAAAAAATCTTTTTGAAACAGCCGGTTACAAAACCGGTTTGCTGGGAACAATTTCTAATTATGTGGGAAATTTTGAAGAAAATTCAAAATTAACCACACCCGAAAGCAACGTAATAAATAAATATTTAAGACAAATGCTTGACGAAGGTATTACGCATTGTGTTATGGAAGTTTCGTCACATTCATTAGTGTTGGATAGAGTCAGAGGTTTGGATTTTGATTATGCGGTTTTTACAAATATTACTTCCGATCATTTGGACTTTCATCACGATTTTGAAAATTATCTTCAGGCAAAAAAAATTTTATTCGATAATTTAAACGAGAATGCAATTGCCGTTATAAATATTGATGATAAATCTTCGGAAAAAATAGTAGCCGATTCTAAAGCAAAAAAGATTTTGTTCGGTAAAAAAAACAATGCCGATTTTATTATTGAAAACGTTAGCTATAATTTGGAAGGGACACTTTTTGATTTAAGAACAGCAGAATTTACATATTCATTTTCAACAAGTTTAATAGGGGAATTTAATGCATACAATGCTTCTGCTGCCGCTGTTATTGGTTTTAGCGAAGGCTATGAAGAAGATATTGTTATTCAAGGAATTAATTCCACTCCGCAGGTGCCGGGAAGATTTGAAATAATAGGAGAAAACAATAAAAAAGTTATTGTGGATTATTCCCACACAGCGGACAGCTTGAAAAAAGCACTTATTGCACTCAATAAAATAGTGGAAGAAAAGCAACCGATTTATACTGTATTCGGCTGCGGGGGAAACAGAGATAAAACAAAACGACCCGTAATGGGAAAAATAGCGGATAAACTTAGTAATAAAATTATTATTACATCTGATAATCCGAGGTTTGAAAATCCTGCCGAGATTATTAACGAAATTTTGACAGGTGTAGAAAGAGAAAATCCGATTGTAATTGAAAACAGAGAAGAAGCAATTAAAACGGCAATTTGTAATTCGGAAGATAATGCGGTAATACTTATAGCCGGAAAAGGGCATGAAGATTATCAAATAATCAATGGTGTTAAACATCATTTTTCCGATAAGGAAATTGCAGAAAAATATTTAGCGAGTTGTGTGTGAGAATTACTTTAACCGACATATTTAATTTAACCGGTTCCGTCATTTATAATCCGGATAATTTTAAATCCGTTTCCAAAGTTTCTATTGACAGCAGAACTATCGGAAAGGGGGCAATGTATGTTGCAATTAAAGGCGAAAAATTTGACGGGCACAATTTTATAAGAGATGCGATAAAAAAAGGTGCTTCTTCAATTATAATAAATAAAAACCGACTTAAGAATTTTAAAGACATAACATGCACAATTATTACCGTACCTGATACCATAAAAGCTTATGGTGAATTGGCATCGTTTTTTCGTAATAAATTTAAAGGTACTGTTATCTCTCTTACCGGTAGTAACGGTAAAACAACTACCAAAGAAATTTTATCAACGTTGCTAAGTGAAAAATATAAAGTTCAAAAAACGGAAGCTAATAACAATAATCATATAGGTGTTCCCAAAACAATCTTTTCATTAAAACAAAATACGGAAGTTCTCTTGTTGGAACACGGTACGAATCATTTTGGCGAAATAGAATATACTGCCAAAATAGCCAAACCCGATTATGCTTTGCTTACAAATATCGGCGATTCGCATTTGAAATATTTGGGCGATAAAGAAGGAGTTTACAACGAAAAAAGTTCTCTTTTTAACGAAACATTAAAAAACAACGGTATCCTTTTTATTAATAATGATGATAAAATAATTCGGGAAAAAACGAAAAAAATTAAAAATAAAATCAGTTTTGGTTTTAAAGGAAAACCGGATATAAAAGGGAAAGTGTTAAATTATACGGATGACGGCAGAACTCGACTATCCGTTACATACAAAAATAAAAACATAGAATTTGTATTGCCCCTTTTCGGAAAATCAAATGCGGAAAATTTCCTTGCTGCTATTAGCATTGCTTTTGCTCTCGGGTTATCGGTTACAAGTATTAAAAAAGGAATCTCTAAAGTTCAACAGGTTAAAGGTCGTTTATTTGTTGAGCGGTTCCATAATTTTATTTTGATAGATGATTCATATAATTCGAATCCTGCATCGGTAAAAGTGGCGTTAGATTTAATAAACAAAGTTAAAATATATAATACAAAAACCGTAATTCTTGCCGATATGCTTGAACTTGGCAAAGATGCAAAACTGATGCATGTCCAACTTCGCGACATAATTTTGAAAAGTAAAATTACCAATCTCTATTTAATTGGAAAATTAATGAAAAATTTAGCTGTTGTATTATCAAACAGTAAGATAAATGTGGAATATTTTTCTTCCCGAAACAGTTTAAAAAAGTTTATTAATAAAAAAAATTTCAGAAACGAAATAATATTAATTAAAGGCTCGCGCGGAATGCGAACAGAAGTATTTGTCGAGCAAATAAAGGAAAAAGAGAACTAATGTTTTATCATCTTTTTAATTATATAAATAAATTATTCGATTTACCGGGAACGGGATTATTTCGATACCTTTCATTTCGCTCTGCACTTTCGGCAATTACGGCTTTAATAATTGCTTTTTATTTGGGACCTAAGATAATTGAAAAATTACAGAAGATGCAAATAGGCGAAACCATCAGAGATGAGGGGCCTGAACGTCATTTACAAAAAGCCGGAACCCCGACAATGGGGGGACTTATTATCCATCTCGCAATAATTGTTCCTGTTCTTTTATGGAGCGATATTACAAGTTCATACATATTGCTTACCCTTTTCGGTCTAATGTTTTTAGGTGGTGTTGGGTTCATTGATGATTATCTCAAAGTGGTAAAAAAATATCCCAAAGGATTAATTGCACGATATAAATTATTAGGACAAGTTTTTGTCGGATTGATTGTGGGTGCCGCTATATACTTTTTACCCGAGTTTGCGGAATATAGTACACAAACCACTTTACCTTTTTTCAAAAATCTTAATTGGGATTTCGGATACTTATATATTCCGGTTGTAATTTTTATAATTACGGCAACTTCCAATGCTGTTAATTTAACCGACGGTTTGGACGGATTGGCAATGGGAACAGTTACGTTTGTTATGCTTGCACTTGCAGTTATTAGCTATGTTTCCGGGAATGTTATTTGGGCGGATTATTTGAATATTGTTTATCTCCCAGGCTCCGGCGAGTTAACTGTTTTTATTGCCGCAATTATCGGAGCGGGATTGGGATTTTTATGGTTTAATTTTTATCCGGCCCAAGTGTTTATGGGCGATACCGGCTCTTTGGCTCTTGGCGGAGCATTTGCAATTATTTCCGTATTAATCAAAAAAGAATTACTTATTCCGTTGCTTGGCGGAATCTTTTTCCTTGAAACACTATCTGTAATAATTCAACGAGTATATTTCAAATATACAAAAAGAAAATACGGCGAAGGGAAACGAGTATTCAAAATGTCTCCTATTCACCATCATTACGAATTGTTGGGATGGGCCGAACCAAAGATTGTGATGCGTTTTTATATAATAACAATAATATTGGTAATAATTAGTTTAGCCTCATTTAAAATACGTTGATGAATATAAAAGGAAAACATATAACAATTTTAGGTGCCGAACGAAGCGGAATTGCTGCGGCTAAGTTGGCAAAAGCACAAGAAGCAATTCCGTTTATAAGCGATTATTCTGAAAAGCCGGAGACTGCCTCCGCTTTGAAAGACGCAAACATTGCTTTTGAATTTGGCAAACACACGGAAAAAGTTTTTGAATGTGATTTTATTATTACCAGTCCCGGTATACCTTCCAATGCCGATGTTGTTGTAAAAGCCCGAAGTAAAGGAATAAAAATAATAAGTGAAATTGAATTTGCATCTTGGTTTTGTAAAGGGAAAATTATTGCAATTACGGGGAGTAACGGTAAAACAACAACCACAATGCTCTGTAATCATGTTTTAAATAATAGCGGAATAAAAACATATTCTGCAGGGAATATTGGTGTTGCATTTTCCGATATTGTACTTAACGTTAAAGAGAATGAATATGTTGCTTTGGAAGTTTCCAGCTTTCAACTTGATAATATAGATACCTTTAAGCCCAAATATGCCATTGTCTTGAATATTACTCCTGACCATTTAGATAGATATGAAAACGATTTTGATAAATATGCTTTGTCGAAATTAATGATAAATAAAAATCAAACTTCGGAAGACTATTTTATTTATAACTACGATGATGAATACTTGGCAAAAACTTGTAAAACCGCTGCTAACAAAATTTCCATTTCTTTAAAAGAGAAACAAAATAACGGTCTGTTTATTAAGGATAATAAATTTTGTTTTGTCTACAACGGTAATACGGAAGTAGTTGCTCCGGTAAATGTGTTGCAAATAAAGGGAGAACACAATCAATATAATGCAATGGCTGTAATAGCTGTGGCAAAATTAATAGGAATAGATAATAAGTTAATCGAAGAATCACTTTTTACTTTTCCCGGAGTGGAACATAGATTGGAATTTATTCGTGAAATAAACGGGATTCGATTTATTAACGATTCTAAAGCTACCAATGTGGATTCAGTATGGTATGCTTTACGCAGTTATAACAAGCCGATTCATCTTATTCTCGGCGGTAAAGACAAAGGCAACGATTACGATAAAATTAAAAGACCGGTACAAAATAACGTTCAAAAAATTTATGCAGTCGGTTCATCGGCAGAAAAAATAATTGCCTATTTCTCATCTGTTACGAAAGTGGAAAAATATAATACTTTGGAAGATGCGGTTACAGAAGCATACAATAATGCAATGGCCGGAGAGATTGTTCTGCTTTCACCGGCGTGTGCAAGTTTTGATATGTTTGATAATTATGAACACCGCGGTAAAGTTTTTAAGCAAATAGTGGAACGGTTATAATTATGAAAATATTGGTAAGAATAATATTGGCAATTGTACTTATACTTATGGTACTTGGTGCCGTTTTGGTTTTTACGGCAAGCAGTACATATAGCGAAGTAAAATTCGATAATATCTATTTCCTTTTTCGTTCGCATATAACTAAGATGGTGCTTGCAATTTTGATAGGAATAGTTTTCGCCGTAGTGCCGTATCAATATTACAGTAAATATAGTAAACAAGCTCTTATTGCCGTTATTTTTCTGTTGGTTATGACCGTCCTTTTTGCAGCAAAGTACAAGGGTGCTGCAAGATGGATCAATTTAGGTATCATAAGATTTCAACCGTCGGAATTAGCTAAATTAGTACTATTTATGCATTTAGCCGGAATGATTGAAAGGAAAGGCAAATTAATACAAGATTTTCAAAATGGATTTAAATATACATTGATTTGGATTTTTGTCGTTGCCGGTTTGGTTTTAATTCAACCTAACCTTAGTACGGCAATGATAATTTTGTTTACAAGTTTCACATTGTTATTTATCGGTGGTAGTAAAATAAAACATATTGTTTCAACGCTGGCTGTTGCGTCGGCAACACTTGGCGGACTAATGATGTTGTTTTCGCATTCCCGCCAAAGGATTATCGGATTTATTTCCAGTTTGAATGGAAGTAGTGAACCGAACATGCAAGTTTTGCAAGCTAAAATAGGATTGGGCAGCGGCGGCCTTTTAGGAGTTGGAATTGGTGCAAGCAGACAAAGTGATTTGTTTCTTCCTGAATCTTATGGTGATTTTATCTTTTCAATTCTCGGAGAACAATTCGGTTTGTTAGGCACGGTTACCGTATTGGTATTCTATTTTATCCTTTTTGTACTGGGTGTTATTATTGCAAAGAAGAGTAAAGATACATACGGACAGCTTCTCGGTTTTGCCATTTCATTCAATATTGTGATTAGTGCTTTTATTAATGCTGCAGTTGTTACGGGCCTTTTGCCTACAACCGGAATTACTTTGCCGTTTATAAGTTTTGGCGGTACCTCAATAATATTGGTGAGTGCCTCTGTGGGTATTTTAGTCAATATTGCAAATCAAGGCAATAAAAAGAAAAATTTGAGGGTTAGTAAAATTGTTTAATAATAATTTAACATATAGATTTTTATTTGCCGGCGGGGGAACCGGCGGACATTTGTATCCGGCTATTGCGGTGGCACAAAAAATTAAAGAATTACAACCCGATGCGGAAATACTCTTTATAGGAACAAAAACAAAAATAGAAGCAAAAGTTGTTCCCGCGTTGGGATTTAATTTTAAACCGATTTGGATTAGCGGATTTTCTCGAAAGTTTAAAATCGATAATTTATTATTCCCTCTTAAATTGTTGGTTTCAGTTCTACAATCTTTAATTATTAATTTTAAATTTAAACCGCAAGTTGCAATAGGTACCGGAGCTTATGTTTCCGGACCGGCGATTTTCGGAGCAACAGTTATGGGGGCAAAAGGTGTTTTACTGGAACAAAACAGTTTTCCGGGAATAACAAACAGACTTTTGGAAAAACGTGTTAAAAAGATTTTTCTAAGTTTTGAAGAATCAAAACGGTTTTTTAAAGACCAAAATAAACTGGAAGTTGTTGGTAATCCGGTAAGAACGGATATCATTTTATCGGATAAAATTGAAGCAAAGCAAAATTTCGGATTAAATGCCGAGAAAAAAGTTATCGTTATTGTTGGAGGAAGTTTAGGTGCCCGAACAATTAACGAAGCAATTAAAAAAAATATAGACAAATTATTGAATATGAATTTGCAAATATTATGGCAAACCGGAGAAAGGTATTACGAAAACTATTTACCCTGTCAATCTCAAGATGTAAGAGTTGTAAGATACTTTGAAGATATTTCAAAAGCATACTCCGCCGCGGATTTACTTATTACACGTGCCGGTGCAACAACAATTGCCGAACTTGCTCAATTAGGATTACCCGTAATTTTTGTACCTTCTCCTAATGTTGCTGCAAATCATCAATATAAGAATGCCGAAGTATTACGAAAGGCCAATGCGGCGGAACTGATAAAAGATTTGGATTTAACAGCGTTGTTACCGAAAAAAATAAATGAATTAATTACCGATGATACAAAGTTGAAAGCTTTGGGTGCAAATATCAAAAATTTTGCACGTCCCGATGCGGCAAATAAAATTGCATCCGAACTAATCAAAATGGCAAGTACAATATAAGGTTAAATGATGTTTCAAAACGTAATAAAGAAAATACATTTTGTGGGGATAGGTGGAATAGGAATGAGTGGAATTGCCGAGTTAATGCTGAACCGAGGCTTTATAATATCAGGTTCGGATATGAACGAATCCGCGAATGTGAAAAGATTACGAAGTTTAGGAATTCCCGTAGCAATAGGGCATTCTATAGAAAATATAAAAGATGCCGATGTGGTTGTCTATTCATCTGCTGTAGATACGCGCAACCCCGAAATTCAAGCCGCAAAAGAAAAAAATATTCCGGTAATTAAACGTTCGGAGATGCTTGCCGAAACCATGCGTATGAAATACGGCATAGGTATTGCCGGAACACATGGTAAAACAACAACTACTTCAATGGTTGGATTGGTTTTAACGGAAGCAGGAATTGACCCCACAATTATTGTAGGCGGAAAATTAAGCGGCTTAGGCGGAACCAATGCCAGACTTGGGCATAGCGATTATATTGTTGTAGAAGCGGATGAATTTGACAGAACCTTTTTGAGTTTAACTCCAAGTATTGCGGCAATTACAACTTTGGAAACAGACCATTTGGATACTTATAAAGATTTGGACGATATTAAAACAGCTTTTGTGGAATTTGCAAACAAAGTGCCTTTTTTCGGATTTGTAGTGTTATGCCTTGACGAACCGGCCCTTCAAGATATAAGACCATTGATTAAAAAGAAAATTATCTCATATGGTACAACACAGCAAGCCGATGTTCGTGCCGTGGATATTATGTTTAATAAATTTTCCTCAACTTATACCCTTATTTATAAAGGGAAAGAACTGGGCAAAATAACTCTAAACATACCGGGTAAGCATAATATAAATAATTCCTTGGTTGCCGTTACAATTGCAAAAGAATTAGGTGTCGATTTTTCCGTAATTAAAAAAGCTCTTGAAGCCTTTACCGGTGTTTACAGAAGATTTGAAACAAAGTATAATAACGAAATATTGGTTGTTGATGATTATGCTCACCACCCAACGGAAATTAAAGCTACATTGGCAGGAATAAGAAACGGTTGGAAACGAAGATTGATTGCTGTTTTTCAACCACATCTTTATAGTAGAACAAGAGATTTTTATGCCGAGTTCGGCAGAGAGTTTTTGAATTCCGATATATTTATTTGTACCGATGTTTATCCCGCAAGAGAAGAAAAAATTGAAGGAATTTCAGGAGAACTTATTGCCAATGCGGCAAAAAGTTTTGGACATAAGAATGTAATATATATTG
>CAZTYP010000086.1:0-15733 GCA_964617555.1 uncultured Melioribacteraceae bacterium | reverse complement strand
CAATAGATGATTATCAAGAGTTTTTATTGCAACGTAGGGTGAAAATGGCTAAAAAAATTAGAAAATATTATGAAATGATATAAATAAGAACACGCTAACGAAAGTTATGCTAAATTTGGGTTTTATTGTAAATTAGTTGTTCTAATATCCCACACCACTAATAGCAAGTTCGTTACAAAATAAAACAATAAATCATTAATCATAGCTAACCATTGGCTCAAGAGCGACCACCGTTATTCTGGGGCGTTTTGGTTTTTGAATTGCGTGTGTTAAGTTGTGGCTTTGTAAAAGTAAATTTAGTTGGCAAAATTATTTTTTAATAAAAATTTAGGCGTATAAATTATGCTAAGGTTTGCAACGGTGGACGCCTTAGCCAAAACGCCGTTATACTTACTATTTGTAATGTAATTATAAATTATTATCTTAAAAAAATCTTTCCAACTGATTTTTTTAGTCAAAGAGTTTTATGCTATTTTATAGTTATAAGAGGAACACAAAATGATTGGATCAAAAGCTAAAAAACAAATATTAATAACAATTACATTCTTTTCGATTATATTACTAGCAATTAGTTGTGGTTTGTTGCCTACTGGACCAGAATTAACAACTAAATATTTGACATTTAAATTTATTGTAGAAACAGATTCATGTCGATATGACAGTTCTTATGAAACCGGTGCTAGATATATAACCCCAAACGAATCCCCTTATATATTAAAGTTTCGAACACAAGCAGATGATATTGGAAATATGGAAGTAACAAATTTTTCATATACAAACAATGTATACGTGAATTTCAAAAAAACTGAAGGGGAAAAACATTTTGAGAAAGATTATGTAATTAAACCTAACGAACAAATACTAATAAATATGAATCAATAAATAAACCAAAAGAGGACAAAACCATGAAAAAATTAATAACAATATTATTTATTATTATTGTGAGCAACATTTTTTGATTTGGATAAAACAGAATTTTTGGGCTTTTTACTGAGCAAATTAGATTTATTTTCAATTTGGTTTTACGTAGTTGTTGGTATAGCTTATGCGAAAATGTTTAAATCCAAAAGCACTATTAAATACATTACCGTAATTCTTGGCTTATGGTTTGAGTTAATTTATTATTCTTTTATCTTTCAAGTGTAATTCCATTTTTGAGTTTTTTGAACTAAACTATTTTTTGGGGAAAGATTATTCTAAAAAGTAAACAGTTGTATAACCCGTTGCTCTACACCGACTGCCTTTATTCTGCGGTGATTTTGGTTTTGAATGTGTATTTAAAATTACAGTTTTTAAAAAGTTGTTACAATTAATGAAGTTTTTTATATAAATTGGCTGGAGTCGCCTAACTCAAAGTCGTCAAAAGGCAACGGGTAAGCAACCACGCCGTTAATTTACTATTCAATGTAATTATTAGTTGTTTTTTAAGAATATTTTCAGCTGATTTTTTTTAGTCAAAGAGTTTTATGCTATTTTATAGTTATAAGAGGAACACAAAATGATTGGAATTAAAATTAAAAGACAAACAATAAAAATAATCACAATACTTTTTCTTATATCACTATCAATTAGTTGCGGTTTATGGCCTTCTGGACCTGAAACAACCATAAAATATTTTACCTTTACATTTACAGTAGAATCTGATTCATGTCTTTATTCTAGTGATGCTCCGACAAGTTATGGGAAAATAACAAAACACGAGTCACCATTTGTTCTTGAATTAAAAACAATTGCTGAATCACCCGGTTCAATGTTTGTAACCAATTATTCTGAGACAAGTAATATATATGTGAATTTTAAAAAGAAAGAGGGTAACCGCTCTGTAGATAAAGATTATATAGTTAAACCTAATGAACAAATTTCAATACAAATGGATCAATAGAAGAGAGATAGAAAAGAAATAATAATTTGTATTGAAAAAACTTAGTAGTTAGTTTATTAAAAAACAAATATCAAATTAAAACGTAAGTATAACCGGTTTTTCCACTCAACCACAGTTAAGCGGGGGCGTGATTTTTAAGTTAGTGGAGTTCTTGTGTCGTTATTTCCGGAAAGTAGTTTAAGTTTTAAACAATAAACTTTAATGTTGTATTATGAAAATTCGTTTCAACATTGAACGTCTTAACCAAAACGCCGTTGTTTGTTTTTTTAATCGAAAAATTTTGCCGTGGGAAATAATAAAAGAAAGATTTGATTCATTCTACTTCTGTTTAAAATAGATATTAATATTATTCAAAAACTAAAATCAGAAAATTAAAAGAAACAAGTTTCGTTGGAACAAGGTTATATGGTAAGCTGGAAAAACACAGAATAGAAAAACTTACTCTATAATAAAAAATAAAACAACAGAAAAAAATGTCGTTTTTACGCGACTTAAAATGTAAGTCCGAGCACACCATCGCCGATTGATAAGTTTACTCTCCTTTGAGAACAAACTTTGCCATTATAAAATAAACTCCGACTACAATAAAGACTCCCAAAATATTGTTTTTACTGTTTAATGTTTGGGTGGGTGTAGTGGTGTTCGGTTTTTTAGTAATAAAATTGTTTACGTAAACAGTGATAAATCTCCCGCCCCTTCGCGAATAATTTCGGGAATTTCTCCGCTGAAGTCAACAATGGAAGAGGGCGGACCGGTTAGCTCTCCCATTGCAAGCATTAAATCAACACTAAAATCAAAGATGGAGGCAATCTCTTCCGGATTGCTGAGTTGCTCTCCTCTGCGTGTTGTGGCGCTGGTGCTTATTATGGGATTGCCTAACTCTTCCGCAAGTTTTCGGGCAACAAAACTATCTGGCATTCGTATCCCGACGGTTTTTCGTTTTGTCCAAAGCTTTTTTGGAATTTCTCGAGAGGCGGGTAACACAAAAGTATAAGGACCCGGTAACAAGCGTCTAATTGTTTTATAGGCATAGTCTGAAACTTTTGCATATTTGGCGATATTTTTTAAGTTGGGGATAATGAAACTGAAAAGTTTTGTTTCCGCTTCGTTTTTTATTTCGTAAACTCGTTTTACGGCTTTGTGATTATATATATCACAACCGAGGGCATACACAGTATCGGTAGGATAAATAATAACCCCTCCGTTCCTTAAAATTTCAACCGCTTTGTTAATGAAACGTTCTTGGGGATTTTCGGGATGTAATTCGTAATATTCCATAATTTCTATTGTTATTGTGGATATCAGAAATTCCGTTTTAATTATTAAAGTTCCGTAACATCAAAGTTTTTATTAAGCCATAAAGCCGTAACTATAACGTGTGGATATTTGCTCCTAAGTAATTCCAGCGATTTATTCAGATGAGTTTTTTGTTCGCTTTCGCTTGCCGGATTTCCTGCACAATCGTAATGCCCGATAACGGCAATACCTTTAGAGCTGTGTTTATTAATAGAAATATCAACACGTTCAAAAATTGAATTTAACAATTGAGTCTTTTTTTGTTCGGATAAAATTAAATTCGGACCAGGTTCCGTAATGTTATCAATAAATTCCACTTTGTATTTTTCTTTTAAAAAATTTATTACCGGAATTTGTATTCTGCCGTCCATACAATTTATTGCCGTAAAAAATTTTTTCACAATTCTTCTTTTTTTGATGCAATATAATTTCTAAAAATTAAACTGGCAATTATATCCATAAAAATATTATCGTTCTCTAAAACAAATAAAAATTATCTGTAAACTACCTAATTTGTGAAATAATACCATCAAAGAGAAAGATACTCTGAATTAAAAAAATCAATACTACGGAATTATTACCTTTGCAAAGTTATAAACGGAAGAGTTCATATTATATGTATATGAAAGTGTCGGTTTTTACACGGGTTTTCTTTTCATCATAATCATAATATCGTTTTTTAGCCCCTTGCTTCTTATAAGTCTCGGAGTTTTGTTCTTGAACAATATTAAATGTTTGGAATCTAATATATATTATTGATTATATTTTATTAGAACTTATTTCCGTTTTATTTGTATATATAATTATTCACAAGTCAAGGAAAACAAAAATGAAAAGCCATCATCTGTTTATTTTATTATTTACTTCTCTCTTTATCAATCTTTTTTCCCAAACAACAAAACAAAAATCCGTTGCCGTAACAGTTTACAACAACAATCTCGGTGTTGTTAAAGATCTGCGCTCCATGAATATTCCCGAGGGTGTTTCAACAATTAAACTAACCGACGTAGCTCAACGTATTGATCCCACAAGCGTACATATAAAACTTGACGGGGAAGTTCTCGAACAGAATTATCAATACGATCTGGTTAGCATCAACAAAATACTGGACAAATATCTCGATAAAAAAATTCAACTGGTTAGCGATAAAGGAGAATTGTTGGAAGGGACATTACTTGCTTCTTATTCTACTCAAATTGTTTTGAGAAAAAAAGACGGCGGTTTGTTAATGTTGCCCAACAGTAGTGATTATAAAATTTCGGTAGAAAAATTACCGGACGGTTTAATAACAAAACCGACATTGGTTTGGATGGTAAAATCCAACGGTGCAGGCTCTCAAGATGTTGAAGTTTCGTATCAAACAAAAGGGATGAATTGGCACGCAGAATATGTTGCCGTGCTAAATAAAGACGATACAAAACTGGATTTGAATTCATGGGTAAGCATAGAAAATCGTTGCGGAACCGATTTCCGTAATGCAAAATTAAAATTGGTTGCCGGAGATGTTCATCTGGTTAATAACCAACACTATAACGATAGATACGAGACGGATATGGTTATGGCAATGACAAAGTCTTCTTCACCTCAATTTAAAGAGAAAGAATTTTTTGAATATCATATTTATAACTTACAACGTCCTACAACATTACGTAATAACGAAACAAAGCAAATTTCTCTTTTTGAAGCTTCGAATGTGAAAGCAATCAAAAGATATTATTACAAAGGCGGGTATTACTACGGGCACACAACAAAAGGGAAGGTTTCAGTAATTGTTGAGTTTGAAAATATTAAATCGAATAACCTGAATATTCCTATGCCTAAAGGGAAAGTGCGTGTTTATAAATCGGACGGAAAAACCATAGAATTTATTGGTGAGGATTTAATAGACCATACACCGCGAAAAGAGAAAGTAAAACTTAAAATAGGGGAGGCTTTTGATATTGTTGTTAAGGATGTTGAAAAAAACAATCGAAAAATATCTGCCAACATATACGAAATTGATTACGAAGTAACAATTACAAACAGAAAAAAAGAGGATATTATTGTTAATGTGGAACGTTCCATGGGACGAAATTGGGAAATGCTGAAATCTTCCATCAAATATGAAAAACTTAACTCTTCCAACATATTATTTAAAGTACCGGTTAAAGCCGATAGTAAAACCGTATTAAAATACAGAGTTAGATATTTGTATTGATAATAACAACAGTATAGTATTGTTTCGAACTATAAGAGCACAAACAACTAAATAGGAGTTTGTGCTTTTTTATTGCTCTTTTCAACTTTTCAATTTACTCGCCGTTTTTGGTATAAATATACAACATTGTAAATATTTCCTTAAAATAAGGGGAATAATTTCGTATATATTTTTAAATTCATTCGTATATTTAGACCTGCTAAAATTTTCCATAATTAACTATTAATAAAATTACAGGCATGATGAAAAAACATCAGGAAAGAGCTACACTAATTTTAGAAGACGGCTCCGTTTTTTCGGGATATTCATTCGGATATCTCGGCAGAACCGACGGAGAGGTGGTCTTTAATACCGGAATGGTGGGGTACCCCGAAACATTAACCGACCCCTCTTATGCAGGACAAATACTGGTTGCCACTTATCCTCTAATCGGTAATTACGGAGTTCCACCAAAAGTTTACGATAATTCGTTATTGCTCCATTTTGAATCGGAAAAAATTCAAACAAAAGCATTAATTGTTTCCGATTATTCAGAAGATTATTCTCATTGGAATGCAGAACGCTCTTTAAGCGAATGGTTGGAAGAGGAAAAAATTCCGGGCATTTACGGAATTGATACTCGGGCATTAACACGAAAATTGCGGAATAAAGGAACAATGTTGGGATGGATAATTCCCGGAGACGAGGTAACCGAAGAGGATTTACATAAAAAAATACAAGACCCCAATAAAACGGACTTGGTCGGGTCGGTTTGTACAAAAGAGGTTATTGAATATGAGGGAGGAAGAACCAAAATTGTACTTGTCGATTGCGGTGTAAAAAACAATATAATCCGTGCTTTCAGCGGGCGCGATATTACGGTTATTAGGGTCCCTTACGATTACGATTTTATGAATATAGAAGCAGACGGTATAATGATTTCCAACGGTCCGGGCGACCCCAAAATGTGTAGTAAAACCATAGAGAATACCAGACTGGCAATGGATGAGGGTAAGCCGACTTTAGGCGTCTGCCTCGGCAGTCAAATAATAGGGCTTGCTGCCGGAATGGATACCTATAAGTTGAAATACGGACACCGTAGTTTAAACCAACCTGTAAACGAAGCCGGGACAAACAGAAGTTATATTACTTCACAAAATCACGGCTATGCTGTGGATGCTTCAACTTTGCCGTTGGATTGGAGAGAGTGGTTTACAAACGATAACGACGGCTCTAACGAAGGAATTATTCATATTTCCAAACCTTTTTTTGGAACACAATTTCATCCGGAGGCTTCTCCCGGTCCAGATGATACGGAATTTATTTTTGATATGTTTGTGAGGTCTTTGAAATGATAAAAAAGAATAAACCGAAAAAAGTCTTGATACTCGGCTCGGGAGCTTTGCAAATAGGGCAAGCCGGTGAATTCGATTACTCCGGAAGTCAAGCAATTAAAGCCCTTAAAGAAGACGGCGTAAAAACCGTATTGATAAATCCGAACATTGCAACAATTCAAACTTCGGAAGAACTTGCCGATAAAGTCTATTTTTTGCCAATTAAAGTAGAATTTGTTGAAGAGATAATTAAAAAGGAGAAGCCGGACGGAATTTTACTCGGATTCGGCGGTCAAACAGGACTGAATACCGGCGTTGAACTTTACGACAAAGGGATTCTGGAAAAATATAATGTAAAAGTTCTCGGAACCCCCGTGGAAACAATCAAAAAAACGGAGGATAGAAATCTTTTTAATCGCAAAGTTGAAGAAGCCGGACTTAAAGTTGCAATAAGCAAAACGGCTGAAAATGTAGAGGAAGCCGTTACAATTGCCAACGAAATTGGTTTCCCGGTAATGGTTCGCATAGCTTATGCTTTGGGCGGGTTGGGATCCGGAATTGTGGAAACCGAAGACCAGCTTGTTGAAAAAGCCAAGAGGGCTTTTTCCTTTACCAGTCAAATTTTAATTGAGGAATCTCTTTACGGCTGGAAAGAAGTTGAATATGAAATTGTGCGCGACAAACATGATAATTGTATTACTGTTTGCTCAATGGAAAATGTTGATCCGATGGGTATTCATACCGGCGACAGTATTGTGGTTGCCCCCGTGCAAACACTTTCGGCAAAAGAAAATTTTATGCTTCGTTCCAACGGAATTAAATTAATACGCCACCTCGGTATAGTGGGAGAATGTAATATTCAATATGCCCTTTCTCCTACTTCCGACGATTACAGAATAATTGAAGTTAACGCACGGTTAAGCCGCAGTTCCGCATTAGCTTCCAAAGCAACCGGATATCCTTTGGCTTTTGTTGCCACTAAACTTTCCATAGGTTATGCCCTTAACGAAATTGAAAACGAGATAACAAAAGAAACATCTGCTTGTTGCGAACCGGCCTTGGATTATGTTGTGCTTAAATTCCCTCGTTGGGATTTGCAAAAATTCAGTCAAGTAAGCACTTTGCTCGGCTCCGAAATGAAATCTGTCGGCGAAGTAATGTCTATCGGTAGAAGTTTTGAAGAGGTATTGCAAAAAGCAATCCGTATGCTGGATATCGGGATGGACGGATTTGTTTGCAACGATTTTGAAATAGAAGCAATGGATGCAGAGCTTCAACAACCGAGCGATAAACGAATTTATTATGTGGCAAAAGCACTACAGCAAGGTTATTCCGTTGATAAACTTTACGAGTTAACAAAAATAGACAGATGGTTTTTGTTCAAGATGAAAAACATTGTTGAACAAGCCGAAGTGTTACAAAATAAAAAATTGACCGATATTGATAAACTTACTTTGCTTAAAACAAAGCAATACGGATTTTCCGATAAACAGATAGGTAAACTTACAAACACCGATGAATTTGAAGTTAGGAATTACCGCAAGGAGCTTGGTGTTATTCCAAGTGTAAAACAAATAGACACTATGGCTGCAGAGTTTCCGGCTCAAACAAATTATCTTTATATGACTTACAACGGTTTTTTTGATGATATCGAAGTAGGCGAGGATAAACAAATTATTGTACTCGGTGGCGGAGCTTATCGCATCGGTTCCTCGGTAGAGTTTGACTGGTGTTGTGTTAATGCCGCCACTACATTGGATAAACACGGCTATAAATCCATAATGATTAATTATAATCCCGAAACGGTAAGTACCGATCATGATATTGCCCACAAGTTGTATTTTGAAGAAATGAGCATGGAACGTGTTTTGGATATTTACGAAAAAGAAAACCCCGAAGGTGTTATTGTTTCCGTGGGCGGACAAATTCCGAATAACCTTGCCGTAAAACTGCATCAACACGGTGTTAAAATATTGGGCACATCTCCCGAGCAGATTGATAATGCCGAAAGCAGACATAAGTTTTCAGCAATTCTCGATAAAGAAAAGATAGATCAGCCCGATTGGGAAGAGCTTACAAGTTTGGATTCTGCCAAAGAATTTTGCAAAAAAGTCGGCTACCCTGTGTTAATACGTCCCAGCTATGTATTGAGCGGTGCGGCAATGAGTATTGTGCTTACCGAAGACGAGTTAGAAGCATTCTTAAAAAAAGCATCCGATATAAGTAGCGAGCATCCCGTTGTAATTACAAAGTTTATTACCGATGCACGCGAAATTGAAGTGGATGCGGTTGCTGATCACGGTGAGCTTTTTGCTTATGCAATTTCGGAACATGTTGAAAATGCTGGCGTTCATTCCGGCGATGCTACAATCGTTTTACCTCCGCAGCGTTTATACCTTGAAACAATGCGCCGTATTAAAATGATTACTCGTAAAATTGCCAAAGCGTTGGAAATTACAGGACCTTTCAACATGCAGTTTATTGCAAAGGATAACGATGTGAAAGTGATTGAGTGTAATTTGCGAGCTTCCAGAAGTTTTCCGTTTGTTTCCAAAGTGTTAAAACGAAATTTTATTGATATTGCAACCCTGCTTATGATTGGCGAAAAACCGGCAAGAATTGATAAATCCTCTTTCGACCTTGATTACGTTGGCGTTAAAGCGCCTCAGTTCTCTTTTACACGCTTAAAAGGTTCCGACCCCGTACTCGGTGTGGAAATGTCTTCTACTGGTGAAGTCGCGTGTCTCGGTGATGATTTTAACGAGGCATTCCTCAAGTCCGTTTTGTCTATCGGTTTTAAAATTCCTCAAAAAGGGGTTTTAATTTCTACCGGACCTCTAAATAAAAAAGCTGTTTTTTTGGAAGAAATGAGGATGCTTTCCACGTACGATTTGGATTTATACGGAACATCGGGTACCGCAGAGTTTTACGGCAATTTGGGATTTGATATTAAACCGCTTAATCGTCCTTTTACAAAAAAAGAGCCGAATATTCTTACTTATATGGAAGAAGGGAAAATTGATTTGGTTATCAATATTCCAAAGAACAATGAAAAATCGGAATTGGATAGCGATTATTTTATTCGCAGAAAGGCAATCGATTTAAATATTCCGTTGATTACAAATATTCAAGTGGCAAAGCGTTTTATCAAATCTGTTTTTTATAATAAAGAGAAGCTCCTTGTAAAAAGCTGGGACGAATATAAATAATAATAAGTATAATGATGTGTCCCGTTTTGTTGCGGGACATTTTTTTTATATATCCGTTTTGATTAAAAAAATATTTAAATATCAATTTTATCATTTGATTTTACTCCTAATTTTACTGGGGATAATTGTATTTTATATAAACAATACAAGCAGATTATCGGTTGGTAATTTTTGGGGGATATCTACAAAAACGTGGTTTTGGATTGCTCTTATTGTTCCTGTGCTTCATCAAATTTATGTTTGGTTGGTGTGGCGTTTAGAACTTTACGGAAATATTTTTACCGGAAAATTCGGTATAAAAAAAGCATTTTTGCTTTATTCCGCGGGCTTTTCAATTCTGTTCATTTCGCGTCTTGTTTTCATAATTATTCTTGCCATAAGCAACAGCAATACCCTCTTCGTTAATCCTTTTTGGGCTTATTTGTTTGCCGTAATAATTACCCCACCTATTATCTATTTAGAGTATTCCGTTAAAAAATATTTTACCGTAGAACGTGCATTCGGAATAGACCATTTCGATAAAAACTTTAACAAACCATTTGTAAAAGAAGGGATTTTCCGTTATATAAAAAATGCGATGTATGTTGTGGGTTTAATGGTTCTCTATTTACCCGGATTGCTTCTTCTTTCCGAAGCCGCATTGGTGGCAGCTCTTTTTAACCACATTTATATTTGGGTGCATTATTACACGACAGAGCTTCCGGATATAAAAGAGATTTATAAAAATGTAAATTACTGAAAAACATTACAATTTCAATTTATCTAAAAAGAGAAAAGAACTAAAATTTAAACTAATGAGAATTACTCCATGTTGTTTAAACATCCGAATTATTTTTTGCTTTAAATATTATTTTCCCATCGTTAAAAAACGCATAACAAATTTTATATTTTAAAAATTTCGCATTTCTAATTTTTCTATATTTTGTAGTATAATTTAGAGCAATAATAATACTTCTGAAACAAATGGAAATATTGAATTGAAAATACTTATTAATGCACTCTCCGGTATAGGCGATGCCTTAATGTTTACGCCGGCATTGGCTCTTTTGAGGAAAGAATTTCCGGAAGCAAAAATAGATGCCCTTACGATGTTAAAAGGAGTAAAAGAGTTATATGAAAATCTTGAAGAGCCCGACAATGTTTTCTATTACGATATGCTGAATAAAAGCAAGTTTTCCACTGCAAAGTATTTGAGTAAACTTCGTAACACCTATGATGTTTCCGTAAATGTTTATCCTTCCAACAGAAAAGAATATAATTTGTTGCACTACTTTTTAAAGGCAAAAAAAAGGTTGGGTGTTAACTACATTCACAATAATTTTTTTAACCTCGGGTTTTTGAATAATGTAACGGTAAAAGAAAACAACACCAGCCATTGTGTTGAAACCAATGTTAAACTTATACAAACTCTTATAAATAAAGATGAAAAGGAAATTCCGCCTTTGTCGTTTCCTTTAAAACAAACCGATATTGATTTTGCTTCAAGATATTTATCTGATAATCGAATTGAAAAAAACGATTTTGTTGTAGGAATACATGCCGGATGTTCAACACTTAAAAACCACATCAACAGAAGATGGCAAGCCGAAAAATTCGCAGAGCTTTCAAAATTATTGATTGAAAGACGGAACGCCAAGGTTTTACTTTTTGGTGGTCCCGACGAGA
This sequence comes from uncultured Melioribacteraceae bacterium, assembly GCA_964617555.1. Classification (GTDB taxonomy): domain Bacteria; phylum Bacteroidota; class Ignavibacteria; order Ignavibacteriales; family Melioribacteraceae; genus 1-14-2-50-31-20. The sequence continues at coordinate 4,171 of CAZTYP010000086.1, read as the reverse complement.
AAGAGTTGAAGAATAAAATAGAAAATTTGGTTGCAAACAATAACTTCATAAATGTTATTACCGAAAATTTACGACAAACCGCAGCAATAATTAAACGCTCCGATTTGTTTGTAACCAACGATTCCGGCTTAATGCATATTGCGGCGGCAATGAAGCGTAAAACAATTGTAATTATCGGACCCACCAATCCGTACTTTATCCATCCATGGCAAACGGAATATAGAATTGCTTCTCTTAATCTTGATTGTGCCCCGTGCTTTTTCTACTCTCCTAAACCACTTACCTGCGGCAGAACAGACGAACAATTCAAGTGTATGCACGATTTAAGTGTGGAGATTGTTTATAAAATAACTGAGGAATTTTTAGATAAATAAAATTTATTATAACTTTTTTTAGTGTTAAAAATTATTTTAAGTAAAAAAATGAAAAATAAAAAAACACTTTCTCCACACAGATTAAAACTTCACGAAATTATTTTTGAAGCCGATACGCAAGCAGGAAAACTGTTTGATATCCTCTTGCTTGTTGCCATAGTATTAAGCGTACTTGTGGTAATGTTGGATTCCGTTGCTTCAATTAAAGCGGAATACGGTAATCTGCTTTTTTATGCGGAATGGTTTTTCACTCTCCTTTTTTCTGCGGAATACCTGTTGCGCCTTTATTCTATAGGCAATCCCTTTGCGTATGCCCGTAGTTTTTACGGAATTGTTGACCTGGTTTCTGTACTTCCCACATATTTAAGTTTAATATTTCCGGGGAGTCAATATTTTATTACCATACGTCTTTTACGTATGTTACGTGTTTTTAGAATTTTAAAATTTGTTCAGTATCTCGGTGCCGCCAACAATTTATCGGCCGCAATAAAACAAAGTAAAAGAAAAATCCTCGTCTTTCTTCTTACCGTTATGATTATTGTTGTAATAGTAGGTTCATTAATGTATGTAATAGAAGGAGAAAAAAACGGATTTACAAACATTCCTCATTCCATATATTGGGCAATAGTAACGTTAACAACAGTCGGTTACGGAGATATTTCTCCGCAAACACCCTTGGGGCAAGCATTGGCTTCGTTGATAATGATTTTGGGTTACGGGATAATTGCCGTTCCGACCGGAATAGTTACCGCAGAATATGCGGGAATTAAAAAGGAAAAAGTTTCAACACAAGTTTGTCCTTCATGCTCGGCCGAAGGCCATGATGCCGATGCCCTTTATTGTAAATATTGCGGTGAAAAATTATAAGAAAATAAGGAGCTTAATTATGAAAACAAAAATTATATTAATCTTTCTTTATTCATTTTTATTTACCGCTCTTGTCTTTTCTCAATCGGATAAGGGGAATAAAAACAATTACGGAGATAATATTGTTGCAGGTAAGTTTGCTGATGTTAACGGAATAAAAATGTATTATGAAATATACGGCAAAGGAGAACCGCTTGTTTTAATACACGGTAACAGCGGAAGTATTGCAAGCATGAAGTTTCAGATAGATTTTTTTTCCGAACATTATAAAGTAATTGTTGCTGATAGCCGCGGGCACGGAAAATCTTTGATGGGCAACCAACACTTTACTTACGAATTATTGGCGGAAGATTGGGCGGAGTTGCTTAATTATCTTGGCATAAGTTCCGCATATGTTCTCGGTTGGAGTGACGGCGGTATTATCGGATTGCTTTTGGCAAGTAAATATCCGGGAAAAATTAGAAAACTTGCCGTAATGGGGGCGAACTTACGTCCGGATACTTCTGCCGTTTACCCGTGGGCAGTTGAAATGGTTAAACGAGAGACGAAAATTGTAAATGAAAAACTTGCTGAAAAGGACACAACTCAAAATTGGAAATTACAAAAAGAGTTATTGGGGTTATTAGGGACACAACCGCATATTTCGCTTGATTGTTTACATAAAATTACCGCTCCGGTCTTGGTTTTATCGGGTGATAAAGATGTAATAAGGGAAGAACATACAGTTCAAATTTATCAAAATATTCCCAAAGCACAACTATGTATTTTCCCCGGAGAAACACACTTAACTCCCGTAATAAATCCGAAATTATTTAATGAAACGGTTTATAAGTTTTTCGTAGAACCTTTTTCTCGTCCTGATACCAAAGATTATTTTGAAAGCAATGGAAAATAATTATAAAATTATTTCATTTTCCGCATAAGTTGTTTCGGTTTCACAAACGCGGAGTTTTATTTTGGTTATCTCTTTCGGCAACTCCGCTTTGGAAATTTCTTTCAAAAAATAGTCGGTTAAATTTTCTGCGGTTGTTTCAAAAGGAACAACAACATGTGCAGAATTAAGCTCCTTGATTTTTTGCAACAGCACAGTATCTTTTTCCCAAATAAGTACGGTATGGTCTAATTTGTTTACAATAGGAGCAACAATATCTTTTACCTCAAAATAATCTAGTACCATACCTGTATTCAGATTAACGTTTCCCTCAAATTCTACTTCCAACTTGTATGAATGTCCGTGTAGGTTAAAACATTTTCCTTTGTGGCATTGTAATCTGTGTGCCATTTCCCATCTAAAATCTTTTGCTATTTTCATTTTTGTCAAACTCCTTTTTCATCCGGCTTCCAAATATATTTATGAAGCTGCAATTGATATCTTACATTTAAATTGTCTTTTAAAATTTTTTCGACTAAAAGTGATTCTTTCATTTTTCCGAAAACCACAGAAAACAAAACGGTTACGTGGTTATCCAAATTGTATTTACGTATAACATTTTTCGACCAAATGTAATCTTCTTCGGAACCTATTACAAATTTAACCTCATCTTTTGAATTTAAGTATTTTATGTTTTCAATAAAGTTTTCTTTTCCCATTTTGCTTGATGGGGTTTTAAAATCGATTATTTTTATTACCCGTTTATCCACCTTTTTTATGGAAAGGGAACCGTTGGTTTCAAGCAAAACCGTATAGCCGTTATCGCAAAGTTTGGTGATTAAAGGATAAACATCTTTTTGTAATAACGGTTCGCCACCTGTAATTTCAACAAGGTTACAATTGTAGCCGGAAACCTTTTCAAAAATGTCATCAACGGAAAAATTTTCACCCTCGTAAAAAGCATATTCGGTATCGCAGTAAGAGCAACGTAAATTGCAACCTGTAAGGCGAACAAACACGCAAGGTAACCCCGCATAACTGCTTTCTCCCTGAATGGAAAAGAAAATTTCGTTTATTTTCAGCATTATTTTTTCGGGCTATTTGTTCATTAAAACATTTACTCCGGAAGCAAAATCAATTTCAACTGCGGCACTCCCGAATTTACAATTGAGTATGTGTCCACCGCCTGAAATGTTTTTCAGCATTACATGAAAATGGAATCCCGAAAAATTTACCCCGTCGAAATAATCGGGATACCAAAAACCGATTACAGTTCCTTCTTTGTCGGCAAAATTAAAAATCTTTTGTTTGGCAATAATTTCCGCAAGTGAAACGGAATTGTTTTTTACTTTGTAAACACTGCGGCATTTTAACGAATCGAAATGTGAATTTATTCTTATTGCAGCGGGTAAATTTTTATGCCCGATAATCTTTTGTAAAATTACTTTGGCAGAATCGAGTGATATATTATTTGGGAGTGAGAACGAGGTATCCGGATTAAAAAATTTTGTAACAACAAACGGAACTTTTATTGCGGAAGGCATGTTGTTTATTTTTCCGCTTGGTAACACCTGATAAACATTTCCGTTATAAATTACCATCTCGCCGTCAATCATATTAAATGTGCCAAGTCCGAAATTCCCTTCCTTCTTTATTTCGCCAACGGTAACATTGCCGGTATAAATATTTGTTAATAATGAATTTTTTGTCCCGTATTGAAATATATCGTCGGTTTTAGATTCTGTTTGTGGTTGTTCAACTTCGTTTACGCACGAAATTAATAAAAGCAAAAGAAGAAATCCGATTGTTTTTTTCATCTTAAATATCCTTAAATATCTGGATTATTAAAATAAAGAAATTAGTCAATTTATACATCGGAAAAATAATTGTGTAAGTCCGATTTTGTAGTGCACGGTAATTAAAAACAATCAGCAAACAACCCAATCGGCCGGAATGTTATCTTGAAACGAAAAAAGTATCTCTTCAAATTAATAGATCATTAAATTTCCAAATGGTTTACTTACAAAAACAGATAAATAATATTCTCCCCACTTAATTT
>CAZTYP010000085.1:0-16667 GCA_964617555.1 uncultured Melioribacteraceae bacterium | reverse complement strand
ATTAACCGTTTACAATACTCTTGGTCAAAAAGTTGCAACGCTTGTAAATAAAGAACAATCGCCGGGAAATTACACCGCCCAATTCGACGCAAGCAATTTACCGAGCGGCGTTTATTTCTATTCGTTACATACAGGCAACTTTAGTGATACAAAAAAAATGTTGTTATTAAAATAAAACCAACTTATTAAAGTCACAGATAAAGTTGTAATAACAAAGTATTTTCCTATCTCTGTCGAATCAAATAATTTAACATTATAAATATTTAAATTTTAATATTATATTTGTATATGGTAGCAAATAACTTTTATTGCTCTAAAAAATCTGTTCTTTTCTTTTTTTTGCATCAGTTTATAATTTATCATTTAATGAACCGGAGAGGAATCATGAAAAAAACAATATATTTTTTATTTCTATTTTTTTTGGCAGTTACAAGCAAAAGCCAAATATCACAATCTAATCCTTTTTACATAACAGAGGATATAAAACAATACGAATTATTTGCAAATCCCATCTCTCTATCTAACAATGACGCATCCACAATTATTGACAGTATTCATACAATTACCGGTACCACGATTAGAAATCATATTTACAAACATGATAATATCGGTAATATAATTTTGGATTCAATCGGATATTACAGCGGAAATCAATGGATTAGATCTTCCAAATATCTTTGGACGTACGATCAGGAAAACAGAGTGGATACTTTTAGAATTGAAAATTGGCACAAAGACGGATATTGGCTTAAATTTAATCTAGTTACTTATAATTACAACTCTTACGGACATCTCTCCCGCTTATTAACAAAAGTAAGAAAAAACGACGAATGGATAAATAGATTCCTTTTGGAATATTTTTATGATTCCAATGGAATCATTAGTCATTCTATTTTTCAAGTTTGGAATGACTCTACTTGGAGTAATAACCAATTCTTAACCTATTATACAAATTCAACCGGATTGATTGATTCCATACAGTTGCATACGTGGGACTCCTACATAGGTCAGTGGAAAAAAGAGGGAGAAGTTCTTTTTATATATGACGGGAACGGAAACTTAACTATTCAATATAATAATATTTATGCAATGGGAGAAATGAAGTTAGGGGAAAGGACATTGTTTACATATAATGAACACAACAAAAAAACCTCTGAAACCAAGCAACGCTTTGTCAATAATCAGTGGCAAAATACAAGTAAAAAAATATATTTATACAATGACGATAACAATATGATTCACGCTGAAAGCTATGAATGGGATATAACAAATAATGTATGGATTACATCTACCGGCTCCTTTACTTTTGCTGCACCTACGGGACTTGAACTCAATCTTACATCGAAATCACTTGATGCTTTTTATAGCATGGTACTTAATGTAGAAAAAATTTATGAGACCGCAACTAATTTTCAACTTTCACAAAACTACCCTAATCCGTTTAATCCGAGCACAATAATTTCGTATTCAATTCCATCATCGTCAGTCATTGCCGGAAGTGAAGCGACGAAGCAATCTACTTTTAACGTTACATTAACGGTTTATAATGCGCTTGGGCAAAAAGTGGCAACGCTTGTAAACAAAATGCAATCTCCCGGTAACTATTCAGTACAATTCAGTGCGGATAATTTACCGAGCGGGATTTATTTTTACTCTTTGCGTGTGAACAACTTTAGTGATACAAAGAAGATGTTATTGTTGAAATAAAACCAACTTATCCTTATTAAGGCCGCCAATACGCGAATTGAATGCAAAAATCGCAATGACTGAGATAAAAAACGTCATTGCGATGAGTTGCACTTTTGGCAATTTTTTAGGAGATTATTTTGTTTCACTTTATCTTCTCTTGCTAATAATAACATTTTGTTTTCTCTATTAATACAAAGAGAAAAGCAATTTACCAATCCCAATTTTACATTTCACTTACGGACAATTATTCTATAGAAAATTTTATCCCGAACCTTAATCCGCCACACTTTTATAACTCTTTTTTCTTATTTTTAATTAATTAAAAAGGATAAACTATGAGGATAGAATATTCGGAATTACCGGGGTTTCGAAATCTTTTTTTGGATTATATCAACGATTTCGAAAGTGTAGAAAAATTTTTCAAAAAGAATTTTCGGAATAATGACGATTACTTAAAAACTTTTACGGAACTTGATGATTTTTCTGCACCTCTCAGGGCAAAAATCGTCGAAATAATTAAAAACCAATATGATGCATACAGAATTTCCAAACAAACCGAATCAAATATTGCATCTTTACTTAACAAAAAAACTTTTACAATTGTTGTATCCGGGCAAACAAAAATTTTCGGTGGTTCAATGGATACAATTTATAAAGCAATTACCGTTATAAAACTCACGAACTTATTAAATGAAAAATATAATGATTATAACTTTATACCGATTTTTTGGATGGATGCAGACAATCACAATTTCGAAGACTCATCCGTAATAAAAATATTTACCCCAAATAATTCTGTTCTCCCTATAAAGTACGATGACGGGCTTGACGATGAAATAGAACGCGGTGCAATAGGCAATATATCTTTTAATAATAATATTGAATTAACACTTGCTGATTTACAAGACGGACTAAACGGCTACAACTTCAAAGAAAACATATTTCAATTTATAAGTAAAATCTATAAACCGGGCATTCGATTTAAAGATGCATTTAAAAAATTACTTTTATCTTTATTTGATGAATACGGTTTAATCATTTTTGATCCGCAAGATTCCGCTGTTAAAAAGCTGCTTATCCCGATTTTCGAAAAAGAAATAATTAATTACCGACACCATACAACAACAAATGTATTATGTAGTGCGGAGCTGGAAGAATTTTACCATACGGAAGTAAAAGTAAATCCTATTAATATTTACTATTCCGACCAAACGGGAAGACATCTGATAGAACCGACTGAAAACGGATTCGGATTTAGGGGCAAAAGAAAAAAAACAGTTCAGGAAGACCTTTTACACATGCTACATACTAATCCTGAAATGTTCAGTGCAGGAGAGTTACTCTTACCCGTTTGTCAATCGTTCTTGTTCCCCGTTTCCGTTATTATAGGGAACGAAAGTGATATAAATTGTTTTGCACAGGTAATTCCCAACTATCATTTTTTTAACGTTGTACAACCGATGGTTTTTCCCCGCTCTTCCGCAACAATTATCGAAGCCGACATGCTATCCGTAATGAAACGATACAATCTCGGGTTACAAAGTTTCACTTTGGACGGAAAAAACTTAACAGAAAAAATCATAAAACAGATTTCCGAATTTAATGTTGAAGAAATGTTTTCCACAACTGAATCGAAAATAAAAGAACAATTAAATTTATTAACCAATAATCTTCTTGCGGTAGATACGGTTTTAATTGACACAATTGAGAAAACCCTTTCTACAATAGATAATGCTTTACTTGCTTTAAAAGAAAAGACTCAAAATATTGAAACACAGAAACATCAAAAGATTATTGCACAATTACAAAGTATAAAACAAATTATTTTTCCGAATAACGGATTGCAGGAAAACGAATTAAATTTTATATCATTTGCCGGCAAATACGGATTGGATATCATCAAATGGATAATAACGGAATTGAAAACAAATTTAATTGAACATCAAATATTGGAGATATAAAAAAGGGATGCGGAATATGCATCCCCGTTATAAAATTTAGAAATCGAACGGCATTGAAAAAGAGACTCTCGGTTCAACCTTTTCTTGAGGTTCGTAACCGAGTATTACGTTATCAAGTCCGCGTATTGGGGTAAAAGTCCACTGATAAACAAGGGAAACCGTAACAAACGGATAAGGTTTATATCCACCTTCCACAAATAATCTTGATCTTTCGTCCAAAGTAAAAATTTCCGATTCCGCTGCAATTTCGGTTTTATCGTAACCGGCTCTTGCAACAAAAGGGGTTCCCATAGGATCTATTTCCGCACCGAGATGCAATCTTCCATTTTGATTATCATTATCTAACCTCTGATAGCTGCCCGAAATTCTAAAAAGATTCATAACATCTAGTAATAAACCGCCGTACCAGCCGTTCATATCATCAAGGGTTGCATTTTTAAGTATTTTGGCTTTACTGTTTAGTGCTCCTGTTTCCGGATCGAGTCTGAATCTGTCAATTTCATATAGGGCATCAAAATAAGCCGGTATGTATTGCTCACCGTTAATTGTCCTTTCGAACTTAACTTTTAAGGAAACACCCGTAAAATCGAAGTTGAAAAGGAGTCCGTATGCTTGGCCTGAACCAAAATTAAGAATTTGAGTATATGAATAATAAAGTTCCAAACTTGTAACTTCGGTTTGGAAAATAGGCAAACCAACATCGGCAGAAACAATTGCAATACTACCTGTATCTGTTGTTGCAACAAACTCCCAAGGATTGGAATCGGTACCGGAACCGGTTGTATAGCCTGCTATATATCCGGCATGTTTATCAAGGTCTGTCATATACGAAGCACCGATTTGCAATCCGCCTATGATAGGAATATCACCTGCAGAAGTAAATTTAAGGGGTCTTACAAAAGCACGGCCACCCACAATACCAGCCGTGGCAAAATTACCGTACACGGCTTCAATTCCCCATTGTTCCATATCCAGACCTACTTCCAGACCTATTGTACGGGCATCGAAAGAAGGACTGTTATTATAAAGATACATAATATTTCCGTAACCGATTGTTGTATAATCTAAAGCTCCCGCACGGATATAAAGCGGATCGTGTTTATGTCCCCATCTCAAATATCTTATAATTGCAAGATAATCGGAAACGGTGTTAAAATTTTCCGTTCTTAATCCGCTAGAATTAAACTCAAGATTTAAATCTAATCCCGCACCAAACTTGCCGAATGAAATTTCCGGACGGAATCTGAAAGTATAATTCGGTTGTCCGTTAATCCATGTCATACCAATCCCACCATCAACAATTCCCTCGTTTGGATTAAGGAAATTATCAAATTGTGCCTGAATTTGGATTGTAAATAACAAAATTGTAAAAAGTAATAGTCGTTTCATTATCACCTCATTTTATGAATAACATTTTTTTGATGTTGTATTATTTTCAACAATTAATTTATAAATATAAGTTACACTTGACAAATTTTTATAGACAAAATTAAATTTGTGTGTCATTCATCACTTTTTCACTTGTCAGTATGTAAATTTATTCTTTATTAATTAAATCTTTTTTAGAAGTATATATTAATTGATTAAAAATACTAATTTTTTATATTTTTTAATCATAAGAAAAAATAAAAAAAGGGCTTGCAAGAATGAAAAAATTTAAGTAAGATAACACCCTAATTTTTTGCTCTTTGGTAAATTTAATAATAATTGATAGCAGAAGGGCTTATGTCTTTCTGTTAACACATCAGGCTACTGAGGTTGTGCCCTCTACCTTGGTAGCCTTTCCCCTATTATCTTTTTTAATAATAAATTTCATTTATTATTAAAAATCAAAAAGCTGTTAAGGTTCGCCCTCTACCTTAACAGCTTTCCCCTTTTTAAAGCATTCCTTTTTTCAATCAAATAATTTCGAATTTAGTTATATTAGGGTTTATCCAAAAAAAATTTGAGACTTAAGATGGAAAGGAAGTTCAAACGCCCGACTTGGGACGAATATTTTTTAAAAGTTGCAATGTTAATTTCCGAAAGGGCTACTTGTCCCAGAATGCACGTGGGATGCGTACTTGTTAAAGATAAACAAATATTGGCTACCGGTTACAACGGCTCTATACCCGGTGACGCTCATTGTGAAGATGCCGGTTGTATTATTGTAGACAACCACTGTGTCAGAACAAACCATGCGGAAATAAATGCTATCACACAATGTGCACAACATGGTGTAAGCACTTCCGGTGCTACTGCATATATTACAAATATGCCTTGTACAACCTGCTCAAAAGCTCTTATTGCCGCCGGAATAAAAGAGATTGTTGTTTTCTCGGATTATCACGATACATTGGCTACCGAATTTTTTAAAAAAGCTAAAGTTCCTATAAGGAAACTTCCGATGCCCGAGGGTATTATTCACTACGATTTGGATAGCTATTCTTCCGCAAAAAAGATAGATTTTGACGAAGAGAACAAGTAAAATCGAATTAAAAGAATTACGGAATTTTTAAATGAAGTTAAATAAAGTAAATTTAAAAAAATATTTTAAACCGGAGAATTTTTTCTCGCGGGATTTAAGTTGGGTTGAGTTCAATAAACGCGTATTGGAAGAAGCAATAAATCCCGAACTCCCTTTATTAGAACGGATAAAATTCATTTCAATCTATTTTACAAATTTGGATGAGTTTTATATGATTCGCGTTTCCGGCATTAAGGAGCAAATACGTGCAAATATTATTGAACAAAGAATTGACGGCTTAACTCCATACGAAGAATTAAAATATATCCAAGAAAGCATTACCCCACAAGTTAATACATTACTGGAATATTGGAACAAAACCATTATTCCTGAATTAAGTAAAAACAATGTTAATTTTTTAAACTACAATAATCTTTCCGTAAAAGAGCAAGAAAAATTACAAAATTATTTTGATGAGGAAATTTATCCCGTATTAACTCCTTTGGCTTTCGACCCGGGAAGACCTTTCCCTTATATTTCAAATTTGAGTTTAAGTTTTGCAATTCAAGTTGAGAAGCCTAACGGTCAATTACATTTTGCACGTTTAAAAATCCCTTCGATTTTACCCAGAATTATTAATGTGGATGATATTTTAAGAGGGAAACCAGATTTACCAAAAAGTGATTTTTCAACAAACTTAATTTGGATTGACGATTTAATTAAAAACAATCTCCCTTCGCTTTTCCCGGGACTTAAAATAATAAGTGCTCATAAATTCAGAATTACAAGAAACACTGATATTAATATTCAAGAAGATGAAGCAGATGATTTGCTTTCCGTAATAGAAGAAAACATCAAACGCAGAAAATTCGGCTCTGTTGTTCGTCTTTCCGTAGAAAAAGATATGCCCCGTTTTATGATAAAAATATTAACCGAAAATCTGCAAGTTTCCGATTATGAAATCCAAGTTGTTGACGGACCAATGGGGCTCAGCGATGTTATGATGTTGTATAATTTACCTCTTCCTCATTTAAAACAGACCCCGTTTCATCCGGTAATGCCGCAAGTATTCGAAGAAGAAGAAGACGAATCAATTTTCAGCATTATAAGGCAAAAAGATGTTTTACTGCATCATCCTTACGAATCTTTTGAACCGGTAATTACTCTTATAAAAGAAGCTGCAAACGACCCGAACGTTTTGGCAATTAAGCAAACTTTATACAGGGTTGGTTCCAACTCTCCAATTGTAAAATATTTAATTGATGCTGCGGAATCGAACAAACAAGTTGCGGTTTTGGTTGAACTTAAAGCTCGTTTCGACGAGGAAAACAATATCTATTGGGCACGTGCTTTGGAAAAAGCCGGTGTTCACGTTGTTTACGGCTTGGTAGGATTAAAAACTCATTCCAAAATGACTTTAATTGTAAGAAAAGAAAACGACGGAGTCCGCCGTTATGTTCATCTTGGAACAGGGAATTATAATGCTTCAACGGCAAAGCTATATACGGATTACGGATTAATCACTTCCAATAAGGAATTGTGTGAAGATGTTGCCGAAATTTTCAATTATCTTACCGGATATTCCGAACAAAAATCCTACCGTAAAATGTGGGTTGCTCCGCTTAATTTGCGAAATAAATTTTTGCGTTTAATTGAACGTGAAATTGAAAACGTTAAAGCCGGAAATAAAGGATATATCTATTTCAAATTAAATTCCCTTGTTGACCCTATAATTATTGCTGCTCTTTACGAAGCCTCTAAAAACGGAGTAAAGATTGACCTTGTTGTTAGGGGCATTTGTTCACTTGTGCCGCAAATGCCCGAACTTAGCGAAAACATTGTTGTTCGCAGTATTGTAGGGCGTTTTTTAGAACATACCCGTGTATATCTGTTTTACAATAACGGTGATAACGAAATTTACATGGGAAGTGCCGATATTATGCAACGTAATTTGGATAGAAGAGTTGAAACAATATTCCCCATTGAAAATAGCGACTTGAAAAAAAATATTATTGAAACTCTCATCAACATTTCCCTAAAAGATAATCAAAAAGCAAGGATATTGCTCCCGACCGGGAAATATGTTTTTAATCATAAAGTTTATTTGCAAAATAATGTTAACTTGCAAGAATGGCTTATGGATTATGTAACAAGCGGAAATAAGAAAAAGAAAAAATTGAAAAAAGTAAAATAGATTTTATACCGCTTACTATTTCCTTCTCAATACAAGAAGTTTTAGGATATTAAATTATCTTCCAATATTACTCTATTTGTTTCGGAATAAAACTTTCAAGAATCCCGTTATTGCCGGGATCGATTTCATTTTACTTTCGTTATCATTATAAATAGTTTTGATATCAACAAAGCCTATAGTAAAATTATTACGAACCGCTTTTATCAACATTTCGGTTTCCGCTTCAAAACCAACTTCAAAGGGAAGAATGGATTTTACAATACTTTTGCGAAATGCTCGGAAACCGCTTTGACTATCTTTTATTGATACATCCAATTTTTTTGAAAGTAACCAACTTGTAAGTTTGTTACTTGCAATTCTGTGTAAAGGCATTTTACTTAACTCATGTAGTCTGTTACCTATTACAATATCGTAGTTTTTTGTTTGTTCTGCAAGGCGCGGAATATCCTCGGGCAAATGCTGTAAATCGGCATCCATTGTAATAACAATATCACAATCAAATTCAAGAGATTTCATAAGTCCGGTTTTAAGTGCGTATCCTTTCCCTCTGTTTTTACCGTGGGATATTAATTCAATATTTGTATTGGCTTTCATCAATTCGCCGCTACCGTCCGTGGAACCGTCATCAACACAAATTATTTTGGAAGAATATGGCGTTATTCTCCACAACAAATCATCCAAATAATCAACTTCGTTAAAAACGGGAATTACAACACAAACATTATTTAGATTTTCCGAAAAGCTCAAAGATGCTTTTTACTCCTTTTTTTGGTTCAGGTTCAAGACGTTTGGTAAGATATTTGCGTACGGATTCTCGTGAAAGGCCACGATATAATTTCCCCTCTTCAGCTATGGATATTGAGCCGGTCTCTTCGGAAACAATAAGGCAAATTACATCGGTCTGTTCGGTAATTCCCAAGCCGGCTCTGTGTCTCATTCCCAAAGGCATATTATCAAAACTTGTTTGGGAAGAAAGAGGGAGCGTACAACGTGCGGCAAGTATGATATTATCTTTCATAATAACCGCACCGTCGTGTAGCGGTGAACGCGGAAAAAAGATTGAACGCAAAAGATTAACGCTAACGTGGGCGTTAATCGGTTCTCCGGTATCTATAAAACTTCTGATTCCGATTGTTCGTTCCAACACAATTAAAGCACCGTGTTGGTGTTGAGACATCTCGAACGCCGCTTCGGTTAAAATATCGGGCACCTCGGTATCTGCCTTTGCCCCTTTGTAAAAACGAGCACCAAAAGGTTTTTTACCTAGCAACAAAAGGAATCTTCTTATTTCCGGTTGGAATAGAATGATAAAAGCTATTACCCAAATATCGGTTACAAGTTTTAATAACCATCCCAATGCTTTAAAATTTCCGGCTTGAGCTATAAAAGAGAAGAAAAGAACAACAATAAGTCCTAAAAAAATTTGAGCGGCAATTGTTCCTTTAATTATTGTATAAATTTTATAAATAATAAACGACACAACCGCAATGTCGATTAAATCGATAAAGGTAAAGGACATAAACCCTATTTTAAAAAGTTCAAACATAAATTCAATTAAGTAAATTATTCAGTTTTTTTAATTGTACACAATTTCCGACATTATGTGTACGAACTATTTTAGCTCCTTTTCTAACGGCATCGGTTTCTAAAATAATTGTTGCAACATCTCTTTTTTCAACATCTAATTTTAAGGTTTTACCGATTAAGGATTTACGGGAAACCCCTATCAATAAAGGGACATCTAACTGCTGAAAGTTAGATAAATTCTTAAGCAATTCAAAATTATGCTCAACTGTTTTGCCAAACCCTATGCCGGGATCTATAATTATTTTATTAATCCCTTCCGATTTTGCATATTCAATTTTTTTGTGCAAATAGCCGTAAACATCATCAACAACATTATTGTATGTAGGATTTTCTTGCATGGTGCGTGGTGTTCCCTGCATATGCATTATTACCACCGAAGCATCGAATTGCTTTATTACCTTCGACATTTTTTTGTTCGATAATCCCGAAATATCGTTGATAATTCTCACACCGTTTTCCAGTGCAACTTCGGCAACTTCAGGTTTAACGGTATCAATGGAAATAATCGCATCTGGTTTAGCTTTTAACAGTTTTTTAATTACGGGAATTGTTCGTTCAAGTTCTTCGTTAACGGAAACTTCTTTTGCTCCCGGGCGTGAAGACTCCCCTCCGATATCAACAATATCCGCTCCGTTTTCAATCATTTCCAAACCATGTATAACGGCAGAATCGATGGTGTTATATTTCCCACCATCGGAAAAAGAATCGGGGGTAACATTAAGTATGCCCATCACAAAAATATCGGGGCTTGATGTTAATCGTGAATAAAAATTCATTTACATTTAATTTTTTTTAAGAAATCAAATTTTTCAATTCCATAGCAGCTGCGGTAATATTATCTTGACCGAAAACTGACGAACCGGCAACGAAAATATCGCATCCGGCATCCGAAATATCTTGAATATTGACAGAAGAAACGCCACCGTCAATTTCTATTTCAAAATTCAAATTTTCCTTTTTACGTATTTCCGCAAGAGTTTTAATTTTATTCAATGTGGATGGAATAAATTTTTGCCCTCCGAATCCGGGGTTAACCGACATAACTAAAACAAAATCGACAAATTCCAAGATATCCTTTAATGTGGCAACAGGTGTTGCAGGATTAATTACAACGCCGGCATTAGCTCCCAACTCTTTTATTGTGGCAATTGTTCTGTTAAGATGCACAACTTCTTCTTGATGTACCGATATATAATCCGCACCGGCTTTAATAAAAGCCTCAATAAAATCATCGGGGTCTTTTATCATCAAATGAACATCAATAGGAAGTTTTGTAACAGAACGAACCGCTTTTACAACAATAGGTCCAAAAGTTATATTCGGAACAAACTTGCCATCCATAATATCGCAATGAATAATATCGGCACCGCCCAGCTCTACATAGCGTATTTGTTGGGATAAGTTTGCAAAATCTGCAGAAAGGATTGAAGGAGCTATCTTTTTCATGATTTTACCTTTTACTTTTTGAAATAACAACATTCACACTACCGCCAATTTCTATCAAAGAATTTTCCGACGGGGTTTGACTTATAACTGTATTCGGCAATAATGTAGGAGATTCCACATATGATTTTTTACCGAGCTTTAGTCCCAAGCGCCTTAATATCTTTTCCGCTCCGTTCGTGGAACGTGCAATTAAAGAAGGGACACGTACCATTCCTACTTGCGGACCTACACTGATTTTTAGTGCTACGGAATCACCTTTCGCCAATTCCTCTCCGGGAGCAAATTCCTGTTCCACAATAGTCCCGCCGGGTAGTTCGGAACGAACTTCTTCAACCTTTCCTATAAATAAGCCCAAGCGTTCCAAATTTATTTTTGCATCACGCATTGTTTTACCTGTAATTTGAGGCATTTTAATTAAAGGCTCGCCACCACTTATATGAATATATACTCTTCTGTGTTCCTTGACTTTGGTACCTGCATACGGTTTCTGAAATATAACCTCATCCTTTTTGTAACGGGCATCATATCTGGGCCCTACTTCAATAGGAGTAAGATTTAATGCTTTCAATTTTTTTACTGCCTCCTTTTTCTCCATACCAACAACATTCGGCAAAACCAATTCTTTTGCATTAACTACAGAAGGCATTACGTAATAGTTAACTCCATAAAATGCCCCTACTAATAACACAGCAACAACAATTCCTATTATAAATAAACGTTTAATAAATTTTTTCATCAAATTTTAATTTGTTTGTAATTGAAAATATCAGAAACCGTGATTTCATTGGTAATTCTAATTGGTAAAAATAACAAATGCTCTTTTCTTAGACAAAGAATAATTTTACTAACCGATTTTATACTTGTAATTTTTTATCGACATTTGTAACCTGCTTAAAACAACTATTCAAAAATATAATGAGGATATTCACCAACCGTAGTGTTTTTAAAATAGGTTTACTAAAAAAATTATTGCATGGGAACGGATAAAAAGAAAAAATATTTTTAACGATCAAGAAAATTCTTCCGTTTGCTCTTTTGGTAAAATGAAATTTATTAATTTGAGCGGTTACTTTTTGTTTGATTAAAACATACAGGTTGATAGATTGGTTTCTAATAATTTCCATCTTTGTAAACTATAATATAACATTCATACAAAAACGTATTTTCCTTCTTTCTTTTATCTTGTTGTAAAGATAAATATTTTATATTTTTAATATTATTTTTAAACGGTAAATATGCCAAAACGACGTGAATATATATTAGGACTTTTTTTTCTTTTTTTATTCTTTTTTAATACCGCCGCCGCCGATTCAATTCAGAAGGCTCAAAAAGAACAATATAAATTTGCAACGGCTCTTCTTGACTCTGCATGGAAAATTCGCTCTGAGTCCCCATCTCTTGCAATTTCGTTGGCTACAAAAGTATTAACTTTAATTAAGCAAAACGATTTAACGGAGTTAACGCCACAAACATTAAACTACATCGGGATTTTCCATGAAAAGTTAGGAAACTATTCAACAGCTTTTAGTTACTTCGAAAAAGCGCTATCCTCAGCCAAACTATTTGAAGATTCTTTACAAATGGGTTACACTTATAATAACTTTGCCGAATATTACATAAGTAAAGCCTCTTATTCTCTTGCTTTAGAAAACGCATTACTCGGTTATCAAATTTTTCGAAAATTGGGACACAACAACGGACTGGCTTATAGTCTCTACTATCTCGGAGAAATATTTCTGCAAAACGGAAATTACAAAAAAGCACTGGAATATTTTAACGAATCTGCTACATTACGTGAAGCGTCCGATGACTATAAAGGATATTCAAAAACAATAATGCAAATAGGTAAAACCTATTACAAACTCGGTATGTACGATAAAGCCCTTTCTTATTTATTTTCTGCAATTAAATTAAACAACAAAATCGGGTTTCTGAAAGGGAACAGTTATGTAATTTCGTTAATAAGTGATATTAATTATGCAAAGGGGAAATATCGTAAAGCACGTAACCAGTTATTAGGCGCACTTAAAACCAACAAACAATTAAATAATACTGAAGGAATAATTACCGATTATAACAGACTCGGGCTGGTTTATCTAAAATTAGGAAATTATTCCACGGCAAAAGAAACAATAGAAGAAGCAATCAGATTAGCTAAAAAAACCGGGCTTTTAGATCAAGAAATGGAAGGATACCGTTCTCTTTCGAAATACTATGCCATAAAAAAGGATTATAAATCTGCATACAACTATTTAACAAAATACATAACTCTTAAGGATAGTATTTACGGACAGGAACATATGGGGCGCTTGGCCGATTTACAAACTCTGTTTGCAACAAAAGAAAAAGAGATTGAAAATAAATTTCTAAAAAGAAAAATTGAATTTGAAAAAAGGAACAATACATACCTTGTAATTATTTCCATAATAATTTTGCTTGTAGTTATTCTATTGGTTTCAAAATATAAAGCGCAGAACAGAGCAAACAACTTACTTAAAGAGTTGAACAGTTCAAAAGACAAATTTTTCTCTATTTTGGCACACGATTTACGCAATCCGTTTCAAGGACTTCTCGGTTATACGGAAATGCTGAAAGAAGATTTTGAAGACCTTTCGCGCGAAGAGGCAAAAGAATCCGTCAACTCGCTGTATAATTTATCCAGAAACGTTTATAACCTTTTAGAAGGATTATTAAGTTGGTCCAGAGTGCAAACCGGACGAATAGAATATACCCCTACTCTATTCCAGCTAAACGAAGAGGTAAACAAAGCAATAAATTTATTAAGCGAAAATGCGGCAAGAAAAAATATCACTTTGGTCTCATCCGTGGATAACTCAATTATGGTTTATGCCGATAGAAACATGATTTACACCATATTCCGTAATTTAATTGCCAACGCAATAAAATTTTCACACGAAAAAACCGAAGTAAAGATTACAGCCGAAAAGAAACAGCAAGAAGTTGAAATTGCCATTATTGATCACGGAATTGGTATTTCCGAAGAAAGCATGGATAACCTTTTCCGAATTGACGTTCACCATACAACGCTTGGTACCGACGGAGAAGAAGGGACCGGCGTTGGGCTTATACTTTGTTATGAACTTGTGAAAAAAAATAAAGGAAAAATCTGGGTTGAAAGCGAACTCGGCAAAGGAAGTAAATTTATTTTCACTCTCCCTTCTTCAAAAAAATAGATCGGCAAATTCGAAAAGATTTTTTAGTTTATCAATCTTCGTAGCGCATTAAATGCTTTTGCTCTATGGCTTATTTTATTTTTCTCTTCGCCGGAATATTCTGCCAACGTTCTGCAATCTCCTTCTGGAACAAAAATAGGGTCATAACCAAAACCGTGTTCTCCTTTCGGAGTGGTAACAATCTTTCCCGGTAATTCACCGAAAGCAGATTCAATTTTTTCTCCGTTATAAAAAACGGCACAACAGACAAACTTTGCTTTATGAGGTTCTTCATACTTTGCCAGTTCCGATACAAGTTTGTTATTATTATCGGCATAAGTACATTTTTCTCCCGCATAACGAGCTGAATGCACCCCCGGTTGCCCGCCAAGTTGTTCTACCGATAATCCCGAATCATCAGCAATTACGGGCATTTTATACAATTCATAAATTGTCTTTGCTTTTATTATTGCATTATCTTGATATGTATGCCCGTTTTCAATTATTTCGGGAACTTCTCCTAAATCGTATAACGAAATAATTTCAATTCCCGTATCTGCAAAAATTTTTTTCACCTCTTTTAATTTCCCTTTATTGCCTGTGGCAAATATTACTTTTTTCATAATTCTCCCATTAAACTCTATTCAACAATTTTTGCAACTCTGCTCTGCCTTTTCGCAATAATTCCGTTTCATCGTACATTAAATTCTCTCCTTGGCGTACAACCCACTTGCCGTTAATCATTACGGAATCTATATCCGATTTATCGGATTCATAAACAATTGCGGAATAGATATTTTTGTTTTCCATAAGCATTGAGTGATTTGATTTTTCCAAATTAATTAAAATCAAGTCGGCTTTTTTCCCAACTTCAATACTCCCAATTTCATTCTCCAAATGCAATGCCCTTGCTCCTTCAATAGTAGCAAGACGTATCATTTGTTCTGCATTCATTACGGTAGGATTATAAATAGGTTTTTGAATTAAGGAGGCAAGGCGCATTTCTGTAAACATATTCAAATTATTATTGCAAGGGGCTCCATCGGCACCAAGCGATATCGAAATACCATCTTCCAAATAGCGAGGAATATCCGCAATGCCGGACCCCAATTTCAAATTTGATGATGGGCAATGAGCAACACGTGTTCCGCTATCTTTCAACAACGTAAGTTCTTTTTCGTTTGTATGAATAGCATGGGCCAACACTGTTTTATCCGATAAAATATTAATTGAATCAAAATATTCTATATTCTCTTTGCCGTGCTTTTTTCTTACAGCTTCAATTTCCCCTTTGTTTTCGGAAGAATGTGTGTGGTACAATGCTCCATCAAAATCTTGCATCATTTCAAAAGTCTCTTTAAGCAAGCCTTCACTGCACGAAAGCACAAAACGCGGTGCAAATCCATATTTAACTCTACCGCCTGCAGTATTGTGAAATTCTGTTGCCAAATCCAAAGTGGATTTTAAACTGTTGGCTGTACTCTCCTTAAACGGGGGGTATAAATCGTTTTCATCAATCATACACTTACCTGAAAACCCGCGAATACCGGAGTTAATCATTTCATCAAAAATCACTTCTTGAAAATTCATGGTACCCATATCCAGCAAAGTAGTTGTTCCACTCATAAATAGTTCGCTAATACCGAGTTGTGCCGATATTCCAAGTGAATCTGAATTATGAGCATTTTCATACGGAAAAATTTTTTTCTGCAACCAATCAAGCAAAAGCAAATCATCGGCAAGACCGCGAAACAGTGTTTGACAAAGGTGTATGTGGGTTTGTACAAAACCGGGTAACAATGTAAGCCCTTCTTTTTTCATTATTGTATCGGCATCATAATCATTAAAATTCAAATTATTTAATTTATCAATTCTAGCAATAACACCATTGTTAATTTCAATAAAATGGTTTGTAAGTATTTCCATCCGTGAATTAACAGTTACAATTTCTTTAGGTATAATTATCATCGTTATCCTAATTTAATTTTCAAATTACCGAATTAACTTAATTATTTTGTTGTTATTTTTAAATTCAATAATTAAGATTTATTAACTATTTATAAGGAAAATTATTTTGTACAAATACATTTACAAAATTTTTGTTTTATTCATTTTTACTTCCGGATTTTTTTTGGCACAAGATACTACCGCCACACACCATTATTTACGTT
>CAZTYP010000084.1:0-7797 GCA_964617555.1 uncultured Melioribacteraceae bacterium | reverse complement strand
AAATGTAATTATATTTGAATATGAAATCCGAAAAAACTGTACCGGTCTGTAAAATAGAAATAGTTGACAAAGCTAAAGTAAAAAAAGGCAGAAAAGCAATCAATGAATACAAAAATCTGATGGAAATGACCGGTTTATTTAAGATATTAGGCGATCCGACAAGAATGAAAATAATTCTGGCTCTAATAAAAAACGAGCTCTGTGTTTGCGATCTTGCTGCAGTTATCGATTCAACTATATCTGCCGTATCCCATCAACTTAGGTTGTTAAGAAATGCGAGACTGGTAAAATATAGAAAAGAAGGTAAAATGGTTTACTATTCAATAGTAGACCAACATATAAATCAATTGATTTTAACAGCAAATGAACATATAAGTGAGGAATGAAAAAATTTAGAAACAACATAACAGTAAATGCTATTATAATTTTTTCTATTTTGAGTCATGTTACGCTAATTCACACCTTTGCAAAGGATTTGGTTGTTTGCTTGAATGAAGAAAATGGTAACGTTAAAATCGAGAAAATAAACGATTGTGAGGAATGTAAGATTCCTCTTGAAGTTCTATATAATTCCAGCTTAGTAGAAAAAAGTATATCCGATATTGATTGTGAAGATATTCCTTTGGATGAATTTTGTTTTGAAGAAAATCAACTAATGCCCAAAATTGATATATTGTTTTGGAAACTTTTGGTTAAAACTATCATGCCTGATGTAACCGAGTACGACACATTAAAATATTTTATAGCTGATAAAACTTTCAACTTCAATTTAACCCTCGAAAACTACACGTCGGTATTACTGCTGATTTAAACCCGCACAATAACTCAAAATAATACCTTACTCTTAAATAATTAAATCAAGGAGCATTTATGGGAAGAATAATGCGTATTCTCGTAATTGCCATGGTGTTGTCGTTAAATGTTACGGCGCAAGAATTACCAGCAGATACTTTAACTCTTAACATGGCAATTGGCAGAGCATTAGAATATAATCCAGAAATCTTAGCATTAAAGAAAAAAATCGAGGCTTCAAAAGCAAGATTATTACAAAGCGGCTTATTTCCAAATCCGGAGCTAGGTCTTGAAGCTGAAAATATTTTCGGGAATAATGATTTTGCGGGCTTTCGGGGAAGTGAAATTACTGCAACCGTTAGTCAAGAAATATCACTCGGTTCAACAATTAGTAAACGAGTTGAGGTTTCCAAAATTAATGTTGAACTGATGCAAATGGATTATTTAATCAAACGATTGGAGATAATTTCGGAAATCCGCTTGTCGTTTATTGATTTAGTTGCGTTATCAAAATTGATTGAAAAGAACAGTGAATTGTTATCTCTTTCCACCGAGTTTGTAAATAATCTTCAACTTAGAGTAAATGCCGGGAAAATATCTCCGGCGGAAGTTTCGCGTTCGCTATTAATTTTAAACTCAATAGAATTAAATATAAATGGCTTGAAATCAGAATATAATTCCGTGCTAAACAAACTTGCAACGTTATTGAATCTGGATAGTTTTGGAAATATTGTCATAAAGAAAGAATCAGACCTGCTCAATATAATCTCTGAAAGTCGTTTGCAAAATATAGAATTAAAATCAAATCCAAAGTTAAAAAAGTTAAAACTTGAAATACAAAAACAAAATGCTGTTATAAATTTGGAAAAAGCGAGAGCAATACCGCCGATTAATTTATTTGTTGGAGTTAGAAGAATAAACGAAATAAAAACCAATACGTTCTTGGTAGGAACTTCTATTCCATTACCGATTTTTGATCGCAATCAAGGTATTATTGAAGCATCTCAAGTTGAAATGGAAAATCTGGAAAAAGAATACGAAGCATTGGAAAACAATCTTAAGCAAAGGTTAAGAAGTTATATTCTAAATTTAAAGACTTTGTTCAAATCGGCGGAAAAATTAAAATCCGAATCGTTACCTATAGCGGAAGAAGCTTACAAGATAATAAAACAAGGAAACGACGTTGGCAGATTTACGATTCTTGATGTATTGGATGCACAGCGGACTTTAATCGAAATAGAAAATCAATATTTGAATATTGTTAGAAATGCGAACAAAATTATCGTAGCAATAGAAACTATAACCAATACTAAAATATAAAGGGGTTATTACAAAATGGATACAAAAATAAAAATCAAATATACAAGTATCGGTTTGCTATTCGGATTTTTAATCGGATACTTTTTGCTTGATGAATTTAACAAAGAAACCGATGTGCAAAAAATGGAAAAGTTAACCGAATCACATGAAGAAGAGCATTCGGAAATAATAGACATACCGGATTCGGTCCTAAACGAGTTTGGTGTAAATGTAAGTATCGCTTCCCCGGGTGAAATAATAATTCATAAAGATTTAACAGGGGAAATTATTCCCAATCCGTATAATGTCGCTCACATTGTCCCGAGATTTAAAGGTGTTGTGAAAGCCGTATATAAGAAAATCGGTGATAGAGTTAAAAGAGGAGATAAAATAGCAGTAATTGAAAGTAACGAATCTTTGGTTCAGTATGATGTTACTTCATCCATTGACGGAACAATTTTGGAACTTCATATGACACCTGGTGAGTTAATCGGTGATGAAAAACATATTGTTACTGTTGCAAACCTTGGAAGTGTTTGGGCGGAATTAAATGTATATCAAAAGGATTTGGGTGATGTTAAAGTCGGACAGTTGGTTGAGGTTGAATCTCCACATACGAAATCCGTTTTTCGAAATAAATTATTTTACATAAGTCCCACAGTTGACGAAGAAACGCGTACTGCTATTGCCAGGGTTAAGCTTAACAATTCCAAAGGTGTGTGGAAACCCGGTATGTTCGTATCCGGAAAGGTTTATACATCGTCAAAAAAAGTTAAAGTAGCGGTCCCGAAAAATGCAATTCAAATATTGGAAGGTCAAAAAGTGGTTTTTGTTAAAGAGGGAGACGGGTTTAAACCGCGCGTAGTTTCAATCGGATTGGAAAACGAAAATTTAGTGGAGATTTTGGATGGCTTACATGTAGGTGAAAAATATATATCGCAAGGTGCGTTTACATTTAAATCGGAAATATTAAAAGAATCATTTGGCGGAGAAGGTCACTAACAAGGAGGAATAATGAACAAGTTAATAGATTTTATTCTGAAAAACCGCCTGCTGATTCTGGTTGTAGGAATCTTTATAACGGCCGGTGGATATTTTAGTTATAAACAATTACCGATAGATGCATTCCCCGATGTATCGCCGGTTTTGGTACAGGTGTTTACACAAACGGAAGGTTTGGCACCTGAAGAAGTGGAAAAATACGTTACTTTCCCGGTAGAAGTTGCAATGAACGGATTACCGAACTTAAAATCTATTCGGTCTGTTTCTAATTTCGGTTTGTCCGTAGTAAATATCTATTTCGAAGATGGTACCGATATTTATTTTGCACGGCAAATAGTTAATGAAAGACTAACGGAAGCACGCGAGCAAATACCTGAAGGCTTCGGCGATCCACAAATGGGACCAATATCAACGGGAATGGGCTTAATTTTATTTTATTATTTGGAAGACGAAACGGGAAAATACACGCTTGAAGAATTAAGAACTATCCAAGATTGGTTGATAAAGTTTCAGCTGCAAACTGTTCCCGGTGTTACTGAAGTTTTAGGTATAGGCGGTTGGGAAAAGCAATTTCATGTGGTTGTCAATCCGAACGATTTGTTAAGATATGATCTCGCTATTAACGATGTAGTGGAAATAATTAAAAAGAATAATTTGAATGTTGGAGCTTCGTTCATCGAAAGAGATGCAGAAGAGTTTTTGGTAAGATCGGTTGGCTTGGCTACAAAAGTACAAGATTTGGAAAACATCGTTATAAAATCGGTAGACGGTACACCGGTTTATCTGAAAGAAATAGCCGATATAAAAATCGGTGGTGCGGTTAGAAGGGGAATTCAAACTCACAACGGGATTGAAGAAGTTGTTGCCGGAATGGTGGTGAAATTATACGGAACAAACTCTTCAACTGTTATCGGTGCGGTTGAAGAAAAAATGAAGGAAATTAACAAAACTTTACCCGAAGGGATAAAACTTGTTCCGTATTACGAGCAAAAAACATTGGTCGAAGCCGCAGTGAAAACCGTTACGGACGCTTTACTGCAAGGAATAATTTTAGTTGCCGTTGTATTAATGTTCTTTATGGGTTCGTTGAGACCGAGCTTGGTGGTTGCTTTATCAATCCCGTTTTCTATCATGGTTGCCTTTATCGGTATGAACTATTTGGGATTATCTGTTAACCTTATGTCGTTCGGGGGTTTGGCAATTGCAATAGGAATGATGGTTGATGCAAGTATTGTTCTGGTTGAAAATGTCGACAGATTAAAACGCAAACATTCCGACGAACCATTTTTACAAGTAGTTGCTCGCGCTAGTAAGGAAGTTATAAAACCGATTATATTCGCAATTGTAATTATAATTACGGTATTCATACCTCTCTTTACATTGCAAGGTGTAGAGGGTAAAACTTTTAAACCTTTGGCATTTACAATTGCTTTGGCGATGCTCGGTTCATTGCTGTTTGCCGTTTTCATTGCTCCGGTATTATCATCTTTTATACTAAAATCGAAAAAGGGAAAGGGAAATAATGGTGATATTTGGATAGTTAGAACTTTAATTAAAATCTATTCGCCTGTTGTTAGATATTTTGTCAAGAATAGATATGTGGCAATAGTTGTTTCATTAGCTTTGTTAATTTTGGGAATATTTATCTATCCGAAACTTGGATCCGAATTTACACCGACGTTACAAGAGGGAACACTTATTGTAAGATTATCTATGGCTCCGTCGATATCACTTGAGGAGAGTAAACGAATTACAATGATTGCCGAAAAAAGGGTTTTGAAGGTTCCGGAAGTTAGCGGGACAGTTACAAGAATTGGGAGAGGGGAAGTTGGTGCACATACCGATCCGATAAACAGTGCGGAAATGTATATTCTCTTAAAACCGGAAGAACAGTGGCGACCCGGATTTACTCAAGAAAAGATTGAAACGGAAATTCGCAAACATGTTGAAGGTATGCCGGGGGTTTTGCTTAATTTTACCCAACCTATCAGAATGACGGTAGATGAATTGTTGGAAGGTGTAAGAGCAGAATTAGCGGTTAAACTTTTCGGGGATGATCTAACCATTCTCAAAAATAAAGCGGAAGAAATATCGGCTTTGCTCAGAAATATTCGTGGTGCCGCAGATATTCAAGTCGACCAGATAAGCGGTAAACCCCAATTAAAGATTACCGTAGACAGACACGCTATAGCTCGTTACGGATTAAACTTATCCGATGTTCAACAAGTGATTAGAACTGCTATAGGTGGCGAAACTGCCGGACAAATATTTGAAGGAATAAGACGCTTCGATATTTTTGTGAGATTTACACCCGAATATCGTAATGATAAACGGGCAATAGCCAATTTGTTAATAACTTCTGAAAACGGTTTGCAAGTACCGTTAAGTCAAGTGGCAACCATAGAAGAAATTGAAGGCCCACGTCAAATTACGCGCGAACAAAATCAGCGTTTTATTACTATTCAATGCAACGTTATTGGAAGGGATATAGGTTCTTTTGTAGAAGAAAGTCAAGATGCAATCGATAAGAATGTTGAACTTCCCGTCGGATATTATACGGTTTGGGGCGGTCAATTCAAATTACAACAAGAGGCTAATAAACGTTTCGCAATTGTTATACCGATTACACTCATCTTAATATTCTTTTTATTATTCTCAAGTTTCAATTCGTTGAAAAATTCATTACTAATTTTACTTAATATTCCGCTGGCTCTTGTCGGTGGCATTATCGGCTTATGGTTAACGAATCAAAATCTCTCCGTTCCTGCGTCGGTCGGGTTTATCGCTCTTTTCGGTATTGCACTGGAAAACGGAATGGTGTTGGTAACATATTTTAATCAACTTAGACGGGAAGGAAAATCAATCGACGAAGCTTCAATAGAGGGAGCAATATTAAGACTTAGACCAGTTTTAATGACGGCGGTTACTACCGCTCTCGGATTAATACCACTGTTGTTGGCTACCGGTACAGGAAGTGAAGTACAAAGACCATTAGCAACAGTTGTAGTCGGTGGATTATTCACTTCAACCATTTTAACACTTTTGGTTTTACCGGCTTTATATAAATGGTTTTCAATTCAGCTGCAAGAAGAAGAGTTGTAAAAAATTATATAGATAATTATTAATAGGAGAACGGGCATGAAAGAAATTAAAGCGATTATACGACCATTTAAATTAGACGATGTTGTTACGGCTTTACATAAAATTGAAAATTTACCGGGCATTACAATTTCTGAAATTAAGGGATTCGGTAAAACAAAAGCCAGCGATTCGAAGGATGCGTTCAAGGAAGGGTTGCATCATTATGTTAAAAAAATAAAAATCGAATTGGTCGTTAATGACGATATCTTGGAAGAAGTAATCAAAGTTATACAAACTAATGCTTTTACCGGTAACCCCGGGGACGGGAAAATATTTATACTCAATGTGGAAGACATAATTAAAATAAGAACAAATGAAAGAGGCGTAAAAGCTATTTAATTAATGAAAAGGAGAATAAAATGAAAAAAACGGAATATAGTTTCACGAAAACCGTCAACTATGGTTTTGATGAAACAATCGAAAGAGTCAAAAATGAATTAAAAAAGGAAGGATTTGGTGTGTTGGCTGATCTTGATTTTAAATCGACTTTAAAAGAAAAACTTAATGTTGAATTTAGACCATACAGAGTTTTGGCTGCATGTAATCCGCCGAATGCATTAAGAGCCTTAAAAGCGGAAGAGCAAATCGGGTTGTTTTTACCTTGTAATGTTATTATTTATGAAAATGAATCAAATGATGTAATTGTTGCGGCGATAGACCCCTTAACAAATATGTCTATTGTAAAGAATAATGAAGTACTTGAAGTTGCACAAATCATTCAAGCTAAGTTAAAAACTGTTATTGAAAAAGTGTAAATTTTAAAGTCAATTAATTGTGGTAAAAACTTATGGTGCACAAATGAGTCATAATCACGACCATACTCATAACGTAACCAATTACAGCAAAGCATTTGCATTCGGGATTGTATTAAATTTAATCTACATATTTGTAGAATTTATTTACGGATTAATTATTAATTCGCTTGCATTAATTGCTGATGCCGGGCACAATTTAAGCGATGTGCTCGGTTTGATTTTAGCATGGATTGCAAGTTATCTTGTGAGTAAATCTCCGACATATAAATACACTTACGGACTTAAAAAATCATCAATATTAGCGGCATTTCTGAACGCATTGATTTTATTGGTTGCAATCGGTGCAATAATTTGGGAAGCAATCGGTCGTTTCGGTAATCCTCAAAAAATTGAAGGGGAAACCGTTATTATTGTTGCGGGTGTAGGTGTTATTATAAATACAATTACGGCTTTGCTGTTTTTCTCCGGTAGAAAACACGACCTGAATATAAAAGGTGCATTTTTGCATATGGCTGCCGATGCCGGTATTTCATTAGGAGTTGTAATAGTGGGAATTGTTTTATTGTTTACTGATTATTATTGGCTCGATCCTGTTGTTAGCATAATAATAGGAATAATTATATTCTGGGGTACGTGGGATTTGTTAAAAGATTCTGTTAGTCTTGCATTAGATGCAATACCGAAAAACGTCGATAGAGTGGCAATTGAAAAATACATATCTTCTCTTCCGGAGGTTGAAGAGTTTCACGATTTGCATATATGGGCTATGAGCACAACGGAAAACTCTCTCACAGTACATCTATCGGTT
>CAZTYP010000083.1:0-43708 GCA_964617555.1 uncultured Melioribacteraceae bacterium | reverse complement strand
AAACTGTTAGCCAATTCCATTTTATCTACAACATAAACGGCAGCATCAACCGGCTTTTTTGTATATTCTGTTAATAATGCCGGAGAAGTTGGCTTGTTGCGTAAAAATCCTTTATCACTATTATACAATAGATAATCATTGGAAATTTTTCCGGAATCTGCAGTTAAAATTTCAATATTAAACCCGGAATAATTTAACTCGTGTTGACGAGCTTCAAAACCGAATTTAAATTCGTGATTACCCATTTGAGCAACCATATCGCCTTTAAATGTCATTGTAGTTGTTTTTCTGTCTGTCCTTCTCAAATCTGTACCACCGGCAACATATCCGGTATTGGCAATTCCCAATCTGTATTGAGAAGGCAAATATCTACTATCTTTAATATCTTCGTACAAATAATATTTATAAGTATTATAGCCGTATGAACCTTTTAAAGTGTAGAACATATTTTGATTTACAGTATGAGTAAAGTCCAATGTTTGAATTAATCCTTCGTTATAATTTGTTCCTCTGCCGTCAGGATTAAATTTCCAGAATCTGTTATAAGATTGCCACTGACCTTTATTATATACGGCTTCGTAACGTAATTTGATTAACGAAGAGATATTGAAAATAATATTTCCTTGCAAATTCAAGCTTTGCGAAGGGTTCATTTGCACATAAGCGCCATCACCGGTTGGCAATCCGGTTGAATCTTTGCTATACGGATTAAACCAATAAGGGTCGCTTGATTTCCCGGCTCTGTAATCATCTTTTGCAAATGCTTCACGACTCAAATAAGAATCGGTAGTATTATACAATCGTTTTCCTTCGTAAAGTCCGTTATAATTTTCGTAAACGCCGGAAACAAAGAATTTAATTTTATTGGAAATAATTGGGCCGCCCAGTGTAGCCTCTAACCTACCACGGTTAAGCGGATTGATATTATCAATGTTCGGATATAACTCCTTACGGGTGGTTAAGTAATCGCCGGCATAACCGCGCAAACTGAAAGAAAATTTATTACCTCCTTCGCGAGTAACATAATTAACAATACCGGAAAGAGCATTACCATATTCCGCACTAAAAGTACCGCTCGAAACCGAAACTTCTTGCACGGCATTTGTTGCAAGTCCGATTGAACGATGATTACCGTAAGGGTCATTCAAAGAAATACCGTTTAAAGTATATGCGGTTTCGTTTCCAAAACCACCACGCATGTGAATTGAACCGTCGTCGCCAACAGTAACACCGGATTGCAATTTAATAACATCGCTGATTTGGTCAACCGGTAATTCTTGAATTGTTTCGGCATTTATAGCCACAATAGGGTTGGTTAAATCTTGACGGATTAAGGGGTCTCTTTCCCCTTCCACAACAACGGCTTCCATTTCAACGGACCCGCTGCTTAATAGAAACTCCAGTCGTGTAGTAAAATCCACATTTACACGAACATCTTTTATTGTTACTTTTTGAAATCCTACAACCGATGCGGTAACTGAATATAATCCCGGAGGTACATTAAGAATAGTAAAGTTTCCATCCATATCGGTTGCAGCTCCCATTGTAGTTCCATCAACAAAAACATTAGCAAATGGAAGTGGTTCGCCGGTCTCTTTATCTTTTACAGTCCCCGCAATTTTTCCGGTACTACCGGCAAAAAGCGAGGAAGTTGAAAAGAGTGTTGCAATTAAAAGAGACAAAAGTAGATGTTTTTTCATAAAAAAAACCTCTCGAATAAGTTAATTGGTAGTTAATAGTATAATTATAATATCCTATAATTCGTGATGGTTAAGATACTATAACATATTTATTTTTGCAACAAAAGATAAAATATTTTTAAAGGGAAGAACAAAAAAAGCGAATAAGAAGTTATTGTAAGCCAAATAAAATGATACGAAACAATTTCACTTATTATGAAATCCGTCAAAAGCACATAACAATAACATAAAAAAGTGTGGAATTTTCAACAAATTACTTCATAATAAAATTAATTCCGATAAATTTTAATATCATTAATCCTGCAGATATTGTAATTATTGCACCAAGCGTGGAAATAGTTATTATATTGCTTGCCATCTTGGAATTACTCTTCATACCAACCGCCATCACAAAAGAAGCGATAGCCGTTGGGGAACCCATGGCAACATAAAGTATTAAAATATCTTGCTGAGTAAATTCTAAAAAAACAGCTACAATAACAGTAACCAGTGGGAATAAAATTATTTTATTTGCAGCTGCAACAAAAGACAGCGGTGAGGCGACAAAAATCTTTTTAACATTTATTGAGGCGCCAATACCGAGTAATGCTAACGGAAGAGCAACTTTACCGAGATGTTGTAATGTAATATTAATTGCCGGGGGCAATTCAATATCAAAAATCGTAAAAGGTATTGCCAAATATGCTGAAATAATTATCGGGTTACGCAAAATCTCTTTAAGCGATTTTATCAATCTGTTGTTACTTGCTTGATGCAACGGAACAGTAAGAGCAATAACTGCCAATACATTAAAAAGCGGTACCATAAAAGCCAAAAGCAAAACCGCTTTTGCAAAATGAATATCGTCAACAAGTCCCGAAATAATTGCCAAGCCCACAATAGCATAATTGCTGCGAAAGCTTCCTTGAATAAATGCCCCTTTATCTTCAGGGGTTTTCGTGATAAGCGATGCCAGCATCCAACTGAAAAGAAAAAAAACAAATGTTAAAATTAGTGAAGCTGATATTAATCCCGCATCGAAAGCGGCAGTGATTTTAACATTTGCAAGTTTAATAAAAACCAATACAGGCAAGGATATATTAAAAACAAATTTCGAAATTTGTTCTACAAAATTATTATCAATAAAATTGATTCGTTTCAGAAATAATCCTAAAAGAATTATTAAAAAAATAGGGAGCACAATATTGACGATAGAAATTACATATTCCATGATGCTACGGCATAAATACTCTAAATAACAAAGTTTTTACTTTTGTTTTAATATTATAATTACTTAACAAGCCGGGAATAATGCAACTATCACCTTTAAAAAGCGTTTCATTTTTTATCTCTATTTCCCCTTTAATTACAAGAATTATTTCAATTTTATTTTGATTATTAATGCTAATGTTATCTCCCTTTGGTATTTCAATTTTATCGAGAATAAATTCGGAGATACCGACATCATATCTAACAATATTACCGGTAATTGCTTTTCCAATTATTTCAGGTTTACCGCTTTTGTAGGTTAAGATTTTCAAAAGTTCGTTTACATCTTTGAACTTAGTAGTAAGCCCGGCTCTTATTACATTGTCGGAATTTGCCATACATTCAACTATGTTTCCTTCAATATAGGCATGGGGAATTCCGGCGGGCGTAAAAATTCCCTCGCCGGCATTAAGTTTTACAACATTGAGGAAGAACAAAACAAGCACCCCGATATCAACACCGTATTGCGTATATAAATCAATAAAAAGTTTTTCATCTTCAGTAATATTGTTACTCTTTTCAATTTTATCTTTGATGGAAGTAATTGTGATTTCTAATTTCAATTTATTACCGGCTTGTTGCATCAATACGGAAAAAAGTTTTTTTAAATTTTCCGTTGATTTTTCCTTCTTGAATTCCAGAATATCATTTTTGCCAATAAATTCGGCAAGTTGAGGATAGTTAGTTAAATTATCCTCAATATTTTCAAGGGGGCGAAATCCCACCATGGCTTTTAAATAATCCAAAGCAACGGCAATTTCCGGTTTATGATTATTATCGGAATAATATTCGGGGTAGAGTTTGTTTAGTCTTTCTGCTTCTTCTTTATTCGGATGAGTTTGAATGGAAAGAGCTTTTTTCGCCGAAAGTACTTTGAGTAAAAAAGGCAATTTGCCGTCAAATTTTTCGGCAACGGTTTTTCCTAATATTTCATTGGGAAAGTTTTCGATAATTGAATTTAATTGGTAATAAATATTATCAATAAATATTTCGGAACTTAGTTTCGGATGTGCTCCAATCCATAACTCGGCATAAGGTTTTTCCTCATTTTTTATTCCGAGTAATTTAGGGATAAATGCATTTTTGCCTTTTGCACCCCATTTATAATTTTGTATGTGATTTTTTAATTTATATACTTTGGGTTCAATAGTCATCATAGCTCCTACTCAATAATAAAATCCGCATCCATAATTATATCACCGTTTTCTTTCGGTTCAATATTGAATTTTATCGGTTTAATTTCTTTTTTAATTCCCATAATTTGCAAGTGTTCTTTATCCAAATATGCTTCGTAATTACCCGGGCGCAACCCGAAATAATAATAATTACCGTCGGAATATGTTGAAATTGTCGTAATTTTTCCGGTATCCAAATTTTTAATATGGATTTTAATTCCACTAACAGGAGTGTAGTTGTTTCCGAACTTTCTTTTTACTTTCCCGTCAATTTCGCCGGCAATATAGAACGGAATTTCCATATACTTAACGGCATTAGGGTCTGCAACAAAAGAAAATCTTTTAATACCGGGTACAAGCAAAGGGTTTTTAATGGATGTTTCATCAACATCAACCGTGTATATTGTGTACGGGTCAAGTTCCCTTGCTCTTATTAAGCCGTTTGATTGATAAGCAATTACTGATGTTCCCATTAAGATTTTGCCGCCTTTAATAATCTCTTCACCCTTCTGGTATTTACCGTCGCCGTTAGCATCTACAAACAATCTGAAAAGAGCGGAAGAACGCCCGACCTGGGCACGGTTAAATCCTTCTATTTCCCCCGAAATTTTATCATAAGCAATTGAGCCTAAAGCACCAATTCTAAAGTTTGACGAACCAAGTGTTGAATGAAGTTGTATGTTATCCAAATAAATTATTAATTGTAATTGAAGATTTGATTGAGAAGTAAAAAAATTATAATAGTGAGAAAGTTGAATACGTGCATTGTTTTTAATTGTTGTTGAAAGACCGATAGAATAATTTTCAAATTGATTTTTTTTTGTATCAAAATAACTTCTGAAAGTCAGCAACGTTCCGCTAAAATTCCATTCCTTAAAAAAGTTACTTATAAAATATGAAAAGCCCAAATCTATGTACTCCCTTGTAAAATTTCTGCTGCCGGATATTGATTTGCTGAAATTATAAGATATTGACGGATTAAATCCGTCCATCGAAGCCGATGTTCCCAAGGAATAATCCATTAATTTAAGATTTGAATTTCCGGTATAATTTGCAGAACCTTTCAAATTTATTTGAGACGATTCGAATCTGAAAGGGATAAAAAAATTCCCTCCTATATCGTAATCCATTTTACCGGGATTTATAAAACCATATTGTGTATAACGGGTATATTCAAAGCCAATTGATGTTTGAGAATAGTAAAGTACATTGGCTGCAAGTTTATAATACGCTTGCGGAGCAACTGTTAAGTTTATGAGATATTCCCCGTTTAGTCTGGCAGTGGTTGAGTTGTAAAAGATATTTTCCGAAATATCATTTTCATAATATTGATAACCGAATTCGGTAGTTAACCATTTATTAATGCCGTACCCGCTTTTAATTCCTCCGACAATCTTATTAAAAACATCAAGATTTCCATAATCAATAAAATAGATAAATTCTTTAGGACGCAATAGATAATATGGAGTTTGATACAATCGTGTTCGCTCGTAATATTCTCCGCCAGGTCCGTAAAATTTAAGCTGCAACAAAGTTGTTCCGTACGATAAAGGCATATCAAAATAGAAATCGCCGACAGCATCTGCTTTTGCAACATCAATTAATTGATTACTAACATAAATTTCAACGGTCCAATTCGGTTTTGTTTTTTCATAAACACGATGAGTTTCAAAAGTTCTTCGCGGCTCCACTTGGTCATTACTTATTCTTATTCCCTTATAATTCAAGGGGTAAATTCCATTTAAGGAAATATCTCCGATACTGATTGTACGCAAATATTTATTTTTATCGAAAACATATCTCCATAAATAGTTCAAATTATTATTCTGATATTCGGAATTAAATTCGCCAGAGGTAGATATTTGTGCATCGCCTCCAAATAATTCGCCACCTAATCTGAAATTATAAAAAAGCCCCAAACCTATGGCATCGCCTACCTTATATCCCGCATTATAATCAAAAATACCTCCATTAATCCATCTTCTTTCTCTCGGGAAAAGAAGTTTTGCATTATCTGCCTTTTTTTGTGAAATGTATTCATACGATTTTTCTCTTTGAAATCTTTGAAGAATCGGTAAAGGCTTTTTGGATTGAACATTTGCCGTAAGTGTTGAAAAATCCGTGGTAATAACAGCTCCGAATATTTTTTTGTAAAACTCGGAATTAAAATAATAATCGAATTCCGTGTGTATGTAATTTTCAAATGTAAAGTTTAATGTGGTATCTCGTAAAACAACTTTTTTTTCATTCAAAAGAATACGATAACTGTTCGTTTTTTTACCGATAAAGCCGGAAATCTCTTTTTGCCCTATTTTACTATTAATCTCGAAATTATCACAAAATTCTTTAAATGGGAAAAAAAATCGGTTATTATAGTAATAAGCAATAACCGTAGAATTAACCAAACCGGCATAAGAAAATTTTATAAAAATTTCTTCGGCTCCAAGTTTTTCCGGCGAAAAATTGTTTTCACTAACAGCAAAAGAATCTTTTTCCGCTTTGAAATTTGGAAGCACCTCGGCTATTTGTGCAAAAGCCGTTCCGGTAAAAAAAAGAAAATTTAGAAGATATAGCGATAAAGATTTCAATTGCTTATTGTTTTTGTAGAGGAATATTAAAATTTATCTCTTTTTTATAAACATATTTTTCCGGTACCAAGCGACTTTCCGGGATGTCGGATTTTTCGTTAAAACGTATTTCAACTTCGGCAGTATAATTTCCCGGAGCAAAATCTTTTAGCGGAATATCAATCCGTTTGTTCAAATCGTAATAGATTTGCAAAAACTCCTCGTCGGTTTTCACAGTATCTCCATAGGAGTTAAGGAATCGTATGGTCATATTTCCAAAAAATGCCGAATTCCCTTCGCGTTCCAAATCAACCCAAACATGTAAATTTAAAGAATCGGAATCTATTTTAAGATTCTTAAAATTCAAACCTGTGGTAGCAGGATCAACTCTGTAAACAACAGTGGTAACTTGGTTCAGAACAAATTTTACTTTGGCTGTAATGCCTTCCCTAAGTGTATCTACCGGAGGCGTTTTGGGAGTAGCGGATGTAACTAATCGCGTCCAGTAAGTTCCGGGTTCAAGTAATGCGGGAGGTCGTACTGTCATGCGTACAATCTGTTTTTGTTCCGGAACCAAAACAAAGTTTTTAGGAAATGCCCTAATCCATTTGGCAATTGAAGGGAGCGAATCGGAAGGATTTTCGATATACTTCATAGTTCCGTTTCCGAGCGAATCGGTAACAGGATAACCGAAAACAAATGATATTTTCACTTCATATTCTTCCAAGGATTTATTTTGTACAATAAAAGTTCCGAACCTATTTGTTTTATCCATATAAACAATATAGGGCGAGATAATTACTTGACTATAAAGCGACGAAGCTAAAAACAAACTAATAATTAAATACTTTTTCATCTATTTCCTACTTAATAAAAGACGTTTAAAATAATGGTTCCGGAATATGTTCCATACTGCATATTAGGCGAAGTTGTAATTGTTCCTCCCAACCAAATATAAACCGTTCTGTAAAAAAACAATCTACGAATATAGACGATAGAATGCGGATCAAAGTTTGTGCGACCATCTTCCTGGTCGTTATAAGATATTGCCGTATGAGCTTGGTCAAAAATAATGGGTATTTGGCTTGAACCGTTATTTAATGTAGAAGGAAGAACAAATTGAATATAGACGGTTCTACGAAAAAAGCGTGTATGATAAAAGCTGAACTTCGCTGCGTTTGGGTCAGTATGTTGAACTTCAGCAGAATACCCCATAAATACTTCACCAAATTCCAAATCGTGAAGTTTGGTTATATATATTTGAGCTTTATATTCAGAAAAGAATATAAATGCAAAAATAATTGTTTGTATTAGTAAAAGACTTGTTTTTTTCATGCAATAGTTTTGTATCGGTTGATAAGTGTTATTACATAATTATACTTGTTTCTAATTTATAAAATTATAGATTTTTTTTGTGAATTGATAATTATTTTTACAACATTTTATACATCTGTTCAAAATAACATTAAATATTATTTTAATCGTCGGTTCTACTTGCTATAATTCCTTCTCTTAACCCGTAAAGCGAGATTTTCATTTGCTTTAGTTTAAGAATTCTAAAAACGGATGATAAAATAATTATACCGGCCGCAATAATATCCCCCCTACCCTTTTCTAATCCAACTATTTTATTTCGTTCGGACGGTTTCTTTAATGAAAGGATTTTTTTTTCAATCTCAAAAATTTTTTCTGCAGTTAACTCAAAATCATTCATCTCTTTACGTTCTACAACGGATTTATTTTGAATTGATTTAAGAATCATTCCGACATTTAAAATTGTGCCCGATGTACCTATAATTAATTCCGCTTCAGGTATTTTCGAATTTTCCGTTATTGTGAAAATTTTATTTTCAACATATTTTTGTGCATCGGTTACCCGTTTATCGGTTAAAATAAAATTAGGGAAAAAACGGTGCGATAATTTAACGGCTCCAATGTCTAAACTTTCGGCAAAAATAATTCCCCCCGATTTACCGAAAACCAGTTCGGTACTGCCGCCGCCAATATCAATTATTAAGGTTGTTTTATTAAAATTTTCGAAAAAATTCTTAACTACACCTTGAAAGATATATTTAGCCTCCTCCAAACCGCTTAATACTTTTATTTTAATTCCTGTATCATAAAATATTTTTTTTAAAAATTCATTTTTGTTTTTTGCACTTCGTACGGCGGATGTAGCCGTAACAATGAAGTAAGCATCATATTTTTCAGCAATTCTTTTATATTTCAGAATTACTGAAACGGCTTTTTCAATTGCCGAACTGGAAATAGTATTGAAGTTCTTTAGAGAATTTTCGGTTAAACGTAATATTAATTTTTCTTGATGCAGAATTTTTGTTTTATTTAGGGAGGTATAATATCCGATAAGCAGATGGAAAGAATTTGTGCCAATATCCAATACAGCAACGGGTTTCATTTATCTTGTGTAATATTTTCTTCTTCGTCCTTAATCTCTTCGAACTCGGCTTCAATAATATCTTCTTTATTTATTTTCATATGTGAAGAACTTTTGCGGGAAACATATTCCGCATTATTATTTGAAGAACCACCTTTAAAATAGCCGACAATTATTTTAAATATCTTTATAATAAAATAAGAAATCAGCAAATAAATAATAAATCTTATAAACATTATATATTACCCGACATAGGATTAAAGTATTCTATAAATCCCCTATCTTCTCTGAAAATCTGCTTATATAATTCATTAAAATCATTTTCTCTGTTTACAAAATCTATTTCTGTAGAATTAACAATAAGCAAAGGGGTTTTATTATATTTAAAGAAAAAATCGTTATATGCATCACTTAATTCTCTAATATAAGAGCGTGTAATTCCTTTCTCAAATTTTCTGTTGCGTTTTTTGATATTGTATATCAGGCGGTCGGTACCGGCTTGCAAAAAAACCACTAAATCCGGTTTTCGTAAATCTCTTTGTAATTGAGGGAACAATGCCTCATACAATTTCAACTCGTCTCCGCTTAAATTCAGATAAGCAAAAATATTATCTTTTTCAAAAATGTAATCTGAAACAATAAATTGCGAAAACAAATCTTCCTGATTTAATTCCTGCTGCTGTTTAAATCTGTTAACAAGAAAAAACATTTGTGTTTGAAAAGCGTATCGTTTTCTGTCGTCGTAAAATTTACCCAAAAACGGATTAGTTTCAAATTCTTCCAAAATTAAATTGGCATCAATTTTTTGAGCAAGTTTTTTTGCCAACGAAGTTTTGCCGGCACCGATAACTCCTTCGATTGCAATATATTTTATTTCGGACAATCTTAACACCTAATTTAGATTAATATCAACTTCATTAATAATAAATCTTTCATCTAACAATTTAATTAAATTTTTTATTTTATTTTTACTTTTCGGGTCAATTAATTCGTTATCAATTTCGAACAAGGGTAAAAGCACAAAATCACGTTTGGCAAAATCTTTGTGAGGAATTGTGATATACTCGTTTTGCAAAACAAGCGAATCAATAAGAATTATATCAATATCAATTTCGCGTTCTCCCCAACGCACGGATTTTGTTCTGCCCACCTCTTTCTCGATTTTTTTTATTAAAAAATATATTTCATTCGGTGAGTAATCCGTTTCTATTAAAACAACACCATTTAAATAATTATTTTGCGGAATCTTTCCATATGGAATTGTTTCATAAAATTTAGAAGTTTTTTTCAAATTAATCTTTTTATCTGAAGATAGCGTTTTTAACGCATTGCGTATAAATTTTTTTCTGTCTCCCTTATTGGAGCCCAATGCTAAAAAAACTCTACTCATTTCGTTCTTTTGTTACCTCCGCCTCAACATAATCGAGCATTCCGCCAACGGGCACACTTCTTTTTCTTACTTTCACCAGAACTTTTTCCACACCGCTGAAATGCTTTAAAATTTCTTCTGCAATTATTGTAGCAATTGTTTCTATTAAATAATAATTATTCGATTGAAGAATTTCGGCCAAAAATTTATATACTTCGTGATAATTAATTGTTGAATGCAAATCGTCGGTTTTTGCAGCAACACTAAAATCGGTATACATATCAACATCAACTTCAAATTTACCGCCAATATTTTGCTCTTCTTTTAGTGCCCCGTGGTACGCATAAAATTGAGCGTTTTTAATTCTGATAATATTAATCAAACTTATATTCTCTCTTTTCTTTATAGTATTTTATTAAACCTTTAAAATTAGCAAATATAATTCCAATAAGCACTAAGGAACTTCCGACAATGTGGTAAATTGTTATTTTTTCATTTAATATTATTACCCCGAGAATCAATGCAATAACGGGAGTAATAAATGATGACAAAGAGAGTATGACCACACTTATTTTTTTCATTAACCAATAATAGACCGTAAAAGAAATTACATTACTTAAAACAGCCAAATAAAGAATAGAATAAATGCCTTTGGAATCTATAACAAAATTAGTTTGATCTTCAAAAAAATATCCAAACGGAATTAATATAATCCCCGATAAAAGTAACGGAAGAAAATTTATTGATAACGGATGTAAATGGTTGCCGTGCTTTTTTATTATTACACTAACAAATCCTTGAATGCCGGAACTGATAAGTATTGCAATAATACCTATAGAATAAAGAGAAAAATCGAATGAAAAATCATTCCAAAAAATTATTGTAATCCCCAAAAATGCTATAACGCTACCCAAAATTTTGTATGGGCCTACTTGTTCTGTTGATGACAGAATCCAAGAAAAAAATATTATAAAAAAAGGGAAAGTGGAAAAAATTACGGAAGTTAAACCGGATGGGACAAATTGTTCCGCCCAATAAACCAAAGATTGCGGGATTATAAAAGAAAAGAATGTTAGCAATAAATAAATTTTAAGTGAAAGCGGGTCCGTTTGTAATTTAATTTTTGCAAATTTCATTATAAAGAAAATAAAAAATGATGCAACGAGCGAGCGTAGTCCCACAGCCAACATCGGGCTCAAAGAATCCAACCCAATTCTGATAACCAACCATGTTGAACCCCAGACAAGCGTAATTAAAACGTACCCTAAAGCAATTTTGATTTTTTCGTTCATTCACTTATCCCTTAATGGCAATAATTCCAAAGGCTCTGCCGGAACTTTGCTTATCACGTCTGAAGGAATGAAGATACGGGGTATCGTAGCTGCATAAAGAGGATTTCTCTATTTGTTTTTCGGGCACTCCATAATCAATAAGCATATCATAATTATAACCTGAAACATCCAATAAAAATTTATTATGATTCTTCGATACATATTTTTCGGGAAATTGCTTTGCCACTTCTTTACCCACTTCGTAATTTTTTTGGGAAATTGAAGGGGCAATAAACACAAATAAATTTTTCGACAAGGAATCAAATTCATTGTGCATTTTTAATAACGTTTTACGTAATATTTTGTTTTTTGTACCCCTCCAACCCGAATGGACGGCAGCAACTACTTTTGCTTTTTTGTCATAAATAAAAATTCCCACACAATCGGCTAACAATACTGCCAATCCAATCCCTTTGCGCGGAGTAATAAGAGCATCTGAGTTGCCAACATTCCCGCCATAACCGACCGCAGTAACAATATCGGAATGTATTTGATTTTGATACGCAACGTTTTCGGATTGCAAATCCAAAGTTTCATAAAACAATTTTCTATTGTATAATACGGTTTCTTTATCATCACCAACATTATAAGACATATTGAAACCGAATTTATCGTTATTACTTATTTTAAATTTTGTACTCATTCCAAAAATAATTTCAGGGAATTGTGCAAACATAGTGGATTTAATAATTTTCATAGACTAAATAATTTCAGAGTAATTGTACCTTTAAACAATTATAAATTTTAAAATAAAGAGGAAATATACAAAACTGTTATTAGGTTTTCTAAGGATAGAATAAATAACAAAAGAGCCGGTTGTTATACCGGCTCAAATTTATATACTTAAAAATAAGTCATCTGACAAGCAATTAAGGCAAGACCGATAATTCCAAAAAGCATCAATAAAAAAACGAAATAAAATATTTTTGACATTTTATACTCTCCTAAAATTTTGTTTAATTTTTTAGTGAAATAGATTAACAAATAATTTTATTTGAGTAATATCATTTTTTTAGTTACAATATTATTTCCTGCAACCACACGATAAATATAACTTCCGGTTGCAACTTTTGCTCCGGAATTATCGGTACCGTTCCATGTTACTTTATATGTGCCAGCATCCATTTTTGCATTGAGCAAAGTAACAATTTCTTGCCCAAGCATATTATAAATTTTAATTGTTACATATTCGGCTTTAGGTAACGCATATTTAATAACAGTACTCGGGTTAAACGGATTTGGATAGTTTTGTGAAACTTCAAATTTTTTCGGGACAATATTTTTATCTTCAACATCTGTTGTTTTTTCACCAACAAACGAAGCTACGGCAGAGTAAATGGAAACATTTCCGTTCTTATCTTTTGAACGAACTCTCCAATAATATTTTTTCCCGCTTTCAATATTTTTAATTTTATATTGATTGGTAGAAATATCTGTAATCGTAATGGCATCACTAAAATCACCTTTTTTAGAATATTGCAACTCATACGATAAATTTTCGGAATTTGTCGGCAAAAACCATGAAAGCACGGGTGATTCTGTTTTTACAATTACATCGGCAATCGGGCTTCCGGTCATAGGAACAACAAGCGGAGCTGCTGACGATGCCCATGTTGAAAATTGACCGGTTGAAGACCATGCGCTGTTCGAAGTTCCGTTAGTAGCTCTAACTTGCCAATAATAAGTTGTCCCAGTACTAAGTCCGGTTAAAGTATCAACGGTAGCCGTAGAATCATTCCTTGTCATGAGGGTAGATAATGTCATATCCGGATATAAAGAATATCTCACTTCATAATAAATACCAGTGGTATCTCCATAATATGCCCACGATAAAGGAACTGATGTTCCGCTTACCGTTACTCCCAAAGTAGGATATAATAAAACGGGAACATCAACTTGAGTAATAGATTGCGAAGTAACAAAAGAGCCTACATCAGACCACGCTGAATTTGTAACCCCGTCCGATGAACGTACCCACCAATAATACGTTGTGTTTGCCGAAAGACCATTAATTGTTGTTCTGGTAGCTGCTAAACCGGTTTGTTTAGGGGTTGTTGCCGCTGTGGGAGGTGTATTTGTTGTACTCCAATATAAATCATATGTTAGGCCTAAAGCAACGGTAATAGCATACCAACTTACTTCAACTTCTGAAAAATAAA
Organism: uncultured Melioribacteraceae bacterium; assembly: GCA_964617555.1. GTDB lineage: Bacteria > Bacteroidota > Ignavibacteria > Ignavibacteriales > Melioribacteraceae > 1-14-2-50-31-20. Next base: position 29,764 of record CAZTYP010000083.1, on the reverse strand, counting down.
CCGTTTCGCCGTTAGCAGGATAAATTAGTACCGGTTTTACCGGACTGCCGCTCGATTCGGTTGTTCTAAATGTATATCTGGGAGACCAATCGGAATAATTTGTTCCATCCGTTGAACGTACCCACCAATAATATGTGGTATTGCTTGTTAAAGCAGGCACTTGAAAGAAAAATGCAGAGCCCGCAGAATAAGTTGTTCCTGTTCCCGAAGGAGTTGCTTCGTCAACATCTGTAACATATACTTGAAAATTTAGACCTGTTACTTGTGTAATAATATACCAATAAAGTGTCGGGGAGTTTGTATACTGATATTCTCCTGATGTAGGATAAGTCCCCACTGGAACCACAGGTCCGCCATTTGTTATTGATGTGCTAAATTCACCGGCAACAGACCAATCGGAAACATTAACTCCATCTGTAGCACGCACCCACCATTTATAATTTTTACCGGATTCTAATGTTACAAAATAAGTTAAAGCCGAACCAATGGTTGTATGCGCAATAAATGTTCCACCGGCAGCCCCAGAGGACCCTACAGGTGAACCGTTAACAGGGGTACCTACGGTTGAAGCTTCACCGTACCATAACTCGAATTTCTGGAATGTTGAACTTATTCCGGTATACCAGTAAAGCGAGGGTACATTTGTATATACTATTGCATTATTTATAGGATGTGTTAAAATAGGTGCTGTAGAAACAGGAGTAGTTGTAAAAACATATATAGCCGACCAAGGGCTATAAAAATCTGTTGAAGATACGGTTGTTTTAGCCCTTACTTTCCAATAATATTTTGCATTGGGATTTAGTGCCGAAGTTAAAGTAAACGACGTTGATGCTCCTCCCGTTGTAATTGCCGTATTTGTATATACTGTATCTGAAAACCATTGATTTGTAGAAATTATCAATTCATATTCGGAATCATTATCAAAGATACCGCTCGGGTCAGCATTTTGTTGCCAAGCAAGTGTTGCAAGTAACGGCACCAATGATGCTCCGTCGGCTGGAGAAGATAAAGAAGGGATTCCCAATTTGGGTTCGTGGATTGAAAAGACCGCATCGCTTACATCGGAAACAGCTGAACCGCCAACTTCGGTTACCCTTACCAAAACCGTTGAGGCATCAGCATTTGGCAAAGTCCATGAATATGAATCCGTAGCTGCCGCTACATAAGCAACTTGATCAATGTTAATCCATGTTGTTCCGTTATCCAAAGAATAGTCTAATTGAATATTAGTTGCACCGTCGGCAGTAAGTCCGGATTGAGTCCATTCAATATTATTGGTAGAACCCGGCAACCAAGTTTCTCCTCCATTAGGGGATGTAACTGTAATTGTTTGAGCAAAAATTGAAATGCTGAAAAAATAAAATGTGAATAAGAAAAAACTTCGTATATAAGTATTTTTCAGTTTCATAACACACCTCTAATTATTTATTATTTTTTTAATTATTACGCGGCTGGGATGTTGAAAAAACATATATTCTTATATATAGACCTATTTAACTCTTTTAAAGTAGAGTTTTTAGTCGTATTTGTCAAGAAAAATATTTTATTCAAAAAAATAATTTTTTGAAATTTACAATCAAATAAACTATCTTAGCAGTTCAATTTTTCATAAATATGCACCCATAGCTCAATTGGATAGAGCGTCTGACTACGGATCAGAAGGTTGGGGGTTCGAATCCTCCTGGGTGTACAACAAAAACGCTTGTAGAGTTTTTTTTATACACCATTAACAGAAAAGATTTTATTATTATCCTTTTTTATTTCCTCCAATTCAAACGGCAAAGTTATTTTAAAACATGTTCCGGGATTATCTTCTGTACCTAAATTAGAGGGACTATTGACTTCTATTTTTCCTCTGTGTTGAATAATAATTTCTTTCACCAAAGCCAATCCAATCCCTGTCCCTTCTTCCGCATTTTGCTTTCCGGTATTAATTCTGTAATAATTTTCAAATATCTTTTCCTTTTCATTTTCAGGGATTCCCATTCCGTTATCGCAAATGGTTATTAACAAATAATCGTTATTGAAATTCAAAACAATTTTAATAAGCCCATTAATTCCCGTATATTTTATTGCATTAGCAATTAAATTTGAAAACGCCATTTTCAATAATTCACCGTCCCCTTTTATTTTTTTATTATTCCCTTTAATTTTGGTTATTATTATGGTGTTCTTCTCATCAAAACGTTCTTTATTCTTTTCAATTATCTCTTGCAACAATACTGGAACATCTACGAGGTCAACAATTTTATAGTTTAATAATCGTAAGCGGGAAATTTTCAATATATTGTTAATCAATTTTAGCCCTTCATCCAAACGAATAATTACGCGTTCCAACTTGGTTTTGATTTTAGCGGGAATATTGCCAACATATCCTTCCGTAATTAGAGAAATAATTGATTTGCTTGCGGCTATGGGAGATTTTATTTCGTGTACAATTCCCATAATATACTTTTGTTTTTTCAATTCTGCATCTTTTATCTCTCTTAAAGCATTATAAAGTTTTTTTTCTTGCGAATAAAGTTGAGTAGCAATTCTGTTTGTTAAAAAAACACTAATTACTACCATCATATTAAAAAACAAAAGTGATGTAAAAACATAGCCGAAGTTTGTGTACAACTCCGCATTGTAAATACCCGTTATGCAATAGTGTGGTAATATTCCGTCAAGTTCCAGCACGGAAATAAGAAACATTATTACAATTATAGCAGATGCAATTGAATAAATAATTGCTCCCGGAAGAATTAAACTGCCAATTATTAAATGAAAAATATAAAAAAGATAAAGCGGAGATTCGATTCCTCCCGTAATAATTATTAATAATGTAAGCATAAATAAATCGGCAATTATTTGAAGTAATGAAAAATGCAGAGGGGTGAATTTGCTTTTTTGATATTTTATTCTTTTTCGTATGTAATAAAATAATATATTGTAGATGAGCAATAATAGTGTAATAATTCCTATGCCATTATGCTGAAATTCCGAAAGCTCAATATTAACAAGGTATTCGTAAAAGCAATTAAATGCCAATAACATAAAAACAGCAACAAATCTCAGTTTTATTAAAAAAAGATTTCTTCTTTTCAGCGAGTTCCAAAACGCTTCATTTGTTTCTATCCAAGCCGGTATTAAATTAATCATAAACTAATTCTTATTTTATTATCTGTTACTTACGCAATGTATGCTCCTCTTTTAATATAAGAGGTATGTAACAATTCATGGGATTTACGACTGCAAGGACCTTCCGTTAAAAACTTTTCGTAAATATAAGTTATATGAGGATTTTCATGAGATTTACGAACCGGAAGTTCAGCTTCCTCTTTATATATAGCTTCAGCACGTTTTGCTCTAATTTCCGCATTTGTTGGGATTGGTTGACCACCGCCGCCCAAACAACCTCCGGGGCACCCCATAAACTCAATAAAATGGCATTTACTAAAAACTCCTCCTTCTTTTATATCTTCCAAAACTTTTTTTGCATTTGCGGTTCCGTGAGCAACCGCCACTTTTAATGTTACACCTTTAAGCCAGTTCCAATCATTAAAAAACCTTTTATATACTTCCGGTACTTCGCCAACTTCAGTAACGGGAATTTCGGCATAGCGTATTCCGTCAAATCCTCGCACGGGTGTTATATTTGCATTTTCAAAAATATCTTCAATCTTTTTCCCGGTAATTAATTCTAAAACGGTTCTTAAAGCCGCTTCCATCACACCTCCGGTAGCCCCAAAAATTAACCCAGCACCCGATGCTTCGCCAAACGGGTCATCGAATCCGGATTTTTTAAGTTCAGGCAAAAATATTCCGCTCTCTTTTATCATTTGAGCAAGTTCGCGTGTTGTTAATCCGTAATCGACATCTTGATAACCGGAATCGTTCATTTCGGGACGCTTACATTCATATTTTTTTGCGGAACAAGGCATAACTGCAACAGTAACAATATCTGCAGGGTCAATACCGGCCTCTTCGGCATAAAATGTTTTGATGATTGCCCCGAACATTTGTTGTGGTGATTTTGCCGTGCTTAAATTATCAATATACTCAGGATAAAAATGCTCAAGGTATTTTACCCATCCTGGAGAACATGAAGTAAATTGCGGTATTTTATCGGCATTTTCCCCCTTAACCAAAGCATTGTAAAGACGTAATAACAATTCGGTGCCTTCTTCCATAATGGTTAAATCGGCAGAGAAATTAGTGTCGAAAATTTTATCGAACCCTATTCTGCGTAAGGCCGTATTAAGTTCTCCCGTTAAAGAATGCCCCGGTTCCAAACCGAATTCCTCGCCAATTGCAGCACGAGGCGAGGGAGCAGTTTGTATTATTACATGCTTATCGGGATTATCAATTGCCTCCCAAATTTCATCACGCGGGTCGTTTGCGTGCAATGCTCCCGTAGGACAACGATTGATACATTGCCCGCAATTAATACAAATAACATCGGCAAGCGGTTTATTCAAAAATGTTCCGATGTATGTATTGTAACCGCGGTTTACGGCTTCCAATACGCCCACTTCTTGCAAATCTATACAAGTACGCACACATCGCAAACAGAGTACACACTTATCAATATCCCGCACAACGGAAAAAGAAGAGTTATCCACAGTATGCTTTCTGCTTTCAACATGACCGAAATTATATCGGTCAACACCATATTCTTTTGCTAATTTTTGTAATTCGCAATTGTAATTCCTAACGCATGAATAACATTCGCCATAGTGTTCACTTATAAGTAAATCTATAATATGCTTGCGTGCTTTACGTACTGTTGGGGAAGCGGTTTTAATTTTAATTGGAGCGGTTACGGGAAAAGCACATGATGCTTGCAATGTTCCCATACCTTCAACCTCTACAACGCAAACTCTACAAACGCCGGCAACACATAAATCATCGTGATGACACAAAGTTGGTATATGAATATTATTTTGTTTACACGCTTCAAGAATTGTTGTTCCGAAAGGAACGGAAATTTTTTTATCGTTTATTTCAATTGTTACACTTCCGCCGATATATTCCGGATGTTCGGGGCTGTTTATTTTGTATGGTCGTTGACTCCCAGGTGCTCTTACGGTTGTTTTCGTTTCCATTATTACTCCGATTAAAATTTATTATTACTGATTAGCTCCTTTTATTTCAATAGCTGAATATTTCTTCTTTGAAATTTTCCAAGATTGAAATAAATGCATTTGGTGATGACTGTCCTAACCCGCATTTGGATGTTATTTGCATTGTTTTACCGAGTTCTTTTAATTTATTTAAATAGGAAAAAGTAAAATCGTTTTTTTCAATTAATTCAATTCCTTCCAATAGTTTTTTATTCCCTATCCTACAAGGGGTACACTGTCCGCAAGATTCCTCTACGAAAAACTCCATAAAATTTTTAAGCACTTTCAACATATCTCTATTTTCGTTAAAAATTATTACGGAACCAGCCGTAGGTAAATCTTCGTAAGCAATTTTTCTGTTAAACTCAGATTTCGGAATACATTTGCCTGAAGCTCCACCAATCTGAACGGCTTTTGTATTTTTTGCCTCCACTCGTTTTAATACTTCGTTAACTGTAATACCCCATTCCCATTCGTAAACACCCGGCTTTTCACAATCCCCCGAAACCGAAAAAAGTTTTGTCCCCGATGATTTTTCCGTTCCGAATTTTTTAAACCACTTCCCCCCTTTCAAAATTAAATGAGGAATAATACTTAACGTTTCAACATTATTAACAATGGTAGGTTTGCCCAAATATCCCGTATTAACGGGATAAGGCGGACGGTTGCGTGCCTCGCCTCTACGACCTTCGAGAGATTCGATTAATGCGGTTTCTTCGCCACAAACATAAGCCGAAGACCCCATTCTGATTTGAATGTTAAAATCAAATCCTTCTTTACCGAGAATATTGTTCCCTAATAAATTATTGCTCCGCATTAATTCCAAATGGTTTTCCAAAGCTTTTCTGACATATTCATATTCACCTCGTAAATAAACTATGCCTTCTTTCGCACCTATTGTATAACCGGCAATAACCATTCCGTCAAAAACAAGTTCGGGATACTCCGATAATAATACTCTGTCTTTAAATGTCCCAGGTTCCCCTTCGTCGGCATTACAAATAACGTATTTTGAGTCTGCAACTGCAGCAGATGCAAGCATCCATTTTGTTGCAACAGAAAAACCCGCTCCACCACGTCCCCTTAAATTGGATTCTTTTAATTCGAATAAAATGTCGTCTCTGTTTAACGATATTGCTTTTTTTATTGCTTTGCCAGATTCATAAGCGGAAAATAAAATTTTACCTTCTCCGGTTCTCTTTTTCATCTACCCCTCCGTTTCGTGTATAATTTGAACTGCTTTTTCGGGACACAAGTTTGTATAAACATTTTCATTTATTGTCATTGCCGGCCCTTTGTCACACAAACCAAGACAATTTGTATACTCCAATGTAAATTTTTTATCGTGTGTTGTTTCGCCTATTTTAATTTTCAATTCTCTTTCTATAGCTTCCACAACGGACAATTTGTTTTTCATATCGCAAGAAATTGTTTTACATATTCGGATTATATTCCGGCCTTTCGGTTCGGAATTAAGAAAGCCGTAAAAGGAAATAACGCTGAATACTTCAACCGGATGGATTTTAAGGTGGCGAGCAATTTCTTGTTGTGCATAATCGGAAATAAATTTATATTTTTTTTGAATTCCCTGCAAAATAGGTAATAAAGCAGAGCGTGTTTTACCGTATTGCTCAACAAGCTGTTCAACTTCTTCGGCAAGCGATGTTTTTTCCGATACTAACATTTTACTCTCCCATATTTATTAATTTCCGAACTTTATTTAATAATTCTTCGGATGAAATTGGCTTTTCCACAAATTCGTTTACAGGCACCGTTTCTCCCGCACCAAATTCCATCCCCACTGCTTTTGAAATTGATGTGTACATTAATATCGGTATCGTTATTCCCTCTCGTCTAAATTTTTGCGCTAAAAAAAATCCGTCGTCAGGTTCTTCCATCATTACATCCAATATTATTAAATCCGGTTTTTCTTTCTTTACCGTCTCAAATCCCTCAGAAGGATTATCAACCGTAATTACTTCATAATTTTCCGATTTCAAAATTATCTCTGTAGTTTCCAAAATATCGGGGTCATCGTCAATTACTATTATTAATGACATTATTTACTCCAATTATTGTTCTAAGCTAATTTTTTAATATTAGTTAACTTAAATTTTATGAACAATAACCGTGCCGTTTCTTTTATATTCGTAAAGCTTATTATTTTACCTTTATTAAAGAATATTCTGCGGGAATTATTAAAAGTAAGAAATCATTATTCCCAAATTCTGTAAACATCCTTACTCTGTATTATTCATACCGTTTTGTTTTTGAGAATTTCATTAGTAAACTATGTAAACCGGTTCATTTTTTGTTTTAATGAATAAGATAACTTCTTCCGAAACTTTACACCCCTAATTAATATTCTTATTGCCATAATTTTTATTCTTACTTAACTTTATAGTCTTTTATTTTAAAATTTTGAGCAGCTAAATGAAGATAGCACTTTGTCAGATGAACACCATAATTGGTGATATAAACGGCAATAAACAAAAGATTATTAACGGATATAAAAAAGCCGTTGAAGCTGATGCCGATCTGGTAATTTTTCCGGAATTAACAATTACAGGTTATTCTCCGCAAGATCTAATTGAAAGGCAATCCTTTCGTAATGTTGTTACCGAGGCAACAAAAGAAATAGCCGAAAAAACAGGCGAAGTCGGTTTGATTTTCGGCACAATAACAGAGGAATACGATACCGTGGGAACCGGATTATATAACTCGGCAGTGCTTTGTTTTGACGGAAAAATTCAGTTTACACAACACAAAACTTTATTACCTAATTATGATGTTTTTGACGAGGTAAGATACTTTGAATCGGCAAAGGATGTTTACGTTTTTCAATTCAAAAACGAACGACTCGGAATATCCATATGCGAAGATATTTGGAATGATGCGGATTACTGGAAACGTCGTCGATACTATAAAGACCCCGTGCAGCGTCTTGTTGATAAAGGGGCAACACTATTAATTAATATTTCCGCTTCTCCTTATGCATACGGCAGAAGGAAAGAACGCTACGAAATGCTTTCCACTCTTACCAAAACAAATCAATTACCACTTGCTTATGTATGTGTTGCAGGCGGACAAACAGATTTGATTTTTGACGGCGGCAGCATGTGTTTTAATTCCGAAGGTGAATTGGAAATGTTGGGTAAAACTTACGACGAAGATTTTTTCATATACAATACGGAAAAGCAATATACACCGATAACCGAGATTGAAGGAAGAATGGAAGAAGAAGTTTTAAATGCCCTTACGTACGGTTTAAAAGAATACGCCGTTAAAACAGGGTTTACTAAAGCTCTTATCGGTTTAAGCGGCGGAATAGATTCCGCACTTGTTACATACATTGCTGTTCAAGCTTTGGGGAAAGAAAATGTATATGTGTTAATGATGCCTTCAAAATATTCCAGCGAAGGAAGTATTAAAGATTCCGAAAAATTAATTGCCAATCTCGGAATTTCAGCCGATAAACTTTCAATTCAGCCTGTAGCCGATAAGATACTTGAAACGCTTGCTCCGATTTTTGAAGGAAAAAGTCCTGATGTTACTGAAGAAAACATTCAAGCCAGAATACGCGGATTATATCTGATGGCAGTTGCAAATAAATTTAATTACCTGCTTTGCACTACCGGCAATAAATCCGAAATGGCAGTAGGATATGCAACACTATACGGAGATATGAACGGTGCATTGGGCATTATTGCCGATGTATATAAAACCGATGTTTTTAAAATTGCAAAATATATAAACCGCAACAAAGAAATTATTCCTAACGAAATAATTAATAAACCTCCTTCTGCTGAGTTAAGAGATGGACAAACGGACCAAGATTTTTTACCTTCGTACAAATTATTGGATAATATTTTACGCCGTTACCTCGAAGAAAACAAAGATGCCGAAGAAATTATCTCCGAAATAGGGAATTCCGAAACCGTATATACCATTTTGGAAATGGTTGATCGGAATGAATTTAAAAGATTCCAAGCAGCTCCGGCATTGCGTGTTACCACAAAATCTTTCGGATACGGGAGACGAATACCAATAGTGCAGGGATGGAGGAAAAAATAATTCATTCAACTCCTTTAAATTAAAAGCATGTTGAAATTGAATTATACACTAGGAACTAATTTATTTTTAGATTTGTAATAAAACATTTAACAAAAAAATAAAAGGAAATAAATGAAAAAATATTCAAACATAATTTTCTTTCTCTTACTTCTCATTTCATCAGTTAATGCTCAACTCGGTTTTAATACAAAATTTGTAACAACCGAAGTATTTTCTTCATTCGATAAAGTTCAACCTAACAGCGAAATAAAAATTGCCGTAAAACTCAATATTAACAAGGAATATCACATAAACTCTCACACACCAAAAGACGATTTTTTAATTCCGACAAAACTGGAAATTAAAAACAAAAACGTAAAAGTTATTTCGGTAAAATATCCCCAAGCAAAAGATGTTACATTTGGTTTTTCCAAAGAACCTGTTTCCGTTTACGAAGGAGAAAAATTTATCGGCGCAGTAATTAAAATTCCGGATTCCGTTTCAACGGGAAAATTTATTATTCCTATCGAAATAAGCTATCAAGCATGTAATAACGCAAGTTGCATGCCTCCTTCAACTGCACGCGATACATTAGTAATCACTATTGTTGATAATTCCACACAGCTGAATGAAATAAACCAAAATATTTTTTCAAAAATAGATATTGACTATACCAAACAAGAAATTGCACAGCAAAAAAAAGATGAAAGCGGAATCGCTTCCACCCTTGAATCGAGCGGAATTTTATTGAGCATTTTGTTCGTTTTTCTCGGAGGATTGGCTCTAAACCTAACACCATGTGTTTATCCTCTTATCCCGATAACAATAGGATATTTTGGAGGACAAAGTGAAGGAAAAACAAGTCGGCTTTTTGTTTTGGGATTACTTTATGTTCTCGGTATGGCTATTACCTATTCCGTTGTGGGTGTTGTAACGGCATTAAGCGGAGCGGTATTCGGAGCATTACTGCAAAACCCGATAGTAATTATCTTTATTGCCGCAATATTTGTTGTACTTGCATTAAGCATGTTCGGCTTATACGAAATTAAAGCTCCCGATGCCTTGGTTGCAAAAGCCGGCGGGGCGCGTTCCGGAATTTTCGGTGCTTTCTTTATGGGGTTAACAATGGGTATTGTTGCCGCCCCGTGTATAGGACCTTTTGTTTTGGGATTGGTTACTTATGTTGCAGCAAAAGCTGATGTGCTTTACGGATTTACAATGTTCTTTTTCTTGGCTATAGGATTGGGTACCCCCTATCTGTTCCTCGCTATTTTTTCGGGCAGAATAAAATCCTTGCCTCGTGCCGGCTTTTGGATGGAGGGTGTTCGTAATATTTTCGGATTTATCTTAATAGGAATGGCAATCTATTTCCTTAACCCTATTTTGCCCGATGTAGTTGCCCATTATTTATTACCTCTCTTTTTAATTGGCAGCGGAATCTATTTATTGTTTATAGATAAACTTGCAAACGATGTTAAGGGTTACAGAATTTTTAAATCTCTATTTTCAGTTTTTATGATTGTTGTAGCGGCATGGATGTTATGGCCCATAGAAAAACACGAACCGAATTGGGAAAAATTTTCACCTCAAATTTATGAAACCGCATTGAAAAACAATGATAAAATAATAATAGATTTCTATGCTGATTGGTGTATTCCGTGTAAAGAACTTGATGCCGTTACTTTTGCCGACAAAGACATAATTGATGCTCTCTCCGATTTCAAAGCATTAAAAGTTGATATGACAAAATCAATATCGGATGAAAAAACAAAACTTAGAAAACAGTTTAATGTAAAAGGGATGCCCACAATTATCTTTATAAATTCCAACGGAAAAGAGGTAACCAGAATTACCGGCTTTGTTGAACCCGAAAAAATGATAAAAATAATAAAAAACGTGAAATAATCTCTTCTTTTTGTTGGAAATCAATTTAGTAATATTTATTTTTTACGATTATTTTTTATGCAATAAACTAATTATTTAATTAACTAAAGAGTTAAAAAAACAATGGCAGAAAAAGAAAAAAACGGTAAAGAAATCAGAGAATTAAATGATGTTACCGTTATGTTTGCAGGCGATTCCGGAGACGGCATGCAATTAACCGGAACGCAATTTAGCAACACAACAGCTTACATTGGGAATGATTTAAATACTCTTCCCGATTACCCGTCGGAAATTCGTGCACCTTTGGGAACATTATACGGTGTTAGCGGTTTTCAACTTCACTTCGGTTCAAGTAATGTTCATACTCCGGGCGACAGCCCCGATGTTTTGGTTGCCATGAACCCGGCCGCATTGAAAGTAAATCTTAAAAATCTAAAAAAAGGCGGAATTATTATTGTTAATAAAGATGCTTTTGATGCAAAAAATCTTAAATTGGCAAAATACGAAACTAATCCTTTAGAAGATGATTCCCTCGTAGGTTACAGAGTTTATCCCGTGCCGATTACAAGCTTAACCATTGAAGCGCTTAAAGATTGCAACTTAAAACCGAAAGAAGTTACAAGAAGTAAAAACTTTTTTGCACTCGGTTTAATGTATTGGCTCTTTAATGAACCTTTAGAAAAAACATTGGATTGGGCAAAAACAAAATTTAAAGGTAAAGACCCCGTAATTTGCGGCAACGAAAACGCTTTGAAAGCCGGTTACTATTACGGAGAAAATACACAAATTTTTCCCTCCAGATATAAAATACGTAAAGCAAAATTACCGAAAGGCACTTACAGATCAATCTCCGGTAACGAAGCAACAGCCCTTGGCTTTATTGCTGCAAGTAAGCTGAGCGGATTGCCGTTATATTTGGGCTCGTACCCTATTACGCCTGCCACAGACATTTTACACCACCTAAGTAAGTACAAACACTTTGGTGTTAAAACAGTTCAAGCCGAAGACGAAATTGCAGGAATTGCTTCCTCAATCGGAGCTTCCTTTGCAGGCCATTTGGCAATAACAACAACTTCTGGACCTGGGCTTGCTCTTAAAACAGAAGCTGCCGGATTAGCTGTTATGACCGAACTTCCGCTTGTTATTGTTAATGTTCAGCGTGGCGGCCCCAGTACCGGATTGCCTACAAAAACCGAACAAGCCGATTTACTTCAAGCAATGTACGGAAGAAGCGGCGAAGCTCCGGTTGCCGTTATTGCGGCTACAAGCCCTTCTGATTGTTTTTACATGGCAATAGAAGCTTCTAAGCTTGCACTTAAATATATGGCACCCGTTATTCTTTTAACCGACGGATACATTGCAAACGGTGCCGAGCCGTGGAGAATTCCTCATATGGATGAATTAGAAAAAATTGAAGTTAAACAAGTTACTAATCCCGAAGGATTTCACCCTTACGACCGAGATGAAAATCTCGCACGCCCTTGGGCAATACCAGGTACACCCGGCTTGGAACACCGATTAGGCGGTTTGGAAAAAGCCAACATTACCGGTAACGTTAGCCACGACCCCGAAAATCACGACTTGATGGTAAGAATACGGGCACAAAAAATAGAAAATATGCAAAACTCCATTCCCGATTTGGAAATTGACGGGGATACGGAAGGTGAATTACTTGTACTTGGTTGGGGTGGAACAATGGGCTCCATTATTGAAGCCGTTAATACAGCAAGACAAAAGGGATATAAAGTTTCTCGTGCTCAATTACGGTACATTAACCCTTTCCCAAAAAATCTTGGCGAAATACTTTCCAAATTCAATAAAGTATTAGTTCCCGAAAACAACTTGGGTCAATTGGCAAAACTTCTCAGAGATAAATTTCTGGTACAGGTAATTCAATTTAATAAGATGCGAGGATTACCTTTGAAAGTATCGGAAATATCCGAGAAAATTGCAGAAATACTTGGAGGCAAAAATGACTGATAAAATAGATGTAAAAGAGATGAAATTAACACCTAAAGATTTCCAATCGGACCAAGACGTACGCTGGTGCCCCGGTTGTGGTGATTACTCCATATTGGCTCAACTTCAAAGAGTATTGCCAACTCTTGGAATTCCAAAAGAAAATTTTGTAATGGTTGCCGGTATCGGTTGTTCTTCACGATTCCCTTATTATATGGATACATACGGAATTCATGGAATTCACGGACGTGCCCCTGCAATTGCTACAGGTGTTAAAGTTGCTAATCCCGAACTTTCGGTTTGGGTTGCCGCCGGAGACGGTGACTTAATGTCTATCGGTGGAAACCATTTTATTCATGCTTGCAGAAAGAATATCGATTTGAAAATTATTCTTTTTAACAACAGAATTTACGGTTTAACAAAAGGTCAATACTCCCCTACTTCCGAACAAGGTAAAATAACAAAAAGTTCACCTTACGGCAGTGTGGATTATCCGTTTACTCCAACAACATTGGCACTTGGTTCCGAAGCAACTTTTGTTGCACGTTCTTTAGATAGAGACCCTAAACATCTTTATGCAATGATTAAAAGAGTTGCCGAACATAAAGGAACAGCCTTTTTGGAGGTTTATCAAAACTGCGTAATCTTTAATGACGGGGCATATTCCAAATTAACCGATAAAGAAACAAAAGCCGAACATATTGTTATGCTTGAACACGGCGAACCGTTAATTTTCGGGAAAAATTTGGACAAAGGTATTAAGCTTGAAGGTTTTAACCCCGTTGTTGTTGATTTAAACGACGGACGCCATACTGTTGAAGATTTATTGATACATGACGAAAATGATGAAAGTCCTGTAAGAGCATTCATTTATTCTCATATGACAGACCATCCGGATTTACCTACACCAATCGGGGTTTTCAGACAAGTGTTCAAAAAAACCTACGATGAATTGGTAGAAGAACAAATTGAAACGGTTACTGCAAAAAAAGGAGAAGGAGATTTGGAAGCTCTTCTCTTTAGCGGAAACACTTGGGAAGTGGAATAAAATAATAGCGAAAAGATTTTCTTTTCTGCTAAAACCTCTTCTCGTTTTCTTATATTTAAAGGCGAAGATTTTCTTCGCCTTTATTTTTTATGATAAATAATTTGACTAATAATGAATAACACATACAACAAAATAATCGAAATAATTAATAAATACGATAGTTTCGTAATTACAACTCATGTAAACCCCGACGGAGATGCAATAGGTTCGGAGTTGGCTTTGGCAAGATTATTAAAAGATCTCGGGAAAAATGTAAAAATTATAAACCATAGTGCTACTCCGGATTATCTTTTATTTATGCTCAATTACGATAAGGAAATTTTGCAATTTAATCCGGAAGAACACCTCAAGTTAATTAGTAATGCCGATGTAATTTTTACTTTGGATTTAAACAGTTTGAACAGAACAAAATCCCTTGAAAATTATATTAGAGAAAGCACCGCCGTCAAAATTTGTATCGACCATCACGAATTTCCCGAAAATTTTTATTCGCTTTCCATAATTGACACCAACAGTGCGTCTACCGGGGAATTAATTTATTATCTTATTAAAAAGTTTAACTTAAAATTAACTTACAATTATGCACTTCCCATTTATGTTGCCATTGTTACGGATACAGGTTCGTTTAAATATGAAAGAACAACTCCGGAGCTTCATAAAATTGCGGCGGAATTATTGGAAGCGGGCGTAATTCCAAAAGAAGTTCACCATAATGTTTACGAACAAGGAAGTCTTAACAGAATTAAACTACTCGGGAAAACATTAAATTCACTTGAAGTGGTTGGAGATAATAAAATTGCTTATATGGTAATAAGAAGAAAAGACTTGCAGGAAACCGATTCAAAAGAAGAAGATATAGAAGGATTTATTAATTATACCTTAAGCATTAAAGATATCGAAATAGGACTTCTCTTTTTTGAATTGAAAAACGGATTTAAAACAAGTTTACGTTCATCATCAAAAATACCGGTCAATAAACTTGCAGCAGAGTTTGGCGGAGGAGGACATTTCTTTGCTGCAGGATTAAGAATGAACAATATCAATATTGATGAAGGAATTAAATTAATAATACCCAAAGCAAAAGAATATCTGAAAAAATATCTATAAGGAGTTTTAAAATGTTATTCAATTTGAAAATTTTTGCAAAGGAAAACAACTTTGCAAAAAAACAGAATTCATTATTAATAAAGTTTTTTACAAACGAAAATAATTTAAAACAAGATTACATTAACTATCTTAAAGAAAATTCGATTTTACCAAACAACAGTATGTTAAAAAGTTTTTTAGACAAAGAAAAAAATGAAATCGAATTTTTTAACCACACCGGGAAACCGGATTTTTTCTTCCTGAAAAAAGTATTTCCAAACAACAAATTTAACGTTGATATTTTCAGGGAAACTCTTTCCAAAATTATTATTTCGCTTCACGAAAAAGAAATTGAAAACGTCCAAATTGAAATTCCGGAATATGAAATTTTTAATGATTTTTTTGATGATGAAATTTATTACTACCAAACTTTCCACGAAGGAATTTTATTGGGCAATTATTCATTCGATAAATATAAAACGAATAAGAAAAAAATAAAAACATTAAACGTCAATCTAAACGGGAAAAATCTGCCATTTGTAAATAAAGCTAAAGCGAGTTCCGAAAAATTAATGCACGGTGTTTTTCTTGCCAGAGATTTATCGAATGAGCCGGCAATTACTTTAACTCCGTTAGAATTGGTTAAACGCATAAAAAAACTTTTACCGAAAGCAGGCATAACCGTTACCGCACTTAACAAAACAGAAATGAAAAAAAGAAAAATGAATTCTCTGCTTGCGGTTGCGGAAGGAAGTGAAAATTCTCCGTATTTAATAAAAATGCACTACAAGCCTAAAACGAAAGCAAAGAAAAAGATTGCATTAGTGGGCAAAGGAGTAACTTACGACTCGGGCGGTTATTCATTAAAACCAACAGATGCAATGCTTGAGATGAAAGGAGATATGTCAGGAGCCGCAACAGTTGTGGGAATCATCTACTCGGCGGCATTAAACAATTTACCGGTTGAAATAATAGGCATTGTACCGGCTGTTGAAAATATGATTTCGGGAAATGCATACAAACCCGGAGATGTAATTTCCACTGCAAGCGGAAAAACAATTGAAGTGAAAAACACCGATGCCGAAGGAAGATTAATTCTTGCCGATGCTTTGGAATTTGCCTGTAAAGAAAAACCGACTGAAATAATTGATTTTGCAACTCTTACGGGAGCAATTGTTATTTCGTTGGGAGAGTTTATTGCCGGAATATTTACAAAGAATAATTCAATTGCCGAGAAGTTAAGCAACAGTGGTGATAAAACTTTTGAACTTGTTTGGCGTATGCCTTTCATGGATGAGTTTAAAAAACAATTGGATAGTGATATTGCCGATATAAGTAATTTGGGCCCTCGTTGGGGCGGTGCAATTACAGCAGCAAAATTTCTTGAACAATTTGTTGATGATAAAATTCCTTATGCTCATGTGGATTTAGCAGGACCATCGCTAAAACATAAATTCAGAAGTTATACAGAAAAATATAATACAGGCTTTGGAGTTAGGTTGATGTTTGATTATTTGAAAAACTTGTAAAGTAAATAAGTCCGGCTTTTACGGGACTTATCGATTATTACAAATAATAATTAACTTTTATAAAAAACAATTGCAACACACGTAGCATAATTTTCGGAATGACTGATTGATATTTTTATCTCCTTGTCATTACCGAGAATATTTTTCACTTTACCATGTAATACCGGGGTAGGATATCCGTTTTTCTCGTTATAAATTTCAATATCGTGCCAACTAAATCCTTTGTTATCCGGGGTTGCAAGAGCTTTTGCAATCGCTTCCTTTGCCGCAAAACGTGCCGCATAATGTTGATACGGCAAGCCTTTTGACGAGGAGTATTCTATTTCGTCCTCGGTAAAAACTTTATTTAAAAATCGTTCACCGAAACGTTCAATACTTTTCTTTATTCTCTCTATCTCAATTAAATCAATTCCAACACCAAAAACCATCTTTCAATATCCTTCCGCTTCTCCGTAACCACGAGGGTCCGATGCCCCCCAAAATATTCCTTCTTTGTAATCAATTAAAATTCCCTCTGCTCTGCCAAGGCTACGTAATTTCCCCATGTGATGCCCTCGCCTAAGTAAATTTTCTTTTACATCTTTTGTCATTCCATAACGTTCATAATCTATTCTATCAGGTTTCCATTGGTGATGAAAACGGGGCGAACTTATTGCTTCGGAAATATCCATATCGAAATCAATAACATTCAATATTATTTGCATAACAGTAGTAATAATCGTTGAACCTCCCGGAGCTCCAATAATTAAATACGGTTTATTATCGGAATTTAGAACAATTGTCGGAGTCATTGCACTAAGCATTCGTTTGTTAGGTTCAACTGCATTTGCCTCACCGCCAAGCAATCCGTATTGATTAGGTGTTCCGGGCTTTGCGGAAAAATCGTCCATTTCATTATTCAACAAAAATCCGGCACCTTTAACAACAATTTTATTACCGAATGTGGAATTCAGAGTTGTGGTAACACTAACGGCATTGCCGTAAGAATCTGCAACGGAATAATGTGTTGTTTGTTCGCTCTCTTCCGGAGGCGGAGTTCCGTGAGAAATTTCATTGGAAGGTTTTGCTTTCTCTCCTACTTTTGAAGCAATCTCTTTTCCTCTCTCTTTGGAAGTTAACCACCTTTTGGGGACAGGATAAAAGTCTTCATCTCCCAAATGCTTGGCTCTATCAGCATAAACATATTTCAATACTTCAACAACAGTGTGAATATATTCACTACTTGCCCAATCTTTTTTTTCGAACGAAAAATTTTCAAGTGAGTTTAATGCCTCCGTTAAAGCAATGCCACCGGAAGAAGGAGGACCCATTGAAACTATCGTATTACCTCTGTAGTTTCCTATTATCGGTTCCCTTTCAACCGGAGAATAATTTTCCAAATCTTTTTCAGTTATAAAACCTCCGTCGCGTTTTGACTGCTCGGCAATAAGCTTAGCTGTTTCTCCTTTATAAAATCCGTCCTTACCATTTTTCTTAATCCTTATAAGTGTCTTAGCCAAATCTTCCTGAATAAATAAATCACCTTCAATAAAATTTTCGTCGGATTTTGCAAATATCCTTTTTGTTGATTCGTGTTTACGAAACTCATCGGAAAATCTATTTAAAGCATTTGCAAATCTGTAATCGATCGGGAAACCGCCGGCAGCAAGTTCAATTGCAGGTTGAATAACATCTTTAATGGTCATTGTTCCGTATTTATTAAGTGCATACAACATCCCAGCCACACTTCCAGGCACACCGGATGAAAGTCCGCCCTCTGTACTTTTATTACTATCATAGTTACCGTTTTCATCTAAAAACATATCACGGAAAGCAGCAGCCGGGGCTTTTTCTCTGTAATCAATGGTTGTATTTGTTCCGTCTTCAAGATGAATTACCATAAAACCGCCGCCGCCTATATTTCCGGCTTGAGGGTATGTAACAGCCAAAGCAAATCCTGTTGCAACGGCGGCATCTATTGCATTACCGCCTTGTCTTAAAATTTCAACTCCTACCAACGAAGCAATATCGCTGGCTGAAACGACCATTCCGTTTTTTGCCCTTACCGGTGCTTTATATTTTGCAGTAAGTGAATAATTAAATATTAATAATGTTCCCAATAATATTTTAAAAAATACTTGCATCTACTTTTAATCCTTCATTGTTAAGTTGTTCGTTAAAAGTTTCGGTTAATTTTTTCAGTTGCTCAATGGTTGCGGTCAAGTCATTAAAAAATTTTTCATCATATATTATTTTGCCGATATTGTTCTTTCCGGTTTTTGTTTCTTCAATAATACCGTCAAGTTTGGTAACCAGATTTTGAGTGTTTTTTATCAATGTACTAATATTTTTTATAGACTCACTAATATTGTTTTTATTATCAATAATAAATGTATTCGAGTTTTCAACCAAACTATTACTTTTTTTAATAAGTTCCGAAACAGCTTTGCCGTTAGTTGAAATAAATTTATCGGTTTTAATAATTAATGCATTCAAATTTTTAACACCGGTTTGCAATTCATTAATAAAATCGGGGTTAGATGCCAACTTGTTAAATGTTTTAAGGGTAACTTTTATTTCTTTTACTACCTCAACCAAATCATTTTCAACAGAACCCAAAGTAGCCATTGCCGTGGAAATATCGCCAAGAAACTCTCCATGTTGTAATTTGGCATAATCAATCTCATTTGGAGATACACCAGGATAAATTTCCACCTTTTTACCTCCCATCAAGTCAATCATAAGAATTGAAAATTTTGAGTCCTCTTTTAAATTTGTGGAATTTGACAAGGAGAGTTCCACAATAACGGAATTATCTTTTGAATAAATTTTTTCAACATACCCCGATTTTATTCCTTGTACGGAAACTGGATCTCCCACTAATAAGCCGGCAACGTTATTAAATGCAACGGAAATTTTTTTTTGATTGGAATTGAAACTGAAATTTTTAGCCCAACCGAGTACCCAAAGTAAAATAAGTATTGAAACAATTACGGTAATACCTACTTTTAATTCCGTTCGTTTTTGATTTTTCATTTTTTATCCGGCAATCTGTTACAATATTTTTAATTTTTTGTTGTATCAATTAATTTACGTAAATCTTCCAATTTTTTTTTATCAAACTTTTTTTCTTCTACAATTTCTTTCAAATTATTTGATATTTTTTCAAATTCCATATTACTTAATTCATCTTTTTTCTCTTCCAATTTATTAATTAGGTCATCAAATTCTTTTTTCAATTTATCATCTATTTCTTTCTGTTCAAATTTTTCCAATTCATTATTAATTTGTTTAATTATTTCATTCTTGAATTCTTCCTTTTTTTCTGCAATATATTCTTTGCCGTATTTATCGTAAACATAAAACGACGTACCGAGAAGAACAATTATTATTGCAATAAATTTTAATATACAACCGAGTTTCATTTAAAAATTGCGAAAAGTTAATTTTGTATTGGAAAATTTAATTACTTAGCATCATCTATTTTAGTTACCATAACTTTTGAAATACGATTATTTTCAATTTCTATTACTTTAAAATTATACCCGCCAAAATTAAAATTATATCCCTTTTCGGGAATTTTACCGGCTTGCAAAAATATAAATCCGCCGATTGTGTCGTAATCATCATCTTTACCACGTAACTCAACATTAAGCAATTCACTTGCTTCGTCAATATCAACTTTTCCCAAAAGAATAAATTTATTCTCTTTTAATTTTATTATTTCTTTATCTTCGTGGTCATATTCATCCTGAATTTCTCCAACAATCTCTTCCAAAATATCTTCCAAAGAAACCAACCCCGCTGTACCGCCGTATTCATCAACCACAATACCTATGTGCATGTTTTTTTCTTGAAATTCTTTAAGAAGTTCGCTTATTAATTTTGTTTCGGGAATAAACATTGCCTCACGTGAAATATTTCCGAGATTAAAGTTCTTTCTTGCTTCTTCATTATCCAAATAATTCAAAACATCTTTTGCGTAAAGAATTCCTACAATATTATCCAACCCGTCATTATGGATAGGAATTCTGCTATGACCCGATTTATTAATAATTTCAATTACTTCATCATAATCGGAATTATTAGGTATGGAAACAATATCAACTCGCGGGGTCATTACTTCGCGAACAATAATTGTTTTAAAATCCACCAGCCCGTGAATTAGCTCGTGTTCTTCCTCTTCGAGCGAACCGTATTCTTTACCTAAATCGGCCAGTTCAGCAATTTCGGAAGAGTGCAATGCGGTATCGGAAGAATCGATTTTAAATTTTGAAACAAGAAATTTAATTGAATCCGTTAAAATTTTTGCCACCGGATATATGAGCACCGAAGTCCAATAAAGGGGAAAAGCAACCAATTTAGAAAATGTTACGGGAGTTTTTGAAGCAAAAAGTTTAGGAGTAATTTCACCAATAATCAGAATTATAACGGTAAGCAGAATAATTTGCAACGTAATAACAAGTTCTTTCGAATATCCGTATTTATCGGAAATTAAAACGGCAAGTGAAACTCCGAGTATTGTTGCAAAAACATTAAAAATTGTATTCCCAAGCAATATGGTAACCAATAAGCGCCTCGGATTATTTAACAAGATGATAATATACTTACTTAAAATTGAATTTTCTTTTTCAAGCTTGACAAGTTGTTTTTTATCAAGAGAGAAAAGCGCCACTTCTGAACCGGAGAAAAAAGCGGACATTAACAATGAAAGGAGTAATAAAATTACCCCCGTAAAAAAATCAATTTCCAACTAAGTCGAAGACCTCATAAAATTTAACATATTGTAAGTAAATATAATAAAAAAGAGCAACTAATTTATTTAATTGCTCTTTTTGAATAAGAAATATTTTTTAGATTAAAACGGTAAATCATCCTTTTCTTCGGATGTATCGTCTTGAGCCGGAGCACTTTCGGTAAACGAGCCGCCGGAATCCGAAGAACCGGAATAATTACTCTCTTTTCTATCTAAAGGAATAATTCCATTGGAATCGGCAATAATGCTGGTATAATATTTTGTTTGTCCGTCCTTTTCGTATTGCTGGTAATCCAATCTCCCCTCAACATAAACTTTTGCACCTCTTTTTAATTGGTCTTTAATAAAGTCATTAAGTCCGAAAGCTACAATATTATGCCAAGTTGTTTCGTTTTCCCAGTTTCCGTCTTTAGTTTTTTTACCTCTGGTTGTTGCAACCGAAAATTTGGTAACTGCCAAATTGGAAGTAGTAAAAGATGTTTCGGCATCTTTACCCAAATTTCCTATAAGTTGCACCTTGTTTAATGAAAATGCCATAATTGTCCTCCTTTAAATTTATTTACTATCGGGCACAACAATAAATGCCCCTTTTAATTCTTTCACTCTTCTTATTTCGTCTCTTACTTCTTCGGCTTCTTTCTTTGTTCTAAAAGGAGGAAGCTGAACAACATATAAATTAACTTTATTGCTATAATGTGAACTTAATTCGTAATTTATTTTATCGGAAATTTTACTGATAAAATTTTGTGCTTTTTCTTCCGAAGAAAAAGCTCCCACTTGAACAAGGTACATTTCAATTTTCGGATTTTCTTCCACTGTAGGCGGCAACTCCTTTGCGGCATTATTGCTTACCGTATCTGCGGTTGCAGTAACATCATCAAATACATAAATTTCTTTTTGTCCGTTAGTGTTTTCAACCTCGCTCTTTTGGAATGATGAACAACCTGTAATAAAGAAAAAAGGAAGCAATACAAATGAGATAATATTTTTCATGTTAACCCCTTTGATAAAAAAATTAGCCCACTTAATATAAAAAAAAGCGGGCTAAAATAAATCTAATTTTTATTCTTCTTTATTGGTTTAACGGAATACTTGCCGGTAATGAAGAAACATTAATTTTAGGAATTGAGGCATTGAATTTAGTATTTATAACATTTATAAATTCATTTGTAATTACCCCGTAACCTCTTGTTGTAGGATGGACACCGTCAAGTCCGAAAGTATTTCCAGTAATATAATCGGTTGTAAATTTAATTCCGTCAACAACCATTCCCTTGGCGGCCATTTGTGCGAAAAAGGAATTGATGTCTACCAATGCCCAAGATTTTGGATGAGCATCAACAGCAGCCTTAATTACCGCATTAAATTCTGCTGTTCTTTTTTGAACCAACGCAATTTCATCGGCATCCAAAGTAAATGCATTTGGCCATGGATTTTGCGGATGTAAGCCGAATGCCTGCGTTGTATCAATTCCGTAAGGCGCAGGATCAATTCCATTATCTCTATAAAATTTACCTGTTGGTTTCCCAACAAGTCCTGCATAAGGGCTTGAAACCAATGTAAGTAAAATATTTTTACATGCAATTAAATCTTCAGGTGTTGCATAACTTGAAGCAACTCCCTCACCGGCTTTTTGATAAAACAAGCCCACAACATTAGGATTGGCAGCCATAACATCAATTAGCGCAGCACCTATTTTAGGACCAATAGTTGTAAAGAACGGAACATTTTGAACATCGGGGATATTTGCAGCAACAACTTTTCTTGTATCAGTAGGATCGGCCAATGCTGTAGCTACATTGTTATATAAGAAAGCAAAAACATTAGGATC
This sequence comes from uncultured Melioribacteraceae bacterium, assembly GCA_964617555.1. Taxonomy (GTDB): domain Bacteria; phylum Bacteroidota; class Ignavibacteria; order Ignavibacteriales; family Melioribacteraceae; genus 1-14-2-50-31-20. The sequence continues at coordinate 6,531 of CAZTYP010000083.1, read as the reverse complement.
GGTAGGAAGTTTGCCAGTAGCATCGGTACCTTTTGTTCCCCCGCTTGTAGCATATCCGAGAACATCGTTGTTGCCAATCCATAAAGTAACAAATGTAGGTTTTAAATTTAATGCTTGTGCAATAACGCTTTTTCCCAATGCTTGATTTCTTAGTACAATTTGGAAATAGGGATTACCTCTTGCAACAGATTTTGGTGCAAAATCTGTGGTATCAACCAAATCGAATAATATTGCACCGGGCACACCCAAATTATTATATGGTTTTTGTAAAGCAGCATTTTTCACTTCGCCTAATCCACCGTTAGGTAAAATGGTTAACGGATTTAAACTGTGTAACTCCAATCTTCCTGGGATGCCTGGATCGGAAATAATCGGTTGTTCAAAAGATGTATGAACCTGATCGGCAATAATTTTACCTATTGAATAAACTTGTGAACTTTCGTACAAAGAACCGTTTTGATATGCAGCTGTTAAACTGTTACCAATAGTAACAAATCTGGAAAAATCTGCGGTACCGGTACTTGGAGCAACAGGTGCGGTTAAGTCTGATCTATCTTCACAAGCAACCAAAAATAGAAGAGTTGCAACTGCGAAGAGTATAATTATTTTTTTCATCGTAAGTTCTCCTATCCTTAGTTAATAATATATGATAAATTAATTCCCAATAAATGAGCTGTGGAATTATAAGTCCCGTTAAATCCAGCAGCTCCCCCGGTATAATCGACATTAGAATTTTCAATTGTTCTTTCTTGGAATCTCAAGAACATATAAGCTAAATCTATTGAAAGGTTAGGAGTAATTTTATATCCAAATCCGATATTAAGCCCTAATCTGTCAGCATCAGGCAACGAAGGTTCTAACCATTCGTCTTTAACAGGATTACTGTCGTAAAGCACACCGCCACGTATATCGAAAGCATCGTTAAGAGCATATTCGGCCCCAAGGCGTGCAATCCATGCATCGGTATAATCTCTTATTGCAGTACTTACGTAATCTTTTTCGGTAAATGTGATTTCCATTTTATCGTAACAAGACCATCCGACATATTGGAAATCTGCAGAAACAGTTAATTTTTTATTAGGAAGAAAGGCAATACCTAAAGTAGCATTATAGGGTAATGTAAGCGGAGCTTCAACATTACCGGAGGGAACAAGTGCAAGCAAAGCCTCGGGAGCGGTAACATCCGCAGTTCCCTCAAAAGTAAATTCGGTACCGCTTCTAAAATCCAAACCTATTCTAAAACTTTCGGAAGGTTTAAACAACATTCCTATGGAATAAGCGAATGAGCCTGCTGTACCAGATAAATCGATTGTTGCATCGGCAGAAAAAGGAGCAAGAGAAGATTTCTTTAATATATCCACACTACCGTAAACATATGATGCGGTAACACCAAGTGAGAACTTATCGGAAAATTTATAGGCAGCCGCACCGGTAAAATAGAATGTTTTAACTTCCGTTTCTATTGCAAGATATTTCCCTACCCAATCATCGTCCCAAGTAGAGCCAAGGCCATACTGGTTATTAACACCAAAGCCAAAAGACCATTTGTCGTTTAGTTTATGTGTAACGTAAAAATTAATAGGGGTAAATATAGCAGATTCCATATTGTATTCTGTAATCTCCGGCGCTACTCCTCTAAAAGAAGCGGCAGGAGAAATTAATGTTGTACCCATCATAAATTGTGTGCCGTTTAATTGTGTTAATCCTGCAGGATTAAAGTATAATGCAGAACCGTCAAGAGCCAATGCCGTATATGCACCTGCCATTGCCATTCCGCGAGCACCATGTTCATTAATTTGAAATCCGCTGGCAAAGAGCTGAGCAGAAACAAACAACGAAACTATCAAAAGGCGTAGTTTTACTTTCAATGTTACCTCCGTTTTTATTTTGAAAATGTAATAGGTTAATATATCGTTTTTTTTACTTTATTGCATAAATCATTTTTGTTTTTCACATGTAATTTGATATCACCGCATATATAAAGAGTTTTGCAAACTACAACTCATCGCCGTTATTTATAAATTCCGCTACTCCGTTTTTAAGGCGGATTATCCTCCCCTTATAGCGCTTTACCAAATCATAATTATGAGTTGCAAAAAGAACTGATGTGCCTCTGGCACTTATCTTGGTAAGAATATCTAAAATTTCATTTGATGTCTCCGGGTCAAGGTTTCCGGTAGGTTCATCGGCAATAATAATTTTCGGTTCGTTAATAATTGCACGGGCAATTGCAATTCTTTGTTTTTCCCCTCCCGAAAGTTGACTTATTTTATTTTTTTGTTTGTAAGCTAACCCTACTTCTGAAAGCACTTGATAAACTTTACGTTTAACATCGCGACGTTTTGCTCCGGTTATTTCCATTACAAAAGCAAGATTTTCAAAAACGGTTCTGTCATCAAGTAATTTAAAATCCTGAAAAATTATCCCGATATTTCTTCTCAGTTCCGGAAGCATTTTGGGTTTTATTGTATCGCTACTGAATTTATCGAATTGAACATATCCGCCTTGAGGTAGAATGTTCATATAAATCATTTGCAATAAAGTTGTTTTACCGGCACCGCTTTTGCCGATAAGAAAAACAAATTCTCCCTCATCAATATTAAAAGATAAATCGGTAAAGACCGGCTGATTTTTGTAGTTAAACTCTACATTATTAAAACTAAGCATAATTTCTCTTTTTCATAATAAATTGAATTCTTTCGCTATCTCTTGTTGCATCTTCAAAAGTAAAAGCATCAAAACAATCAACAACATGCAAACCAGCATTTTCCGCAAGTTCAAAATAAAGTTCAAAGTCATAAATTTTCTGGGAATGAACTTCCTCAAATATTTCACCATTTTCAAGCATAACTTTAAATTTATTTATGTGAATTTTGCTTTCATAATCGTAAAAGCTTTTTTGCACATAAAAAATATTATTGAATTTCCCTTTCCTATTCAGATGTTTAACATTTTTGACACTATTGTTTTCCAACCCCGCATCAAATGTAAAAGCACCGTTATTACTAAGTATTTCGGCAATTTCATTAAAATATTTTTGCACTTCGTTTTCCGTCAAAAGATAATTAATGCTATCGAATGTTGAATAAATAAAATCGAATTTATTTTTGAAAGGAATTGCCGTCATATTTGCACAAACACGCTTGAGATTTTTATCCACAAAATCCAGCATGCTTTTGGAAATATCAAGTAAAATCAGATTCTGAAATTGTTTACTTAAGTAAAAGGCCAATCTTCCGCTACCTGCTGCAATTTCCAAAAAGGATTTTGCCTCAGTTGCATAGTAATCTTGTAAATCAGTAATATAATGCGCCCATTCATAGTAACTGATAGTTTTCATCAAATGATCATAAATATTGGCAACTATTTTATAAGGGTCGTTTTTCATCAATCTATTATCTATTTGGATAAAGAACAATTTCTGTTTTTTACAATTTCCCTTGCCCAGTTAAATGCCTCAATTGTACTGTTGGGCGAAGCAATTAATTTGCGTGCAATATCAAAAGCTGTTCCATGGTCCGGAGATGTTCTTACAATGGGCAAGCCAGCTGTATAATTAACCCCCGTGTCAAAATTCAATAATTTAAAAGGAATTAAAACCTGGTCGTGATACATTCCCACAACCACATCAAATTGATTTTGTAATTTTTTCCCGAAAAATGCATCGGGTACAAAAGGGCCTTCCACTTTTATATTTTGTTGTTGCAATTCTTCAACGGCAGGTGTTATTATTTCACTTTCTTCATTGCCAAGTTGCCCGTTTTCGCCGGCATGGGGGTTTAATCCCAATACCGCAATTCGCGGTGATTTTATTTTTAGATCGTATTCAAGTGTGTTACGGGCTTGTAAAATCGTTTTTTTAATTATTGCAATGTTTATCATTTGCGAAACGGATTTTATTGGGATATGAATTGTTACTAACACGGCTTTAAAACGAGGGGACAAAAACATCATGGAATAGTTTTTTATTCCGGTAAGATGAGCAAAAAGTTCCGTGTGTCCGGTAAACTTAATATCGGCAAGTTCCCATGCTTTTTTTGCAATGGGAGCCGTAATTATTGCACTTCCCAAATGCGCTTTAATCAAATCAAAACCTTTTATTACAGAAAGATAACTTGCCTTACCTGCTTCGGAGGTAACTTCCCCGATTTTCAAATTAGTATTACCAATATTTATAACAGCTACTTTTCCGTCCGATAAATCATTTACTGAAAGCGTATTGCAAAATTCATACGGGAATTCAAGTGGAATGGACTCTTTATAATATTGAAAAACATTTTTGGGAATTAATAAAGTCAACTTATATTTTTCTTCCGAATAAATTTGATTAAAAGTTTTTAGAACCACTTCCGGTCCAATACCGTTAATATCACCGCATGTAAAAATATAATTATTCATTACTATTTTATCCTTTTAAAATTTCCTGTTCCGGTTTTATCTGAAAAATATATTTTTTTATCAATAGATTTATATTCCCATATCTCCATTATGTTATATACATTGCTGTATTTTCGCTCTACATTATCCGGTTTGCCATAAATAACATACATTTTTCCTCTATCGGTTTCTATTCCGTCATGTTTCCCTACGGAATTAAAATGAGTAATAACGTAATCTATGCGAGTATAAAATTCTTCCAATGCAGGATTAAATACAGTAGTTGTATCATCATCAAATTTTTTCCAATAATTGAATAATGCATTATATCTCTTATCTTCGGGAAAGTTTAAAATATCATCCGCAACATCGGATAATCCGAGAATCTCCAAATACTCCGTAGCTGTTTCGGTATTACTTAATGTTATCGGTTTGTTATCCCATATTACCGATACAGGGAAAGAGAATTTTTTTTCATTTATTTCGATTACAATATTTACATTCCCTTCGTATAATTTAGAATTAATTGATTCTATTTTTATGAATTTGGTTTTTGATTTGTTATTGAATTTGGAAAGTATAATTTCATTTCCGCATATATGAGGCTCTGTATTGAGTATTTCATGTTTAAATTCTTTTTGCTCAATAATAATACGGTTATCCTGAATAAACAAAACTTTAATATTTTGTGCCTTGTTATTATTATAAAGAGGAATAAGCATATTAACCTTATATTCAGTAAAGGGAATTGAGTTCTGCAAATTTTCCAATACAAACTTACCCTCTTTACATAAGGGGATTTTATTTTTTATGAAATACGGCTGATAAATATTTGTTGAATCAACTGAAATGGTAAAAGGTAACAACTTTGCTTCTATATCGGTATTTTTCAATAGAATTACGGGTTTTATCAAATATTTCCCTTCAGTAATATCAAAAGAAACAATTCCTTCGGAATAGGCATTATTATTTAACGTATTATTATACTTATCGGTTGTAACTTTCTTATTGGAAAAAATTCTTTTTACAAATTTTTCTTTTTGAAAAACTTCAAAGGAAAAAGAATATTCTGCAACGAATTTTTTTTCGGCTTTAATAAAAAAAAGATTACCGAATTTAATTTTATAGGTAAGTACGCATCTGAATTTATTTCCATTGGGGATAATATGACTTTCAATATATACAGGCATTTGTTTAAGTGGTGTTGCAATGTTTTTCTTCCTTTTTTGTGGTACAATAATTTCGGTAATAAGGAATAAGATTATAAACACTATATATATTTGCGGCTTAATCAATGATACTCTCATTTTAGCAATTTCATAAAAATTTAATTTTCTATTAATAAAAAAGGGCTTATCCTCAGATAAGCCCGCTTAATTTAATTTTACAATATTTTAACTGTTCATGTTTTCCAAGAACTCTTTATTATTTTTAGTTCCTCTCATTTTATCCAATAAGAATTCCATTGCTTCAATTGAATCGTATTCACTTAAGAATTTACGTAATATCCAAACCTTATTAAGCTCGTCTTCCGAAAGTAAAAGTTCTTCCTTTCTGGTGCCGGATTTATTAACATTGATTGCAGGGAAAACTCTTCTGTCTGCCAAAGCACGGTCTAACACCAATTCCATATTACCGGTGCCTTTAAATTCTTCAAAAATTACATCGTCCATTCTGCTTCCGGTTTCAATAAGAGCAGTAGCAATTATCGTTAAACTTCCTCCTTCTTCAATATTACGGGCAGCTCCGAAAAATCGTTTAGGTTTTTGCAATGCATTTGAATCAACACCACCGGAAAGGATTCTGCCGCTGTGAGGGGCAACAGTATTATGGGCACGAGCAAGACGTGTAATACTATCAAGCAAAATTACAACATCCTCACCCGCTTCTACCAAACGTTTTGCCTTTTCTATTACCATATTTGCAACCTGAACATGGCGTTCGGCAGGCTCGTCAAATGTGGAACTTATAACTTCTGCTTTTACGGAACGCTGCATATCGGTAACCTCCTCGGGGCGTTCGTCTATTAAAAGCATTATCAATTGTACTTCGGGATGATTGCGTGATATTGAATTTGCAATTTTCTGTAAAAGAATTGTCTTGCCGCTTTTGGGCGGAGAAACAATTAATCCTCTTTGACCTTTACCAATGGGA
>CAZTYP010000082.1:0-15995 GCA_964617555.1 uncultured Melioribacteraceae bacterium | reverse complement strand
GCAAACTACAACCGTAATCCGACGGATTTTTCCGTTCTGCTCGGGAAAACTTGTGATTTTTGTATTTTCGGATTAGTTGGTCGTTCCACATAAGGCTTACTTCAGGCAATAACATAAATGGAAAGAATACGTAGTTTTTTTTAGTATATAAATTATCACTCAATATTAGAGATATTGGTTTTAACCTAAGGCAACGTCTAAAAACATCATTACGGCAAAACCAAGCATTGCTCCCACAGTCGAATAATGGGTATCATTTCCGGTTTGTGCTTCGGGAATCAGTTCCTCTACAACAACAAAAATCATTGCTCCGGCGGCAAAAGCAAGGGCATAAGGGAGTAACGGTTTTATTGCAAGAATTAAATATGCCCCTAAAACTCCGGCTATTGGTTCCACAATTCCGGAAAGTTGTCCGTAATTAAATGCTTTAAGTCTGGAAATACCTTCTCGTCTTAGTGGAATTGAAACCGCGGCCCCTTCCGGAAAATTTTGCAATCCTATTCCTACTGCAAGAGCTAAAGCTCCGGCAAGAGTAGGGGCATCGGGAGTAATTGCCAATGAGCCGAAAGCAACTCCTACCGCAAGTCCTTCGGGAATATTATGTAATGTTATTGCAAGAACAAGCAAAATACTACGTTGCCATTGGGTTTTTATTCCTTCTGCATCTTCGGTTTTTAAATTAAGATGAACGTGAGGTAAAATTTTATCTACAATAAAAAGGAAAGCACCGCCGCCAATAAACCCTGTAACAGCCGGTACCCATCCGATATTCCCTTCTGCTTCGGACATTTCTATAGCGGGAGCAAGCAACGACCAAAAACTAGCGGCAATCATTACTCCCGCAGCAAAACCAAGCATGGAATTTAGCACTTTAGGGTTAATACTCTTAAAAAAGAAAACCATTGCCGAGCCAAGTGCGGTAACACTCCAAGTAAACAGCGTAGCAAACAATGCCAAGAGAACGGGATTATATTTTAAGAGTTCTTCCACGTTGATTTTAAAAAGTGAAAAATTACATTTACCCGGTTTAATTTATTTCGGACATAGATATTTCCTTAGGGTTTGGTCCGTATTGGTTTTCTCCGGGCTGGCTATCAAGAACCATTAGGACAAGCAGCCAAATGGGACCTATAAGCGGAACGAAGTCAATTAATACCCACCAACCGCTTCTACCGGTATCGTGCAAACGGCGAACCGCAACTGCTATACTGGGAATAAGAACAGCCAACGAATATAAAATCATAAGTATTCCGTCAGTTCCAAGTGCGGCATCAATTGCAGCCAACAAAACAATAATAATTACATTAAACAGAACAAACATCCAATATTCTTTTCTGCGGGCTCTTCCGCCAAAATCAGCATATTGTTTTAATACTTTTAGATACCATTCCATACTATGTCTCCTCTTTTTTGGATATTGTTGTTTATTACTTGTTTTGAAAAATACTATTTTCAAAATTATATAACAAGAGATATAAGGAAGAAAATATTTATTCTATAAACAAAAGCATTATACTTTTTTCCAAAATGACGGGGTAAAAAGGATTAGGACAGCATATAATTCAAGGCGTCCTAAAATCATAAAAAAGATAATAATTAATTTTGCAACGGATGTAATATGCGCAAAGTTACTTACGGGTCCCACTTTCCCTATTCCGGGACCAATACCTCCCATTGCAGTAGCAATAGCACTAATTGATGTTTCATAATCCAAGCCCGTTAGCACAAGAAAAACACTACCGATAATAAAAAGGAGAATGTACCACAAAACAAAAGCCAATATGGAACTGTTATTGTTATCGGTCAAGCGTTTTCTGTTAAGTGTAATAGTATAAACGGTTCTCGGATGCATTAAATTAAAAAATATTTTTTTGATATTTTTAAATGCAACAATATGGCGTGCAACTTTTATTCCCCCTGCAGTAGAGCCGGTACTCCCCCCAACAAACATGAGAAGAAAGATTATTACCCAAGCAACAGTAGGCCAAATAAGGTAATCTGTTGTTGCAAACCCGGTACAAGTAACAATTGATGTTACTTGAAACAACGATTCTCTGAAAGCGGTTTCCAACCCTATGCTTGTATCAAAATAAAGGATAAAGGTAATAAGTATTGACACTGAAAAAATTATGGACAAATAAATTTTCAATTCTTCATTATATTTAATTTTCCCGAAATTCCTTTTTACAATAAAATAATGTATTCCGAAGTTTGTTCCTGCAAGTATCATAAAGAGAGTTACAACATATTGAATATAGGGCGAATATCCTGCAATGCTATCATTTTTTGTTGAAAATCCTCCGGTTGCAATTGTTCCGAATGAATGGCAAACACTATCAAACAAATCCATTCCACCCAAAATTAATAACACGGCTTCAAAGGTTGTTAGCCCAACATAAATAAGTAACAATCTTTTTACGACCGACTTAATACGGGGAACCAGTTTATCTTGCAAAGAAGATTCTGCCGAAAAGAGAGAATAATTACCTATTTTAAGAGAAGGCATAATAATAATTACAAGAACGATAATTCCTATTCCTCCAATCCAATGGGTTAAGCTACGCCAAAACAGAATTGACTTTGGAAGTGCTTCAATATCTGTTAAAATGGAGGAGCCGGTAGTTGTAAATCCGGACACAGATTCAAAAAGAGCATCGGTTACCGATAGGAAATGCCCCGAAAACAGAAAGGGCAATGCCCCCACTACAGAAATTAAAAACCACGCAAGTGATACGGTAAGGTATGTTTCACGCCTTCCTATATCCGATATTTCTTTCCCTTTATTCAGATATAGAAAAATCAACAATAAGGTAACTGATATTAGAGTTGAAAATAAGAAAGGTGTTAAAGATTCGCTGTATATTATTGCAACTCCCATACTTACTACAAAAGCAATTGTAATAATTGTAAGTATTCGCAATACTATTTTGTATATAACCGCAAAGTTCATATTAATTAAACTATAAAACCGTAAAGGTGTTTTTCATTTTCTCAATAATAAATATAATCACTCTTATAAAAATAGGGGTAAATTATTTAAATTGTTTCGGAATGCATAATAAAAGGGGTTCAAAGTAAAAAGATGTATATATCAGAGAGGGGTATTAAGCAATTATGTTAAATTACTAACTCTTACGCACAAATCGGGATAAACAATTTGTGTTACGTGTATTGCCCTTTCAATTATGTTATCATTTAATTTGACCTCCATAATATTTTCGATTAATTTTTGAAAATGATTACAATAATTAACATAATCTATGGGAAGTTGTTTCAAATATAAAATATCCTCGGCAATATCTTCAACTGTCTGATTAGGCAATCCTAAAATGCTTCCCGAGCCAACTGTAAATCCGAGTTTTTTCAATTCCGTTATATGCAAAATCCTTTGATTAAAACTCCCCAGCGAATTAGTTTCTTCATAAATTTTTTTATTGGACGAAACAAAATTTAACAAGTAAGAATCTGCACCGGCAATTTTCCATGATTTGTATTCACTTAGCTCTCGTAGCCCCAAACTCAAGGTTATTTTTATATCGGAACGGTTTTTTATGGAATAAATTATATAGGCAATTCTATCGGAGTTATAAAATGTATCGTATCCCGAATGAAGCATAACCGATTTACATCCCGAATTGTATAATTTTAACACTTCATTAATTATTTCCTCACGGTTTAAGCGAAAACGTTTAATTGTTTTGTTTCCGCACTTATATCTGCAAAAGCTGCAATTTGCACAACAATAATTGGAAATTTTAATTATTTTTTCTGTCGAATGAATTGCTTCGGAATTTTTGTGTGATAAAACTTCATAACTTAGCTCTATTCTTTTCTGCTCATCATTTTTTTTTGTCGTTAAAAGATTGAGAATATCTTTTTTGGTGAAATGTTTGATATTTACTATTTCTTGTGTTATCAATTTTTTTCTCGTTATTTTCATGGTTACACTTGCATAAAATATACCAAACTCATAATCTTTGAATTTTCACTAAATCAGCATTAATATTTGTCAATTTTCCTATATTTAAGAAAAGATTTTCTATTGATGAAAGTTATTGTGTTGTTGAGTATGGGTATTTGCTAAAATTTTTATGTATTAGGGGGTGTGTTTTACAGAACGGTTTTGAAATGTTTGTGGTTAATTTGTTGTCATTTATAGTTAATTTGTTGTCATTTGTAGTTTTGTGGTTTTGATTGTTGGTTGTTATTTCTCGTTTATAATTATAAGTTGAATTTTTTTGTCGTTTTTTGAAAGAATGATTTTTTTTAGTCCTTCTATTTCGTAATACTTAATTTCTTTTTCGCTTTTTCTCACATTCCATTCTTTATTTAGCAACAAAGATAGTTGTGTTGAAATTTTTTGGAATAATTCTTCATCTATGGGAATTTCAAGAATTAATTTTGTTCTGTTTTCGGAAATTATAATTTTTCCAGATTCAAACAGATTCTGCTCAGGTAAAACAAATTTCCATTCTCCGTTTTTGATATTACACTCTTTATTCCTAAAATAGAAATAGTCGGTATTTGTATGAGAAAGTAAGAATGCTGTTAATATTGTATAATCCGCATTTACCGGAAGTTTACGACTATCGGCGGCAACATGGCAAATTTTCAATGTATGATTACCGGTATCCGTGCTGTCTCCTGCAATATAAATATGCCAAAGTCCCGTTTCATCTATATCCTCCTCAAAATATACTATTGATTTATTATCTTTAGGGAAAGAGAGTTTATATTCGTTTGAAGGAGCAACTATTGCCAAAAAAGGGAAAAAATCGGCTGTTAATTTTAATTTAATATAATCCCCTTCGCGTAATTTCAATTCATATGCATCCAATCTACCGAAATCAACTTCATAAATATCATCGGCAGTTAATTCCCCCTCAAAAGTTGCAAAATGAGTTTCAAAATTAAATTTTTGTGCTTGAAGTGTAATTATTGATAATAGTAATATTATTAATTCTTTTTTTAGCATCGACTTTCCCAGTAAAATAAATTATATTATGGTGTTAAAGATAATACTTGATATCCTAAAAAGCACTATGAAAATTTTACATTTGTTTTTTCTTCTGAATATCACAATAAACGCACAAATTTTTGTTGAAAATAATTTGGAAGATGTAATAGATTCAATGAATAATTTTATAAATTCAGAAAAATTCAAAGAATTAAAAAAAAACAATTCCGATTTGGCATTGGTAGATACAATTTATTTAAGAGTAAAAATGCTGCAAAAAAACGATATTGCAGAAACGCTATTGGCATCAACGTTTATCACACTCCCTTTTCGAAAAATGCCGCTTCACATTCCTTTTACAAAAATGACTTTTGATATAAAACTTCCTTCAGGAAATCCCGTAATATTGAAAAAAAAGATAGCTAATTTGCCGAAAAATATTTTCCCTGATTCTCCGAAATCGAAATTTGGTGATAAAGATAAAGTTGCTCATTTTTTCGGGAATGCATATTTCTCTTACTCGGTAACATTTTTCAATCTTTCCAAATTTCTGAGTATTTTTGTGGAGTTATTTGAAGATACGTTTGAAATTCAAGGAAGCATTGACAGACGGGATTTAATTACAAATCATCTCGGTTTTTTATTCGGTAAAACTCTTCGCAAAAATCCCGATGCACTTCCGTCGGATGCATTAAAAAAATACGGTTTGATAAAAAATAATTTTAAGTGAAAGCATGAAAAAAATATTAATTATTGATGACGAAATTGAAATTTGTGAAAGCATAAAAATGATTCTTGAATATGAGGATTACAAAGTAGAATATTTTACCGATGCAGAAAAAGGGATTGAGCATTTAAAACGGAATAAATATTCCGTACTCCTTTTAGATATACAAATGCCCGGAATTACAGGTTTTGAAGTCCTTTCCAGACTGAAAACGGTAGAGTTCACTCCGAACGTTATCATGATTTCAGCATTCAGTTCATTGGAAAACGCGGTAAAAGCCACAAAGTTAGGTGCTTTCGATTTTATTGAAAAACCGATTGACAGAAATAAACTTTTAATAAGCGTAAGAAATGCTGCTGAAAAAGCCGAATTAATTTCAGAAAATGAAAAATTAAAAAAGCATTTGGAAGCGGAATATAAAATGATTGGTAACAGCAGAGCTCTTCAACAAATTAAAAACACAATAGAGCGGGTAGCCAAATCCGATGCAAGAATTTTAATTACCGGCGAAAACGGAACTGGGAAAGAACTTGTGGCAAGAGAAATTCATTACAAAAGCGACAGGTGTAATTTCCCGTTTATTGAAGTGAATTGTGCTGCTATTCCAAATGAGCTTATCGAATCGGAATTATTCGGGCACGAAAAAGGAGCTTTTACCGGTGCAAATAAACAACACATAGGTAAATTTGAAGCGGCAAACAAAGGAACAATATTTCTGGACGAAATCGGGGACATGTCGTTACAAGCTCAAGCAAAAGTTTTACGTGCAATTGAAGACGGAAAAATTGAACGGGTTGGCGGAAACAATAAAATTACCGTTGATGTACGAATTATAACGGCAACTAATAAAGATTTGCGAAAAGAGATTGAAGAAGGAAACTTCAGGGAAGATTTATTTCACAGATTAAATGTTATTCCAATAACCGTACCCCCTTTACGAGAGCGTAAGGAAGATATTCCCGTTTTGGTAAAATATTTTTCCGAATTAATTTGCTTAAAAAACAATTTCCCGGCCGTAACATTTGATAACTCGGCAATTGAATTATTAAAAGGCAACAATTGGAGCGGAAACATCAGAGAATTAAAAAACATTGTTGAGCGGATAATTATAATGGTACCTAAAACCGTTTTATCCGCAAAAGATATTGAACATCTTCTCCCCTTTTCTCAAAGTAAAAACAACGATTTTTTAAATATTACAAATTCATTCCAAGAATTCAAAGAAGCTGCAGAAAGTGCTTTTATTAAAAAACAATTGGACGAGCATGATTGGAACATCAGCAAAACTGCGGAAATATTGGGAATACAAAGAAGCCACTTATACAACAAAATAAAAAAGTACCGATTAGAAAGGGAATAAAAATAAGTCGCTTTAAAACATTAATAAAATTTTAAAACGACTTATTATCCGAATAATTATTTCAACACCGAAGAAAGAAGAGTGCCAACATCGCTACCACCGGCTGCACTTGCATAATTGGTCAACACGGGTGCAATTTGGTTAGCCATATTAGGGTCCATATCCAATTTTTCAAAAACCGGAGCCACGGAACTTAGTGATTTCATTGCGGAAGTAGCACCACCAACCGTTTTTGCAATATTAAGATATGAAGATGCACCTGGAATTAAATCCGTTACTTTTTTAAAATCATTAGGTGCAAGAGTATTTTCCGCAACAGTTAATAATGCTCCGGCACCACCTAAAGCCTGTGTTGGCGAAAGACCTAACTGTGATGTTAAAATACTAAGTAACGAAGTTGATATTCCCGAGCCGGAACATCCGCTAAACAATAGTGCAATTGCTAATAACGAAGCTAAGCTAATTCTTTTGATTTTTTTCATTGTCTCTCCTTTTTATGAGTGAATTTAAGCGATTTTCCAAAAGACAAAATATCTATTATTTACGAATTTTCAAAATAATTAGTTAAATATTTAACTAACCCCTTTACAGAGCTTTAAATTGCTTTTCTGAAACTATAATTTTGATATGTTACCGAAAAAAACTTTGGAAGTTATCCGGCGGTAACTTCCGTCGGATAACTAAGGAGAAGGACAAACTACTACTAGTATATTACAAACCGAAATGGAATCCTACATGAAACGCCCAATTATTTGCGGTAAAAGATTCTGCTCCTTCTTTATCAAGTTCGCGCTTAACAAAGTGATAAACAAATTCGGCAAAAATTCCGTTGTTACTGCTGAAATCGATTTCGGCACCGCCACCAACATTAAAACCGAAAGCACTTTTTAAGTCGGTTTCTTGATCTTCAAGTGTTATTCCTAGTGATTCTTCATACATTTTTTTAAATTCTTCGGAATATTCCATTTTTATACTACCGGTATAAAGCCCCGCACCGCCTCTTATATACGGCAATATACCGCCGCCCGAACCGATTTTAAATTTAGCCAATGCACCGTAGTAAAGTTGACCAATTTTTGTTTCTCCTAGTGAAAAATCATACCTCGGATCTTGTACATCAAAAGTAAAAGGAACAGCTGCATAATTTATTTCGGCTCCTATCTCAAAATTTCCACCGGTGCCGAATAATATGTGTGCCCCTACCGGAACGTAACCGGCTTGATCTGTATTTTCCAAATCGGAAAAAGCCGATGTTCCGTACCCGACAAACGCTCCTATTGATTGTGAAAACACATTACCGACAAATAAGAAAAGTGTAAATAAAACTAAGAATAACTTTTTCATTTGTAACCTCATTTTGTTAATGGATGAATAATAAGTTTAATAATTAATACTATTTTATGCTATTTAAGCAAAATCATTTTATTTGTTCGAACAAAATTCCCTGCTATAATTCTGTAAAAATATATACCGCTACTCAAATTAGTGGCATTAAAATTAACGGAATGCTTTCCTGCACTATAACTACCCTTTGCAAGTTCTGCAACTTTTTGCCCAATACTGTTATAAACTATCAAAGATACGTTTAGACTCTTAGAAAGTGAAAATTCAATAACTGTAGTCGGGTTAAACGGATTAGGATAGTTCTGCATAAGCACAAAATTTCCCGGTATATTTTTGCTGCTTTCAACCTCAACTGTTGAATCTTTCGCACAACTTTTCCAAATTCCGTTATTATTACCGGCAATCCATATTGTACCGTCGGAAGAAATTTCGGATGCAAAAAAGATTTGTCCGCCCGTAATTCCTTGCAAGACGTGATGTTTCCAATTTGCACCGCCATTCTCGGTAAAATAAAATATTCTGCTGCTATCCGTAGAAGCTCCCGAAAGAATTCCTCTTTCCCCATTTTCTTCGAAATAAAAATTTGGATACGAAGGAGGGGTAACATCAAAAGTTCCTTTAGACCAACTGCCACCGCCATCATTACTTCTGTAAAATTTAGTGATATACTCATCTCCTTCCTTGTTGGCATATGCAAAACCAATATTACTACTGTCAATCATCTGCACACTCTGGTCACTATAAGAATGTGTTGGATTATCAGCTTGAGGCAAGTTTGCCTGAATACTGCTCCAGGTTACGGCGCCATTGCAAGTTTTAAAAATTTGATTTGGGTAAGGACTTCTATTATATTTTCCGATTGCAACCCCTACATTCTCATTTAACCAATCTGCCGACATAACGTGAGGACGGCTATCGGGCATTGACGCAACATCCGAAAGTGTATAATTACCCTTCTCGTCGCGTACTACTTTCTTAAACCACTTATATCCTGCAACACCATATTTTGCCGGGCCGCTTACATATAGAAGATTTTCGGATACTTGTTTCAAGTGTAGAATTTGATCTTGATTTACATCAAATTTTTCCGACCAAGTTGCACCACCGTCAGTAGTACACCAAACATAGCCGAATACTTTGGAATAATCATAACCGTTTGCACCGTCGTCAACAGAAAAGGCTACCGCACCGATATTTTTATTGAAAAAATGGACTTTTGGCATTGCTCCTTTTTTGTTATAATCTTTATTTGGATCGGGTGAAATATTTACCCAACTTTTTCCTCCGTTTACCGTTTTAAATAATCTGTTATGATTTGTTACTACATAAACAATATCTTTGGAAACAAATGATGCATCATAATAAACAGAGCCTTCTTCATCAGGAGTAATCGGCAGTTTTTTCATACTTTTTATTCTCTCCAGAAATAAATCACATCCGTCTTGCAAAGTATCACCGGCAACAAAACTAAATTCTTCCGAACGAACAATATTTCTGTTTTGATCATTTTGATCGATAATAAAATAATAAGTTAAACCGGGATTTAGATTTTTCAGTAATAAGGAATGTTCGGTTGCATACCGGTTTTCCGGTTCCATTGCTTCTAAAGGATAACCGTTATCCGTATTGTTTTCGGCATAAAAAATAAAACCCCAAGCCTGCACGGAGGTTTTCCACGTTAGCAAAGTTGAAGTGGAGCTGATATTTTTTATTTGCACATCTGTAATTGTAAATTTTTCTTCGGACGGAAAGGCTTTTCCTATAATTATTTGTCTTGAAGTTTTACCATCCACAACACATTGATACACGCCGTAATTTGTTGTTTTAATTCCGGAATATAGAGAAAACTCTTTTGCTTTTGCCCCTTTGAGATTTGTTCCGTCTTTTTGCCATTGAAAAGAACTGCCCTCTATTACAGCATCAAGCACTACTTTTCCCGTCCATAAAGCGTTGTTTGGAATTGTAATAAATTGATTATCAACGCCGGCAATTTTAGTTTTGCTGTTTGACCATTCCGAACCGTCATGCAAAATATTTCCGGTAAATATTAATTCCAAAGTTCCTGAAGTAGAATTATTTGTAATTGTGCCGTAGTTTTTAAAATTACCGTCTATTGTAACATGGGGATAATAACTTCCAAAATTTCTTAAAGAAGCTTTGCTAAGCACTTCTGTTTCCCCACTAATGGTGCAGGAGTTTCCGCCTTTAATTTCGACATCACCGATTTTTGCATTTTTAATACATACGTTTTCTCCGACGTGGACAAATTTTACTTCGGAATTATTGGCATTAAGAGTTACATTTTTTAATTCATTATTCCATTGAAAAGTTGTTTTGAAAAGACCGTTTTGCGGTAAATTTAACATCCCGCCGTTAAAATCTGCAATAACGCTTCTATCTTTAAAAATAAGATTTTTTGAAATAATTGTAACCGAAGTACTTGAGTTGCTTGCTCCAAAAGCCCCGATTGCAACAGAATCAGCTGAAAAAAAACTGCAAGTTCCTGTAAACTTAACAGAAGAAGCGGTTAAATTGCCTTTATTACTAAAAGATGAATTATGAATCTCAAAATTAATTCCGGTCTGTATTTCATTAATAGTTCCGTTATTTACAAAATCGTTTAATATATGAATTACTACAGGAACCGGAGAAGTTTGGAAAGTATTTAAGATTATTCCGATGTTTTCAACATTTTCTTTAATTCCAAGTGCATATTCTCCTCCAATATTTCCGTTACCAAAAAGATAATTGGCTCCTCCTAATTTTAAATTTTTCAATTCGGTATAACACGGATGAAAAGTTACTGCTCCCACCCAACCGATAGAATTTTTATGCCCTATGGCAAATAATACATTATTATGTCCGTTTATTATTCCTCCGTCAAGAATTGTGTTTTTTATTTTTAACGAATCATTAAATTCCAATGTGGAATTTTTAAGCAAAAGCCAGGTTTCCGTAAGAATTATTTTGTTTTCAAAAATTATTTTCGAGGAGGCATTATTATCATAGCAACGCCCCAGTGACAACGTATCCGTAGAAACAACCGTTTGGTCGGCAATACCGTTAAACTCGGTATCAGCATTATAATAGCCGCTATTTGTTAAATTTCCATTTAAAAATATTTTCATTCCGTTCCACTCACCGCGCCTTGTAATTATTCCGTTATTAGTAAGAGAACCATAAACTTTAACGGTTCCGTTATGAAGTTTACCGTTGGCATTGACCGTTAGATTTTTACATTTTCCACCGCAATCAATATTAATATCGTGTTTAATAATAACATTATCTGTAGAATCCGGAATTGCGGATGCATTCGGATCGGTTGACCACGTACTTGGATACCACCATTTACCATTCTGCACCGTAGTATATTGAGCATAATTTAAGGAATATAGAGCTACTAACAGTATAAAAGTAAATATTAAGTTTTTCATATTATTTTCTCCGGTTATAAAAATTTATTTTTTGTAATTATTTTTCCGGGATATGCCATGCCACAATATTTACAAAATTTGGCATAAGGATTTGTAATTTTGTTTGAACAAGTTGGACATTTATCAATAAGTTGTGCTCCGCAAACAGAGCAATAAATGTCCGCTTCGAAAATGCCGCAAAAAAAATTGCATTTAGTACACAGCTTATAAGTCAAATCTTTTTTTGCCATATTTTTATATTCTTTTTCCATTCTAATGCAACAAAGTTCAAATAGTATTCCACAAATAAAAACACAATTTCCGGTCAGTTCTGCAATATTTTAAAGTTATTATAAAAATGGATGTAGCCCTTTCGGATTGCAGTGTAGTGTTAAATTACTACACCTTTTTTTTATTCATATATAAATACGTATATTTAAAAGTCTTATACTTAGGTCCGAATGAACTTTTCCGCAAAAATATTTTTATTTTCCCTCTTTCTCCTTTCCGTAAACACAGCAAAAAACAACATCTACAAATGGAAGGTTTTTTATTCTCCTTCAAAAACTTCCACAACATTTTTAACAGGCAAGTCGTTCAATAATTTTTATCTTACTGATAAATTCGGGAATCTGTTTCATCATAAAAATGCCGAATGGGAAAAATATTCATTACCGAAAAACAATTATGCACGTTACATATGGGGAGAAATAGAAAAAAATAAATTTATTGTTGCATGTATGGATACAAAATGGAAAACACATTTTTATATTCTCGAAAAAGGCAAATGGAAAAAACTCAAATATATTAATCCCACTCCGGTACACGGAATAAAAAACATTAATAATTGCACTTATCTTTATGGAAATTTCGGAACTTTTTTAAAATTGGTTAACGATAAAATTATACCCGTTACCTCTAAGATTGAAAACCACATTAATTATATTTTCTCCATATCCGAAAAAAAAATATATCTTATTGTAAAAGCGGAAGGAATATATAAATACAACGGAAAAGTTTTTACTCACATTCCTTTTCCGAACAATAAATATAATGAAGTACATTCTATGGAATTAGAAAACGGGAAATTAATTGTACGCGATATTAAAAACAAAACTTATCAAATTGAATGCGACACACTGAAAAGGATTACACTCAAAAACAAATTAAACACTGAACCGGAAAAAGAAGATTTCGGTTTCAGAAAGCTCTCGGTTAATCACGGCGATTCGTTAATTATAGTCAACTTTCCAAATTCCATCCCCCTATCCGGCTATACAACTTTTGGCGATACAATTTTGATTACAACGTTAACGAAAAAAATATATATTGGAACAAAATCCGTTTCAAATTACTTTATTGATATGGCACCCGATTATAATATTCCCGGAATATCCAATATTACGGCACTTGGCTCCGCCTTTATACAAAACGATTCCGATTCTAATTTGGATATATTTATTCTATACAATGCAAAACATTATGCATCCCGACTTTACAAAAACATACCATCTTCGCCCTTGTTAGATATATCCGCTTCTTCAAATTTATTCTCGCTTCAACGTCCTTATACATTTTATTTTGCAGATTTTACCGGCAACAAAAAGCCGGATTTGTTTACAATAACCTTAGATTCGGTATCAACATGGTTAAATATTTTCTCAAACAAATCCCAATTTATTCAGACGGCTCATATAAATTTGGGTAAATTTATAAAAATACGTAACCCCAGAAGCGTTAAAGCCATTGATTATGATATGGATGGCGATTTGGATATTTCATTAACTTATTATTACGGCGAAGGTCCGAAATCAGGCAAACTACTTTTTTTCAAAAACAAATTATGGGCTACGGAATTTGAACCGGACACATCACTTTTTAACGAATCGAAAGGATGGAACATATCTTCCGCATTTGCCGATTTTAACAACGATGACAAAAACGATTTTTTTCTTATTACCATGTGGCGGTTAAATAAACTACTTGTTAACAACGGTACAACTTGGATAAACGAAACGGATAAACGTTTTAATCCTCTTCCGAAATATGATGCAAATGCCGGTGCGGGCATGGATTATGACAATGACGGTGATTTGGATATTTTTATTTTAACAAATGAAATGCGTTTAATTATTTATGACAATAACGGAAACGGATATTTTACCAAATCTTCTGTTAATGTTGAATTGGAAGCCTCTAATTTTATTTCGAACACTCAACAATCTTTAAATTTCGGAGATTTTAACAACGATGGCTATACAGATATTTTTATCACCAACAAAAAATTAAATAAAGCCGAAAACATAATTTTAATTAACGATTCCGCCAAGCAATTTATTAACCAATCCGAGTGCTTTAACATTAAATCTCCGTTCGTTTATTCCACATCAATCGGAGATATTGATAACGACGGAGACCTGGATATTTTGGGAACAACGTACGGTAAAAACCTATTATGGATTAACAATTTAAACAACAATAATTTCTTGGAATTTATTTTAAACGGAAGCAAATCCAACAGCGTAGGTTTGCATGCAAAAATTTATGTTTATAAAGAAGGCGGTTTGAACGATTCTTCAAAATTAATAGCTTTTAAACAAAGCGGCAGTTTCAACTCCGGAATCAATTCGCAGAATTCGCCCGTTATACATTTCGGAGTAAATTCAAAAAACAAATATGATGTTAAAATAAAATTCTACGGAGGTAAAACAAAAATTTTAAAATCTGTTTCCGCCGGACAAATTATTCCGGTATACGAAAACACGCAACTCCTATCTTCTTTGATTTTACTACCTCGCCTTATTTATACAACAATTACAAGTAAAACCGTTCATATATATTTTACCTTAATGCTGCTCGGTTTTATTCTGCTTTTTTTGGAAATATATTATGCCGGGAAAAAATTTAGACGGAACACATTACTCACTTCAATTATTATTGTATCAAATCTCTCTCTTTATTATTTAATTCTCTTCCTTACTTCAAACGAAAATACGATAATTATCAAATATTTTTTACCTGTTTCCGTACTAATTTTCGGTCTTATTTTTACAGATTTGATATTTATCATAATTAAAAAATATCAAACCTCAGATAAGAAATCGGAAGAAGAATATCTCAACGATTTATTAACACAAATAATGCAATTTACACACGGAGAATGGGCTTTAAGAAATCTAAACAGTTTACATCTATTCTGTTCCAACCCTCTGGAAAAATACGAAGAGAATTATCTAAACCAATTTGAAGAGAGAAAAAACACATTCTTAAAATTTACCGCTCCGGCAATCAATCAAATCCTTTTAATTCATTCCAAAATAAATAAAGAAAACTCTCAAATAAACATAATTTCAACATCGTACAAGCTGCTGTTGCAAATGTTTGCCGAACTGCAGCCCCTTAGACCGACAAAGAATAAATTATTACAAAAAATTTCGGGAAAAATATATTTATTGATTAAAGCTCTTTCGGAATTAAAGAAAGAAGTGTTTAAAGAATTTTCTTGCAACATAATACAAACATCGGAAAGTATAATAAAATCTTTCTCGAAAATTGCCTCGGAAAATAATATCGAAATTATCTTGGAAGATAATCTTGTAGAGAATACGTACGGACTTATTAAAAATTATGAACTTGCCGATATACTTGATAATGCCGTAAAAAATTCCATAAAAGCTCTAAAATCCAATACAAAAAAGAAAAAAATACGCTTGATACTTTATAACAACGTCCCGCATATATGCATAGATATTATTGATAACGGATGCGGTATGAAAAAAGAGAAATGGGAAAAAGTTTTTGAACAAGGATTTACCGAAAGCAAAAGTACGGGATTCGGGCTAAATTTTTCGCAAAAATTATTAAACAAATACGGCGGAAGGATTTTTGTGAAAGAAAGTGTAATTAACAAAGGAACAATTTTTACAATTGAAATGATTGAAGGAGTTAAATATGCAGAAACCGTCACTACTGATAATTGACGATAATAAAAATTTTATTGATGATATAATTATCCTTTTGGGAAACGATTTTAACTGTAATTATAAATTAGACCCGAACGAAGGGATTAATGAAATTTCAAAAAACAGTTACGACATTGTTTTACTTGATTTGATGTTTAAAGGGAAACAAAACGGCTTGGAGGTTCTTGATGAACTTCGTAAGATGGACGAAGACCTCCCCGTAATAATGATA
>CAZTYP010000081.1:0-7345 GCA_964617555.1 uncultured Melioribacteraceae bacterium | reverse complement strand
ACGCTTACGCTGTTACTCTTCCGGTCGGTTGATTGAATGATTGTTTGAAATGTGTAGGTCTTCTTCGGCAATAAGTTTTCTATGTAAAGAGTTGTATCGGGGCTGTTTATGTTTGCCGTTATTATTGTAGAATCGTTCTTTATAATATTTACTTTTGCGGGTAATGTAATATTATCCGACTTTAAGTTTAACCAAGCCTCTGTGCAACTTACATCTTCCGCAGTCAGCATAAGTTTACCATTATCGGGTGGATTGGTGGTATCGCAAGAGGTAAAAAAGAAAAGAACGAGGAATATTGAATTATGAATTATCTTTCTAAGTTTTGAATTATTTAATTTCATTTAATTGCCTCAATAATGTAAAAATGGAATGGTTATAAAATAAAGAAAAGAATTTTGAAAGCTGAATTTTTCTCGGTAAAAAATATGCCCTTTCTTGCTTTTTGTTTCCAAAAGGGTTAAAAATGGGGGGGGCAAAAAGTATGCTATGGCAAAAATAAAAACCCGCCGATTATTTTTTTGTAGATAAACTCAGTTAATAATATTTTATTCCGTTTTGTCAAAGTTTCCCTTATGCAACTAATCCCTAATGTCCCTTTTATCCCAAAACAGATATGGTAAAGTATATCAAAAATTGCACCGAAAATTATTGTTTGAAATTTGCGCAAAAAGATATTTTATATATTTCATGAAAGTAATTTTTACGTGTAGTTATTTCAGTTAAAGAGTCTTTGATATTTAATTAGATACAAAAATATTTTCAAAGTTAATTTAATTTTTTGTTATCAGTATCGGGCAATTTTGTATTTATCTTTCTCAAGGTGTGGTGCAATACAATAATTTTGCTAGTAACCCTAACGGTTTTATAAGTAAGTTAAATATCAAATCTGTATTTGGTAACGGAAGTATAAGACCACGAAGCAGTTCCGGTTAACCACGTACACCTTATCCGCCCGATTTTTGTTTTATTAAAATTTTGCAACTATCCTTAAAATTGCAGATATAATAAGAGATGTAATAACGATAGCAGGATAAATGGAATATTTAAGAATTTTCAATTTTAAATTTCTGTAATAAACAAAATCATGTTTGGTATTACCGGTTTCCCTAACACGATAGTCCCCTCTTTTAATATCCCAATTATTCGGATATATTAATTGTAAATTTGGTCTTTTTTTTATTTCATAATGTATTGTTTTTTCTTCAATCGGATAATTAATAGAAAAAGTTGTGTTCCACCATTGGGCGGGAATGTTAATTTCTATATCTCTTACATTTTCTTTTGTTATAAATTGTTCTTTGGATAAAGGAATTACTCTCATAAAAACTTCCTAAAAAATTGATGAATTGCAAATATAATTAAATTTTTAATAAAATTTCTCTACAATTTTAAATAGTAAAATATAATTATTAAAATATTTTGGGATTACATTATTTTTAACTTTTTTTCCCACCTACATTAAATTTGCTTTATTTGCTTATTATTACGGGGTAATTTAATTTTTTAATTTCATCATTCAAATAATTAATAAATTCTTTTTTTGTTTTTATACCGTCCGGTTCTTGTTCCCAACAAGCGGCAAAATAATATTGAATAATTCCGTTTTTCGGTTTAAGTGGAATTATATAGTTTAATTTATCTTCGGTTAATTTACCGGCGGAATTTTTATTAAAAATTACAGCTATTCCCAAATTGTTTTTTATTGTTGTTTGTTTGCCCCAAGTAGCAATATAATTCCATTCGCCATTAGAATCGGATTTAATTAATTCCGTACCACTATGTTTAACTAATCCGGTACAAAACAGCCCTCCGTTACTTGTTACTTTGTTTTCACTCTTTGTTAATCTGCTTCCGGCAATAATGCTTAAATTCGATTCCAGATTTATTTTGTTGTTTCCTATTTGCCATCCGTAATATTTTGTATTAACGGAAGCGTATATAGGACCGTCGTTTTCTATTGTACAAATAACACTATCGGTTTCGGAAACCATTTCAATGTTGTTATTTACATAAGCGGCAAAAGAACCTATCCCGAGTGAATTTCCGACTTTAAATATATCCATTCCCCAATCTGCCATTTCATGATACATTTCGTTGCCGGATTTATTATACGTATGTCCTACGTTAGGCAAAACAATTTCTTTTGTCTTTTTCCCAAAAATATCAGTTGCATTTCTTTGATCTAAATAGAACCTGTAGGCAATTTTTTCAGATTCCCAGCAAGGGCCTTCGCATTTATAATATAAATTATGATCTTTATGACCAAAAGGAGTTTTTGTTTTTTTTACACTTACAAATTTACCCCCG
The DNA here is from genome assembly GCA_964617555.1 of uncultured Melioribacteraceae bacterium. Taxonomy (GTDB): domain Bacteria; phylum Bacteroidota; class Ignavibacteria; order Ignavibacteriales; family Melioribacteraceae; genus 1-14-2-50-31-20. The sequence goes on along the minus strand of CAZTYP010000081.1, from coordinate 5,038 downwards.
GTATAAACACCGTTAATTAATTTATAACCGACTTTCTCCGATATTTCCGCATGAACTCGCCGGTTAAACTCTTTTTTATTCTGGTTTTCTTTAAGATAAATTATTTTTGATTGCTTAGGTTCAAGGTTTACTAAAAATCCGAATGTTTTTTCTTTTCCGCATGCCCCGTTTATTACTTGCGAAGGAATTTCTTTATTGTTATCGTAAGCCGATAATTTTTCTATATTAATGCCGTCAAAATCTGAGGATTTTATTACTACAATCTGATCGATTATCTTTTTATTAAGCGGATTTACTATCTTTATACTTATCTCTTTTTTACAAGCGGTAAAAAACAATATTATCAAAAGATTCAAGAAAAAAAACTTTTTCATTTACGTACCCCGTTTTTTGTCAATTGGTAAACTTCCGTAAGAGCTAACAACATTAAACCGTTCCCATGATAATCATTATTACGTACAGGTCTGGTATTGTAATATTCAAGATTATCTCCGAGTGATGTACTTTTACACACTTTGTTAATACCACCTTGTTCGGATATCCTTGTTTTCAACCCCCGAACAGCATTATCAATTACTTGAATATATTCACTTTTTTTTAACCATCCTTTGTTTATACCTCTTGCAACGGCATAGGTAAATTGTGCACTGCAAGAAGTTTCCGTTCCGAAAGAAAGTTCCGGATGGTCCAACACCTGATGCCATAATCCGTCTTCGGCTTGGTACTTTTTCAATCCTTTCATTTGACTTAAATATATATCTTTAACCTTTTGATATTCTGGATGTGTTTCCGGGAGGGAAGATAAAACCTCGGCAATTGCTACGGCAACCCAACCGTTACCACGCCCCCATTTGCAACATGTTCTTTCCTTTTTTTTAACATAATAGCCATGGAACCAAATACCATCGGTTTTATCTTGCAAATAGGAAGAAAAATTAATAATCTGAGATACCGCATCGTTTAAAAAAGTTGAATCTTTTTTATATTCACTCCACTTAATTAAAAAAGGTAAACTCATATATAAATCATCCGCCCAAATTGAAGGTGTGTTTGGAGAATTGGGTCTCCAAAAAGTTCCATCATCAAGCCGACTTTGAATATTTGTAACATAATTCCCAATAATATTAATCAATTCCTTTAGATGAGGTGTTATTTTACAATTATTATGCATTACCGATTCCAAAATTTCGGTTCCCATTGCACCACAATCATCAAGCATATTTAAACGCCATAGTTTACCTAATCCTTCCGTTTTAAATATTGTTCCGAATTTATATTTTTGCCAACGGAGATATTCATACTGATTTGCGGCAATATGATTATATTTATTTACATAGTTTATTATTGTATCCTTTTTCAGGATGTTATAGGCTCTTTGCATTGCATATAAAGTAACACCCGTAGGATAACACCAATATGTGAATTTCGGGGATTTTGAAGTTTTAACCGAATCCCAATTGCCCCGCTTGTATTCTCCGTCCCATTGATTAGCCATTTGACCGAATGTTACAATTTCGATTAAATCTTTCAAAGTTTTGTTTGTGCCGTCTCTCGCAATATTTTTCCGAATATTTTCAGTAATATTTTCTTGCCCGTAAATAGGTAGTATATTTCCGCTTAGAAATAAAACAATTAAAATTATATTTTTTTTAACAAACACTTTTTTTTTGACTTTATTTATTAAACAAGATTTTTTTTTGTTTTCGATAAAGAATAAATTGAAACATAATAATTAAATCGGCTAACATACCGATTGAGTTCGGAACAATTATAAACCAATCGGGCGGAGTATGTGCAAAGGCATACATCACCCAACTCAAATAAGTAATAAACATTAAAGTAAACATCCAAAAAGAAAGTCCTTCGGTCGATTTGTTTTTGTAATTTTTTATTATTTGCACCGGCAAGCCGAAGGAAGTATATATAATTGAAATAACCAGAGCAAACCAACCTAAAGTTTCAATTGTATCCATAAAATCAACCTCTGTTTTCATTTAAAAACAAATTTACCAAACGACGACGGGACGTGATAATCTGGTTCCGGCACATTGGGATTAATCCATGCCTGCCAATGTTCTATAATCGAATCGTTTTCGGTTTTTTCAAAATCCGCTCTGAAAACAGCAACATTTAATACGGTATTACTTCCTATAATTTTATACCCCAGTTTTTTCATATTATCCAAAGAGACGGCGGCTTCTACCGTATAACCGCTATCGGTTATTACGGCAGCAGTTTCTATTTTGCCCCAGTCTATTGCAAAATCGAACTGGCGCGGAAATGTTGTGCGATAATCGAGCAAACGACCTTTCGGGTCAATTTCGGCACAATAATAAGGTTTATCCAATTTATTATCAAAGGCAAAGTAAATTTCAACTCTATCTTCATAAATCAAATCTTCTTCCGTTTTTATGGAATCGAGAAGAACTATTTCCGTATCAACAACGGAAAATGAAAAAAAGAATTTACGATTATCATAAAGAGCTTTAAATTTTGTAGGTTGAGCTTTAACCTTTTCCCAAGGTAAAATAAAATTGCTTATTGTTTTTGCTTTTTGCCATGCAGGCTCATCAATAATTCCGTCAACAACTATTTCTTCTTCGTCTGTATTATGTACAATATATTGATGAATAAACTTTTTTTCATTTGTATTGCTTGTGTTCTTACAAGAAATTACCGTGAATACCAAACTTATAAAAACAAATAATGCTTTCATTTTACCTCTCCGATTAATTATTTTCCGCAAAATTTAACAGAGAACCGTTTATTAAAGAATCGTTATTATTTAACAAGTAATTTTAGATTTATTTTAGTAACATCATTTTTGTACTTTTAACGCAATTATCAGTTTGCATTCTTACAATGTATATTCCGCTACTAAGATTATTATCGTAATTATCTTTTGCATTCCATTGATAAGTATAGCTTCCGGGTTGCATATATTTATTTACCAATGTTGTTACCTCTTCAGCGAGTATATTATAAATCACAATTTTCACATTCCCGGCCTGAGGAATATTAAATTTAATTTTTGTTGAAGGGTTAAACGGATTCGGATAATTTGTTATTGAATAATCCGATGGTAAAATTAAATTTTCATTAACATCCAAAATAACTTTATCTCTAAAATCAACAACATACGCTTGTACGGGATATGTTCCGTTATCCCAATCGCTTGCAAACATAACCCTTAAACCGTCGGGCGAAGGAACACCGTGAGCTTCGGCAACATAAGTAAAATTTTTGGAATGAAGATGGCATATCCTTTCATTTCTTGTTCCGTCTAATTTTACGGCTACCAATTCATTATAATACGTATAGCTCTCGCTAATTGCAGTCCCGTTTTGATAAGTGATAAAAGCCCATCCTTGCCTTTTTAATGCTCTGCCGGAAGCATGGGAAGCGTAGCCGTTTGCCAAAGTGGTAATTTCACCGTCAGACAATCTTCTTTTAATTATTTTTCCCTTATTGCTTTTATCAATACCTACAATAACCTCGTCGCCGTTTTGATCAATTTGGGTATCCATATGACTCGGACGCCCCCGTTCGGTTTCCGTCCATAAAATTTCACCGGTAACAGCATTATAAACTCGTACTCTATCACTACCTAAACCGTAATCTCCAATAGCAACTACATAATTCCCCAAAGAAGAAATTGTACAATTATTTATCTTTTTTGCATCCGAAACGTCAATATCTTCGCCCTTTATTCCGCTTTCAATATCGGCAACAAATATTACTTTATGATTATCGCTTCGTCGTTTAGCATAAACAGCCACTTTTTTATCATCATTTGTAAAATTTCCCTCTCCTTCCCCAAATGTACAACTTGTATATTCATTAAACCTTATTAAGGTTTTCGTAGTATCTTCAACAACATCCCATTTACCTATCAATCCGTCTTTTATATAATACATAATATGAGGTAATTTATTACTCCATCTAACTCGCGAGGCAGGTTTAACACGTGCAAACAGCACTTCGTAAGTTTCGCCGTCCAACCACAATTTTTTCGAATCTCCCACAGAAAGTCTGTCTAAATAAATCATTGTTTGATCACAATTCCATGGTTCTCTTTTGGAATATCCGTGTCTTAATTGTTTATCGGGCCAAACCAACCCTGTTAAGCTAGGCTCATTATTAGGATTCGGAATCGGTTCTCCAGGATTGCCTACAATACGAATTATTTTCGTTTCGAATGTAGGATCGGTTACGGAAACAAGATATTGCGGTTTTTCCAACTTCGGAGCAGGCCAATATCTTGTGGTATTGGTCAAAAGTTCCACATCTTGTCCTACCGATACTCTAAAGGATATAAACAATATTATATACAATAACTTTTTCATAAATGCCTTTTAATAAATTGTAATAATATAAAACAAAAAAGAGCGTGCAACAAGTAAATGTTGCACATATGAAATTTTCCTATCTTAATAACATTAATTTAATACTTTTTACAAAATTACCGGCTTTAATTCTTGCAATATATATCCCGCTTGCAAGTTGATTTCCGTAGTTATCCCTTGCATACCAAGCATAAGTATAACTTCCGGCTTCCATATATTTATCTACCAATATTGTTACTTCGGCACCGAGTATATCGTAGATTGCCAATTTTACACGACCGGATTTACGAATATCAAATTTAATTTTTGTTGAAGGATTAAACGGATTAGGATAATTTGCTATTGAATATTCTTTAGGAATAATTTTGCTCCCTTCGATAAATCCCTGTCCGGATTTTGACATACTGGTAGTATAATTAATAACTAATTTAGGAGGCACACCATTCGCATCGTCGTACGAATATGCACTTCTTCGTCCGGAACTGCCCGTTATTAAAATACTCAACGAATTTCCGCTGCTCCAGCCGCTTTGGTTTATTATTTCCTGCAACACGCTTGATATATCCGGTGTTTGATAACTTGTATCTTTAATCCAATTCTCACTCGGTGCCCAACTTACAGATGTGTTTGTCTTTGTTCTGCTGCTTAAATTATAATCCGAACTTGAAAACTCTTGTGAATTTTCTGCCTTT
>CAZTYP010000080.1:0-4556 GCA_964617555.1 uncultured Melioribacteraceae bacterium | reverse complement strand
TTAGATGCAATACCGAAAAACGTCGATAGAGTGGCAATTGAAAAATACATATCTTCTCTTCCGGAGGTTGAAGAGTTTCACGATTTGCATATATGGGCTATGAGCACAACGGAAAACTCTCTCACAGTACATCTATCGGTTAAGGATGTTAATGCAAACGACGATCTTATTAAAAAGATATCGAATAAACTGGAAAAAGATTTTAACATTTCACACGTTACGATTCAAATCGAACATAAGTATTCCGACGAATGCAAGCAGAAATCGGACGAACATATCTAAATAGTAAAAAATAGATATATATAATAAAAACATTACTTTAACAGTAGCATCTTTTTTATTTTGATGTTGTTGCCGGAATTTAATTTGTAATAATATGTGCCCGAGCTATACTTGCGTGCATCAAATGTATATTCGTGAAATCCTTTCTGTAAAAAACCATTAACTAAAACGGAAATTTCTTCCCCTAAGGAATTATAAATTTTCAAACTTGTATCACCGTCTTCCGGAATAAAGAACTTTATTTTAGTAGTTGGATTAAAAGGATTCGGATAATTTTGATATAATTCGAATCCGGTTTGAATTCCGCCGTTTTCTTGCACGCTCGTGGGTTCATCGATTTTGATATTCAACATCATTCCGTTATCTTCGTGTTCCAAGTTATGGCAATGAAACAAATATATTCCGGAGTAATCGTTAAACCTGACCAATAGTTGAACTGTTTCATTCGGATTTAGTAAAACCGTATCTTTCCAACCTTTGTCTTTCGGTTCTAAATTTGTATTCCCGTTTCTTGCGTATACTTGAAATAGAACCCCGTGTATATGCATAGGGTGATAATTCATCGTATTATTAATTATTCGCCATTCTTCAAGTTCTCCAAAAGGTATAATTTCATCTATACGGTTTAGTTCGTAACTTAATCCGTTTATTCTATGTATACCGGTTTGATGCATCATTCCTTGCGTCAATGTGAAGCTTCTTGTCCTTTTTCTCTGATTAAAATCATAATATTCAAGCGGGGGTAAATTTTGCGGAATAACACTCTCGGAAGATTTGTTTCCCGTAATGTTAAATTTTAATAAATTCATTTGAAGTCCTTGATTCCCGATACTGTTGAATGCTTGGGATTCGAAGTACAAGGAATCGCCAATCGAATAGTTTGAAAAATCAAACAATATTTCAATTCTTTCACCTGGGGATAAAAATACAGAACTAACTTGTTGCACTTCACTTTTCAATCCACCATCGGTTGCTAATATATAAAATGAAGAATTATCTGAAAAAGCCAATTTATACACTCTGGCGTTTGAACCGTTTACAATCCGGAACCGGTAAAGTGTTTTATGAACATCCAAATAAGCATTGGGTGTGCCATTAATTAATGGGATATCCCCTAGATATCCATGCATGATATCCATATTAGTAGGTGAATACGTAATATTAGGTTGGTAAGTTGAATGTCTATCCTGAATTAACAGAGGTATATCAAACTCACCGGTAGGAAGACCGAGATCTATATCGTCTTCAATAATAATAAATCCTGCATGTCCTAAATAAACTTGTTTGGCGGTTAAATGATGAGCATGAGAATGATAAAAGAATGTTCCGCCGTTTTGGATTACAGGAAAAGTATAAGTATAGCTTTCTCCGGGCGCGATTGCATCCTTGGGTTGACCGTCCATTAGTTCGGGAACAAGCAACCCGTGCCAATGAATGGTTGATTCTTCGGTAAGTTTGTTTACAAATTCAACAGAAAATATTTCGCCTTTTTTTAATAACACAGTTGGCCCCGGATAGCTTCCGTTTAATGTTAAAACGTTGGAAGTAGTACCAGGCCATATTTCTACTTCTGAATAATCCAATGTTAAAGAATCACCTGTTTGTAGAACAGGCGGAAATCTAAGAGGATTTGTCCCGTCTAACTTATTATAAGCTTTTAGATTTATATTAAATTTTGGCATAGCAAAAAATGCGCTTGCAAAAACAGTTTTTTTTATGAAGTCTCTTCTTTTCATAATTAACCTTTTAATTTATAAATAATTCTTGCGGTTGATTTTCTAACAATATAATTCCATGCCCATTTAATTAGAACTAATAATTTATTGTTAAAGCCTATTAAATAACTGATATGCACAAATACCCATATAATCCATGCTAAAAAACCACCGAATTCCAGTCTCTTGAATTTAGCTACGGCAGCGTTTCTGCCTATAACGGCTAAACTCCCTTTGTCATTATACTTGAACGGAGAATTAATTTTCTTTGTTATATGTTTAGCCGCAAAAATTCCCTGTTGGATTGCCACCGGTGCTGTGCCGGGTAATTGCTTCCCGTTACTATCTAGCAGGCTTGCATAATCTCCGATTACATAAACATCGGCATATCCGGGAATTGATAAATTATTAGCTACTTTTATTCTCCTTTTGTTATCATATTCAATTTTTTTAGATGAGAAAATTTTGGGATTGATAAATTTAGCGTTGACTCCAGCCGCCCACAAAATCACATTACTTTCAATATATTCTTCGGCTCCGTTTGATTTTATGGTTAATCTTGTATCTTCAATGCCGGTTACCAAAGAATTTGCTTTAATAACCACACCTAATTTTCTTAATGAAATTTCAGCTTTTTCAGTTATGTTTTTTGAAAAACCGGGTAAAATATTTTTACCGGCTTCCACAATATAAATTTTTGCTCGTTCAGGGGTTATATTTCTAAATTCATTTTTGAGAGAATATTTGCTTAATTCCGCGAGTGTGCCGGCTAATTCGATTCCCGTTGGGCCACCACCGATTATAACGAAGTTCAATGGTGCCGGTTCACATGGATGCAGTTTTTCCGATTCGGCTCTTTCAAAAACATTTAATATTTTCCTTCTGATTAACAATGCGTCTTCTAAAGTTTTTAATGAAGGTGCGTATTCTGCCCATTTATCATTTCCGAAATAATCGGGTTTTACACCAACGGCAATAATCAGTTTGTCGTAATGTAATATGCCGCATTCCACGTGTACGACTTTTTTATCTAAATCGATTAAACTCACAGTTTCTTTTAACACCGTGATGTTATTAACGTTTTTAAATATTTCTCTAATCGGATATGCTATATCTTCGGGAGACAGATGAGCGGTAGCTACCTGATACAACAACGGTTGAAATAAATGATAATTTTTTTTGTCGATTAAAGTTATGTGGATATTGTCTCCTGTTTTCAAAAGGTATTTTGCTGCATATAAGCCACCAAAACCCGCACCGACGATAATAATACGTTTAACGTCTTCCATCATTATTAAATTGTTTCCATTACTCGTTTTAGTTTTTCTTGTATGTGCTTTGCAATTTGTAATACATCGTAATTTTCTACTGCGATCATCGATGCGACAGGATCTACAACGGTAATTTTAATACCATTTTCCGTTTGTTGGATAACAACATTACATGGAAGCATTGTACCGATTGTATCTTCCGCATCAATTGCTTGTTTAGCAATAGGCGGGTTACAAGCTCCTAAGATCTTGTATGGCCTGAAATCAATGCCCAATTTATTTTTGAAAGCATTCGTAACATTAAACTCTGTAACAATTCCGAAACCTTCTTCGAATAGTGCTTCGGTTACTTTTTTAAAAGCTTCATCAAAAGTTGAATCAAGTGTTTTTGAAAAACAGTAAGCCATTTTGCACTCTTTTATTTTTATTAATCAATTTTTAACATCTTTGCATTAATAGCTACTATTACGGTACTAAGCGACATTAAAGCTGCACCGGCAGCTGGACTAAGCAAAATACCGTAACCGTAAAGAATTCCTGCTGCAAGGGGAATAGCAATTGCATTATAACCGGTAGCCCAAACTAAATTTTGAACCATTTTTTTGTAAGTAGCCTTAGCTAATTTTATTATGGATAAAACATCCAACGGATTACTTTTAACTAAAACTATATCGGCAGTTTCTACGGCAACATCTGTGCCGGCTCCGATTGCAATACCTACATCGGCTTGGGCTAATGCCGGTGCGTCGTTAACACCATCGCCAGTCATTGCAACAACAAAACCTTCACTTTGAATTTGTTTTACGGTTTTCGCTTTCCCGTCAGGTAAAACCTCTGCAATATATCTGTCCAAGCCGATTTCATCAGCAACGTATTTTGCCACTTTTTCGTTATCACCCGTTAGCATAATTGTTTTTATCCCGAGTTTCTTAAATTCCGCAATCGCTTTTTTGGATTCGTCCCGAATTATATCTGCCAATGCAATTGCCCCGACAAGTTTATCGTTAATCAATACGAAAACCACGGTTTTACCTTGTTCCGATAAGGAGTTAATTCTTTCGTCTGTGATGTTAATATTATTTTCCCGTAAATATCCCGGACTGAAAACGCCGACCGATTTATCTTCTACAATAGCTTGAGCACCGCGACCGGGGATTGATTTAAATTCCTTAACCTCAAACACGGATTCCGCACTTTTATATATTCCTTGTGCTATCGGGTGCTCGCTGTGTCTTTCAACGGTAGCGGCGTATTTGAGAATTTCATCTTTCGTATAATTTGAATTGAA
>CAZTYP010000079.1:0-16579 GCA_964617555.1 uncultured Melioribacteraceae bacterium | reverse complement strand
GGCGTTAAAAGGAGAATTGAAATTTTTCTGTCGATTAATTTTTCCGTTTTGTTTTTTACTCGTGTAATTTCTTTGTTGTTAAGGTCTTTGCCCACAATAACCAAATCAATTAAACCGCTGTCGTTTCCAACTGCATAATCTCCGCGAATGAATGCCGTTTTAACGTCTCCGACTTTGTTGATAATGTTGGAAATCACTTTATCAATACCGGTGGATTTCAGAACAATGTTTCTAAGTTCGTTAAATAAAGGATGAGATGAATTTGCTTTATAAATTTTATTACGTCCTTTAAATTCGGAAAGTAAAATTTTTGCTTCTTCCAATTTGTTAAGTTCAACCCTTATTCCGTTTGTCGATTCGTTAAATTCGGAACTGAGTTGGCGTAAATATCCTTTGGTTTTTGGATTTAGAAAAAACTTAAGTAAAAGTTTAATTCTTGTTTCGGATGTAATAAGTGATTTTAGCATTTTATATAACGAGTAAAAATATTACTCGAAATATAAAATAATATTATGAATTGTCAAGTATTATTTCCCAAGCGTAAAAAACGATTTGTAAGTAAATCTTCTGTGCAAACCGTCGTAAATCATTTTTAATTTGTAAAGCGTGTAGTAAGGTTCGTTGAAATAGTTATTCCATTTTTCCGCATAATCTCTGAATATTTTTTTGCCGGTTATTTGATAAAGTATTTTTAACTGCGGAATGTGAACTGCTTTGTGGTAAAAATAATCCGCAACGTAAGGATATTGTAAATCGTAATAACTCCAATAGCCCGCATCGTATTTAGCAAGATTATCCGTTACTGTTTTAATTCCTTTGTCAAACAATTTTTTTGCTTTATCGTTTTTTGTTATTCGCCAATAATCGTATAAACCGAGCAGTCCGTTTATGTGTCCGTTCAATACATGGTTCGGCGGAAGTGCCGGATATTCTTCAAACCAATAGTTCCCGGATTTATCAATAAATAAAATTCCTCCGTCTTCAATTTTTGTTTGAAAAGAATTTACCGTTTTGTTTGCAAGTTCTACAAATGAAGAATCATTTGTTAATTCTATCCTACGCGAAATTGCCGAAAGAATATTTCCCAAAGCCCAAGCGCCGCACCAATCGTAATCCAAATCATATTTTGTAAATTTAAAATGATAAGGCCATACGGCAAAATTATTTTTAACAACGGCATTTTCATTAAGCCAATCACTGAACAAAATAATTTCTTTGTAGTAAGACGAATCGTTTGTCTCAATAAATTTAGTATAATCTTTAATTATTTTTCCGCTCATATCGGTAGCGATATAAAGTGAATCAATCCCGGGTTTCATTTTGTATTTTTTTGTATCGCTAAACGGTTTGCGAAAAAGTATTCCGTTTTTGTCTTTGTAGTTTGTAACAATGGACTTGTAATTGTTGAATTCAATAAAATAATTTTCAATTGTGGAAATGTTATCATCTTTATTCCAAGAGGTTGTATCGATTGTAATGTTGTTTGCTTCTTTGTAACCGGGAGAAAAATAATTGAATAAAATCAAATAGAATAACAATAACAAAAAAAGAATTCCCGCAAAAAAGGAAGATAAAATTTTTCTGCGGAAAGATTTATTTAAAATAAATTTATTTCTTATTTTTTCCACTACTCCGTTTAGAATAATAAACGGGTTTTTTATTTGCGGAATAAAATCTCCGTTCGTGTTGATATTATTGGACTTTAACGAATTATGAAAATCCGAAACGGTTACAAATTCAAATCCGTTTGTTTTTGCAAATGCCAAATATTTTTTGAATTTGTTTTTTTGTCTGTTGTTTTTCGTAAAGCGTTTTCTATCCCAACGTTTCAGGAATGAAAAACTGTGCATCATTATTACAAAGTAATCAAGCTTGGAATTTTGTATTTGCCGGCTTATCTCTTTTAATTCCTTAAGTGATGACCATTCGAAATTAATCGAGCTGTATTGTTCTTTTATAAATTTATATTTGTAAACGGTTGTGGGAATTTCAAGCAAGTCTTTTGCATAATCAATTTTATTGATATACGAAAATATGTCCGGAGATATTTTGCATCTTTTTTGTTTATGCTGAAAAGATAAATCGGCAACAAAGCCGAGTTCTTTTAACACTTCGAGAGTTTCGTCGTTTGCCGAATAACCACCGGCTCTAAAAAATTTCGGATGTTTATCGTTGAACTTTTTGTAAATGGAAATACTTTCTTTAATAAGTTTCGTTTGCTCTTCTTTGTTGTACTGCCACAAATAGGCTTGCCCGCCTAACACGTCTGGATGAAGATGCAATTCTATTTCGTGTCCGGCATTTAAAATTAACGAAGTGATTTTTTTAAAAATTTCATCGGCCCATTTTTTTTGTTCGTAGTAATCAATAAAGAACGTGGCTTTAACATTATATTCTTTTAAAATCGAAAGAATTTCTTCCAATCCGTTGGAACCGTTTATTCCCAAAATTTCCGTTCGGGAAATTATAAATTCCGTATCGATTGTTAAAAGTATCTTTTTCATTTTGTCAACAACAGAATAGTATGAGTACCTAAACCGTAAATTTTCCTTTCCTCTTCGGAGGCCTTATCATACGGATTAAAAAGTTGAATCTTAAACCCGATACGTTCTATTTTTTCTTTAACGTCCCAGCCGTAAGTTCTGATTGTAAAATTGTGCTCGGCAGTTCTTTTGTTATATTCCACCGTGGTTTCGCTTGTTTCATCAATACCGCTTGCAAAAATCAATTCCCCGTTCGGCTTAAGAACTCTTTTCATCTCTTCAAAACCTTTTACATCGTCTTCAACATAATGCATAACGCTAATACAAAAAATAACATCAAAAGTATTATCGTCAAACTTTAAATCCGTTACATCCATATGATACATAGCTTGCGGAGCTTTTATGTCCACGCTTATATAATCGAAGTTAGGATTATTAATTAAAATATTTTGCAAAGAACGGTTCGGTCCTATCTCCAGAATTTTTAATTTTTTATTAAACAAGTTTAAATCTTCTTTTAAAAATTTCATTAAGGAACGGTAACGAGGAATTGAATGGCAAACGGGGCACTTTTCCTCTTCCCGAACTCCCGCCGTTGTAACATGCGGATAAAATCTATTTCCCTGCCAACCGCAAAAATTACATTCCACGGTTTTATTGTTTTTCAGAATTCTCTTTATATGGCAAATCAGTGTTTTATACCATCCTTTCACACTAATTTTAAACTGAAAAAAATCCAACTTGCCCAAGTCTAATAGGGCTTTAATAAATAATTTTGTTGCCGGCTGTTGCGCAAGCCAAGTTCTGAATTTAGATTCTTGAAATTGATTCTTTTTCATTTTCTTTTAAGTTGATATAATGCACCGAGTGTAAAAATTTCTTTCAATAACGGAAGCGAATTAAAAATTGTTTTTCTAGGTTTCCAACCAAAGCGTTTTTCAAAACAAGGACGAATAAAATAAAAATCCTTATGTACAATTTTCAGTCCCGCTTTATCGAAAAGCTGTTCAATCTTTTTAATCGAAATCATATCTTTGCGTGTTTGTAATAACTCGGAAATTTTTTCCTTTGTTAAATTTGCTTTTTTTAAGAACATCGTATAAAAACTTTTCGGAAGTATATGTATAAACGGCAAACTCCCAATCTTTTTTTTCACATTTTGTTGATGCCCCGCATAAGGCGAATACTTAGGAGGAAACGATAAAAAAATTAACCCGTCTTTTTTCAATAATTTATTTAAGTTTTGTAACGCCTTCAATTTATCGGGAATATGTTCTATTACATCTCTAATCAAAATTAAATCCATTTTCGGAAGTTTTTCCACAAAAACATCATCACAAATATCTCCTTCCGTAAACTTTATTTTATCAATATTTATATATCCTTTCGCAAAATCATTACGCCCTTTGGATATTTCAATACCATAGCAATTTGCTCCTTGTTCATAAAAATATTTTACCGCTCCGCCTTCCGCAGAACCGACCTCAAGAAGGTTAATATTGCTAAACTCCTTTACCGGTAAGTATTTAGTAAGGAATTCTTTGGCATACCAATATTGTTCTTCGTAGAATTTTACTCTTCGTTCCGGAAATTTATTCACTAAAGTCTTCCTAATTTTTTTAATGATTTATATTTGGTAAAATACATTCTCAAAATATTAAAGATGTTAATCTGTTTTTTGAATTTTTTTGCATAGTCACCAAAAATTTTTTCTCCGGTAAGTTTATATAACATATTTAATTGGGTAATATGTAAATGTTGGTAAGTTATGGTTGCAGGATCGTTTTCCGGATACCAATCCGCCTTACATAAATTGTATTTAGACCAATACCCCAAATCGAAATCGGGCAAGCTCCGCTTAAGTGTTTTAATTCCCTCGTTATAAAGTTTGCGTGCCAGTTTATGCTCCGGAAAAACGCGAAGAAAATCCGTAACGCCGCACATTGCAAAAATCATCCCGTTTAATACAAGCGTAGGAACCTCAGCCGTGTATTCTTCGTAAAAAGGGCCATATTCGGTAAATGAAGTAACCCCCCCATCGCTTACTGAAAAAGTAAACGGAAGTAACGCTTTTTCCGCCATATCTTTCCATTCCGTATTACCGGTTAATTGATATCCGCGTAACAGATTTGAGATTCCTCTTCCTTGCACAAATGCCGATTGCCATGGTCCGGGATTTTTATATTGCGGAAGAGGGACATCGGTAAGCCAATAAACACCGAGCTTTTCATCATTTATTGCATTGTTAAAAAACCATTCGGGAAATTTCAGAAAGCGGTTTTTATCCTTTTCGGAATTTGTTTTAAGATAGGTATGAAAAACCGCAAGCCCCACTTGTCCTATTGTTAAAGGGAAGTAAACATAATCCTTATCTCTAACGTCTATATAGGTCGGGTTCATCGGGATTCCGTTATCGTCGTACACAATACTTTTTTGACCGCCTTTTTGATTTTCCATTGCTTCTTCGGTGAAAACAAAATAATACTCTCTTAATTCTTTGCTCCACATTTCTTCCGCAATAGGCCAAATGGTAGGATTAAAAACATCTTTCCAAATTCTGAGGATAAAAAAGAGATATTTATTTTTAATTACATTCATAGACGTCAGCAGATACCTTTATTTTATAATTTCCTCAAAAACATTAACCAGTTGTTTAGTTAATTTTTTCCTGCTATACTTTTCCACTTTATTCATATTGCTTTCATATGATATTTTTTTCTCTTTCCACTGCAATAAAAGTTTTTCCAAAGTATCTTTTATTTTATCTTCATTCAAATAATCGATCACAATCCCCGTATCTGTTTCAGAAATTATTCTTGCAACTTCACCGTCTTCCGGGCCCAAGACAATTACCGGTTTTCCGAAGCGCATATATTCAAAGGTTTTCCCGGGCAATATTCTTCTGTTCTTTTGTGATTGAGTAACCAACAGCAGAAGAGCCGTTGCTTTTCCAGCCGCAAAAGATAACGCTTTATGATGAGGCAAATAGTTAATAAATTCAACAACGTTCACAATTCCGATTTTCTTAATCGTATCATGGATATCTTGTTCCACCTTGCCGATAAATATTATTCGGAAATTGTTGTTGTTAATAATTCCGCGTTCAACAAGGGATTTTACAGCATTAAAAAGCTTAACCGGATTTCTCTCCTTATTAACAGCACCGAGATGAAGCAGAGTAAACTGCTCCGTTTGTGTGTTTTCAAGCTCTATATCGGAAAAATCTTCTTCATCATATCCGTTAGGAATATTTACACACTTTGAAACATCCGTTTTTTTACCGAAGTCCAATTCAATATCAAGCCGGCTGATACATGTTACTTTATCCGCTTTATCAAGAACTTGACGTTCATATTTTCTATCCAAATATTTAGCAAAAAAAAGGCGTGGTTGTTTTTCGTAATAATGAATATCCGTCCAAGGGTCTCTAAAATCCGCAACCCATTTAAGATTGGTTTTTGCGGCCAATTTTTTTGCTATCAGATGCACGGTTGGGGGCGGGGAAGATGAAAAAATCAAATCCGGTTTTTCCGTTTCAATAATCTTTAGTCCTTCTTCCACAGCAAATTTTTTCCATCCTATTTTGGCATCGGGAATAAAGAAATTTAATCTTATCAGGTTTGCAATCTGTTTTTTTAATCCGGGATTATTATCAGCCAATACCGCCGTGGGAATTTTTGCTTTATCATCCATCCCTAAAAAACGTTTGTACAAATCGGAGGGTTCAAATATATTCGTCTTAAAAACTTTGCATTCCGGAGGAATATTTTTTGCAAGTGTTTCGTCAATTGCCGGATACTCCCCTTTTTTTACCGTCAACACTAACGGCTGCCATCCGAGTTCCGGTAAATATTTAACAAACTTTAATACACGCTGAACCCCGGGCCCACCGGCCGGAGGCCAATAATATGTGATTATTAAAACCTTTTTCATTTGTCGGAATTCAATTTATTTATCTTCCGTATTAATAACTTTTTTTCTGTTTTTTATTTCAAACAACAAAGAAAGAAGAAGAACTAAGTAAATAATTCCGACGGAAGCCCACGAGACATTTCTGTAAAGGAAAAACGAATCGGGATGACAAACAACTTCCACTTTATGATTCCCTTCGGGAACAATAACAGACATAACGGCGTGATCCGTTTTATATATTTTATCAACGTGCTTACCGTCAATATAAATTTTCCAACCGGGAGGATAAAATAATTCTGAAATTATCAATAGTGCGTTTTTATCCGTGTAAACATTTAATGCAAGTCTATTTGGGTTGTAATCTGCCACTACAACGGAACTTGAATCGGGAACAAAAATATCCGTTGATGGTTTCTCCTCTAAAATTGCGGTTTGCGAAGCATCAAATTCAACAGAATTGATTTTTTCCAAACGTGCATATTCGTCAGGTATTACCTCCGCTTTGCCTACAAAAAAACCGCGAGGCAAATTGTTGTTATACTTATACAAGTAAAATTTTTTTGCTTTATCCATATTTACCAAGGTAAGATTTAGATTTTCGACCGGCTGTTCTAATATCAAATATTTAACATTTAAAAAAGTCATTACATTCCAATTAATAGGGAATTGCCCGGGCATTCCGTAATAACAATTTTGTACAAGTTCTTCAATAGTGTACATTTTTATTGCACTATAGCCTCCGATAGTTTGAGAATTATATCCCCATCGGTTATCCCCCATTAGTTTTCCTACCGGAAATATGCGGTATAAATTTTTATCGTTTTCCAAATAAGTATCAACGGAATTTTTTTGAAAAACCACTTTGTCTAAATCCGTTCTTTTGGAATACTCTTCTCCGTAATAGCTTTGAACGGTGATTAAATCTATTGCAACAACCGCAAATAAAATAAAACCGAAAGCGGTAAATGAAATTTTTCTGTAAAGGTAGCCGACAATTGTAAATCCTATTATCGCTATTATTATTACATAACGAATAAGGTCTTTATCAAAATAACTTTGACGAATATTTTTCAACATCTCTTTAACCTGAGTGTTATAACTCTCGGTCGGTTTCATAAAACTGTATCCGCTGCTCATTATCCAAATTACAATTCCCAAAAGGAAAAAACCGCCTATTACATAAAAGATGTTTTTATATTTTTGGAAATCAGGTTTTGAAGTTTCAATATTTGCCAGGTAATTTAAACCGTAAGAAGCGAGCAAAACCAACACAAACGAAGTAACCGTTATGCTCATTGCCGGCGCACGGAATTTATTGAAATACGGAAAGTAATTATAAAAAAGTGAATAGAACGATTCAAAATGTCTTCCAAAAGAAAGTATAATCAGAAAGAGTGCGAAAATTCCCAAACTTAAAACAAATCGGTTTTTACGAAGGACAAAAAGGGCAATAAAGGCAAGCATAATTGTTATTATACCGATGTAATCAAAAAGCGTATGGAAAGGCATATATCCCCAATAATTAGGGAGTTTCTGATTGCGTAATTGCGGATATTCTTTACCGGTATATTTTTCGCCGTCAATACCGCCGTATGCATGCGGAATAATTGTCCGCACCAGTTCCAGCGGATATGTTGACCATTGCGTTGCGTAGTGCATAGATACACCGTTATTAGATGTTGCTTTAAGCGAATTTTTATCTCCCAAACGGATTGTGGTTTTCCCTCTTTTGGAATACGGCAAATATTCTTTATTCAACAATAACGGCTGTGCGGACATTCCGAAAGAGAGAAGTAAGGCTAATGATAATAATCCAACAGTTTTACCGAATTCTTTTGTTTTTCTTTCAAGTACCAATTTTAAAATAGGGTAAATTCCCACTGCAAAAACCAACATTGCGGAATAAAAGATTATTTGATAATGTCCCGTTCTAATTTGAACTCCGAAAGCCAATGCAAATAATGCGGCGGATGCAACAGTTCGTTTGTCAATAAAATATTTGAAAGAATATATTATCCACGGCAAATACATTAAGGCACGGAATTTTCTAAAATGGCCTTCAATCCAAAGCCCTTTGTAATGCGGCAGCAAAACGAACATTAACGCCCCGATAAAGGCAACAAGCGGAGGCATTTTGAGATAACGTAAAAACAGAAACATCCCGAATGCGGCAAAAAGATAATAAATAAAAACCTGACCGAATATATTATGAAACCATGCCAAGAAATTATCGACCGAAAAAGCTTGCGGTCCGATATCGTTGTATTTAGGCATTCCTGCAAAAATTGCAGGATTCCAAAATGCCAGCTCACCCGTTTTTTTTGTAAACTCGTTTACAATGTGGGTTTTAGCTACACTTGCAATAACATCGGTCCCTTGCGGAGAAAGTCCGTCTATTGCCGTGGGTTTATTCAAAATCAATAAAATAATTAGTAACAACCCAAGCAATATACGGTTCTGTAATTTTGTTGAAAGGCCGAACATCTCTTTTTTATTTTCTACAGAAACATGCTTTGACGTTTGTTTCTTTTTACTCATTACCGCCTCAAAATTATTTGTAATAGTTCCGGACAAATCCCGTAAATTCATCCTTTTTAAAAATTATTCTTTTAATAAACGCATTTATAAAACCCAAGCCATATCCCCAAATTTGAGTAACAACCACAACCGGGATATACGGAAAGACTTTAAAATCTTTATATTTAATTACACCATGAGCCGCCATTAAAGCCAATATTACAATACCCGCATAAATAAAGGGCAAAAAGATATTAGGGAAGAAAACGGCAAGCAGAATAAGAGCAAAAGAGAGCAGAGTACCAATTGCAGGGAAAAAATGAACCGGCTCCAACATTTTATTATCGATTTTATAAAGATTGATACGTGCTACGCCCCAATTATATACTTGCTTAAAAAACTTTTTAATTGAAATTCTGCGTTTATGATAAACCATAGCATCGGCAACCTTTATAATCGGCTCTCCCGTGGAAAGGATTCTGTTGCTGAATTCAATATCTTGTCCGTGACGCAATTTTCCCATTCCGCCAATTTTATCAACAATATCGGAGCGAACACCCATATTAAAACTACGCGGATAATATTTTGAAATTTTCTTTTCGGAATGCCCCCGTATTCCTCCCGTAGTAATAAAGGATGTCATTGAATAATCGATAGCTTTTTGAACCGGCCTGAAATTAGGAAGAACTCCGTCGGGTCCGCCAAAACCGGCAACATCTTTCTTCTCCACTTCCCTTTTGTATGCCGAAAGCCAATCACTATCGGCAATGCAATCGCTATCGACAAAAACGAAATATTTTCCCTTGGCATTTTTCATTCCAAGGTTGCGTGCTTCGCCGGGGCCTTTATGGGATTGAAAAAATATTTTTATATTTAAATCAAATTTGTTTTTAAATTCTTCTATTACTTCTTTTGTATTATCTGTGGAGCCGTCATCCACAATGATAATTTCAAATTCGTTAAAAGGGAGCTTTTGTTTGGCAAGGGATTTTAATAACTCTTTTATTTCATCTGCACGGTTGTATGTAGGTACAATTACGGAAAACAAATATTCATAAGACGGCATAATTTCCCAAATCTATTTTTTTTCTTTAATACTGTACTCACTATCGTCGTTATGGTTATGAGCCATAAACTCACCCAACAATCCTACAGAAAAAAATTGAACACCAACAACTATTAATAACATTCCCAAACCGAGCAGAGGACGATTACCAAGTGAAACCCCGTTTACCAATTTATCATACGAAAGATACGCACTAATTAAAAATCCTATAAAGAATGCAAGTGCTCCCATAAATCCGAACAAATGCATAGGACGCTTAATATATCTGAGGGTAAAGGTAACTGAGATTAAATCTACAAATCCTTTAAAAAATCTGGAGATTCCGAATTTGGTAACTCCGTATTTTCGCGGATGGTGTTTAACGGCAATTTCCGTAACTTTAAAACCTTTCCAACCGGCAAGCACCGGAATGTAACGATGTAACTCACCATAAAGGTTTACGCTTTTTACCACATCTTTTCTGTAACCTTTTAATCCGCAATTGAAATCGTGGATTTTTATTCCGCTGAACAATCGTGTTGTATAATTAAAAAATTTGGAAGAATGCTTTTTAATAAAGGGGTCGTGGCGAACTTTTTTCCATCCGGAAACCAAATCGTACCCTTCGTCAAGTTTTGCAAGTAAATTTTGAATTTCCGCCGGGTCATCTTGCAAATCGGCATCCATTGTAATTACCGCATCTCCGGTTACGGCTTTAAATCCTATTTGCAATGCGGCGGATTTACCGTAATTTCTTCTGAAACTTATATAACGTATTTTCGGATTTGCCTTTGCAAGCTCTTTAATAATTTGCAAGGAATTATCGGTACTTCCGTCATCAACAAACATAATTTCATAATCTATGGAAATGTTTTTTAATGCGTTTTTAATTTCTGCAAATAAAGGTCGTAACGATTCTTCTTCGTTATAAAGAGGAATAAGAATTGAAACTTTTTGAAAGGAAAACTTTTTCAAATTTCCCTTTTTTTTATAATAAAAATTTTTTCTGGGCCCCTTATACGGACGTTTTCTGTAATTATACCCTTTGTTCCTAGAATCGTTCGGTTTCCCGGATTTATCCTGAATAACTTCTTTTTTGTTTTCGTTTTCGTTTGTCACAAATTTTCTATATTTATTATTAGTAAATATCAAAATTACTTTAATATACGACTAAAATCAATTTTAATAGGGGAATCTTAGTCTAAATATTGCCGCACAAAATAAACAGAAAGCATCGGAAGGGCGTACCGAATTTATTATTCACTCGCTTAACGGAAATTGGGGTTGCAACACTGAATAGAAAATTACTTTTTTAGCATGCAAAGGTTTCGATTATGTACAATGGCGGTATTTCCCTCACTTCTATTTGTTTTACCGTATCAACTACAAATACGGTCGTTTGCCTTTTGCAAATGTTAGCTTGACTATACTTATTGCTCATAATCGGCAAAGTTGCTAACACATTTTAACATATAAAAATATCTCCATCAAATGAAAAAGATTCCCCAAAAATTAATTGATTTAAAAGCTTCCGAAATTGTTTCTTTTGCAAAGTTACGAATTACAAACAGTTATTATATAAAAGCCCCGTATAACATTTGTGCTTTTGCTTTTAACTAATATTAAATGTTATTTTGGACAGACATAATCAAAAAATATTTTGTTATTTAACACAAACACATACTATTTTAAAAGTTATAAAACTTACGGATATTAAATGGGAGAAATAGTTTACAACGGAATTATTAGAACAGCGGTTACCATTGCATTCCTTTGGTTTATTTCCGACAGCATTTCCGAAAAATATTTTTGGATTGTTGCCGGCATTGCAATTTATATTTTTATTATCCACCCTATAATTTTAAGTTACCGTAAATTTATTGATAAGAACAAAGATATTCTCACCAACTCTCTCTGTTCAACTTGTAAACACTTCAGCGAAACGGCCGTGTTGTGTATGAAATATGATGAATACCCAACAGAAAAATATACACCTTGTAACGGCTATGATTGGGAAAAAAAATAGATAAAAAAGATATCTCTCTTCTTTTCACTATTATGTTTTTAATGATTTACCACTATCACTTCTGAACCAACAAAAAATAAATTAACATTACCATACCTGTTAAAATAATTGTAAAAAACATTTAAAACTTTACAATTTTTTTATACCCATACTTTTGAAAAAAAATTGAATTGAGTATATTTGCAACGCATCCTTAGCTCAGTTGGTAGAGCATCTGACTCTTAATCAGCAGGTCGCCGGTTCGAGTCCGGCAGGGTGTACATAAAAAAACCGCCTTTATCAGGCGGTTTTTTTTATTATCCACTTTTCTCACTATATTACTTTCACTTTGTTAATATAGACTTCAGACTGTATCGAAAAAACGTTCTCTATTTTGATACCCTTTTACACGCCGTCAGGATTTATTACTTTGATGTTGTAAACAAACTCTTTGCAATAATCTCAAGGATTTATTTTACGGCTTAGAGCCTACCCGCCGCAGAAAAGGATTTGGGATGGAGCAAACGCAAGCACGATTTATTAAATTAAAATTTTGCCAACAAAAACTACTTATAAAAGTTACCACAAATGATTTACAAATAAAAACAAAAATCACCCCGACGTAACTGCGGTCGGGTGGGGCGACGGGTTAGGGTTACAAGTTGTGTAATAAAAAGGGTAAGAGAAAACCTCTTACCCTTATTATTGGTCGTTTTATTTCAGTAAAATCATTTTTATAGATTTTGTAAAACTTCCGCTCTGTATTCTGTATAAATAAACACCGCTACTTAAACTACTAGCATCAAAACTTACTTTATATTTTCCCGTTGTTTGTTCTTTGTTTACAAGTGTTGCTACCTCTTGTCCGGTTATGTCATATACTTTTAAGCTTACAAAGCTATCTTCCGGTATTTGATAACTTATTGTTGTTGTAGGATTAAACGGATTAGGATAATTCTGCGACAATCCGTATTCGGTTACCAATAAATCCTCATTCAAAGTTACCTCTATGGCTTTATCTTTGTTAAGTTCAGTTCCCTTTAATGTTGATGATTTTGCAATTGTAATATTATCAACCGTTTTCGGGTCTAAACTTACTAAAAGTTTAACCGTTCTTTCACCGATACCGTTTGTGTTTATTTTGTAACCAATGCCTTGTTTTTCTTCTTCCGTTAGCTTTTTGCTTGATACTTCTTTAAGCAAACCGAGTTGTTCATTTGTTTTTGCATCAATTAGAATTACATTTAATTGAATGATTTCGGAAAGTGTTTTATCTTTTTTATCTTTTTTGTTTACTGCTGTTGCCGAAGTTAACGTAAAAGTGAAATCCGAGTTGTCGTTCAGTTCAAATTCTTCCGTTGTAAATAGTGCTAAAGCGTCTTCTTTTGTTTTTATAACGGTTGTATCGGCAATATCTACAAAGTTAATTTCTTTTCCGTTTACGGTAGGGGCTTCCAATAATATTTTAACCTCCGTCTCGTTTTTCGTAACCGTAAGCTCTCTTCCTTTTATTGCTTTGGAATTGTTGCTTGTTTTTGAAAGGTTATCATATATTGTTGAAGTATGAAAAACATAAGGTGCCAAACCGGTGTTATAGGTTGAAATAACCGCATCGTCAAAAGCCGCTTCACCGTTACATACTTGTACATAATCATCGTAGTTATTTGGGGATAAATATCCTTCTCCGTCTTCCGGCAAATAATATGCTACCTTATCTCCCTCAACAACATATGCAACCATATATTCATTACCATCATAATCATCCGAAAGGGTGTTTATACTTACACTTATTTCATCATCATAATCGTAGTCGGTTAAATACTCTGTCGTTGCCCAGTTTGTTCCGCTTCCTTTACGTCTTATGGCAACTCTGCTGAAATATATTACTTCATCGTAACTTACCCAAGCAATTGTGGGTGTACTATCAAAACAAGTAATGGAGGGATATTTATTGGTCGTATAATCACCGTTGTTCGACGGCTCGGAATAATATGAAAAATCAATTCCAAGTGTTGTACTATTAAATGTCATTCTGATATATTTAATGCTTGTCTCTGCCCAACCACCGTTTTGTTGCCAGACTAAATGTTTTTCGCTGTTGTTATTGCTTACTATCGATGGTTTTACAGAATTATAATCTGTGTATGGGACTTGCCCTGTTGTGTAGGTCGTAACTCCCTTTCCATTAATGAATCCATTCCAATAAAACAATCCGGAAACAATGGTTGGATAATTTATATTTTTTGCCCAAAGAATTATTGTATGACCGTATTTGCCTAAAGATGCCAAAGGATATGCATCATTGCTATATAAATCCGTTTGCTCTTGGTAAATTGTTTGCGTGCTTCTTGGTAAATCACCAAGACATTCTAAAACGATATCATAATGGTATCCATTCTTTTGTTGATAAACAACTATTAATTCATTTAACCCCGTTTTTGCTGAAATAGAAGGCAATTTCGCCTCACCGCTTGATATAGGTTCTCCATTATTCATAATTGACCATGTTACTCCGTCATCTGTACTCATTTCATACCATACTTTACCTAAGCTTTCGTAAACTCTGTGCAAGTTGCCGTCATCGGTTTTTACTATTTTGCGTTGGTTGTTTGCTTTGTAAGTGTTTGAGTTGTTGGAAAGTCCCGTGCCTTTCATTACCGCTTTTACAGTTGCATCGGCATCGTTAAACACTACAGGGGTTTCAAGGTTATTTGCATTTTGAAATGTTGCACTTCCACTCGGCTCGGCTTCCCAATTTTGGAAGTAGAACACCCTGTTTTTGCCTTGTACATATATTGTTTGGGGCGAGGTGGCTTTTACGGAATAATAGGGTGGCGACCAGTTGGGAGAACCTTGCCCAAGGAAGACGCCTTGGTAAGCGGAAGAAGTGGTTAAATTAAAATTAGAGCTTGAATGATAGATTGCATTTAATCCTCTGTTACGTGTTCCTCTAGTATCAGAGTTGTCATCTCTATACCAAGGATCTTTAAACTGAACAGTGCCACCATAGCTATTTGTTGATTCAAGAGAGTTTATTATTTGTCCGTTTTTAGTAGGATAAAAATACGAGGTAACTTCGTTGGTATTTGCATCAATGTTAAAATATTCATAATTGCAAAAGGATGAATTTTGGTCCCAATTATTAAATTTTTCATTTTGATAAACAGAAGTATCCGACTGTAGGGCTATATTCCCGATTAACCCAAAAACCGTATCGCTACTTTGGTATGAGTTCCAAGAATTGTTTTCCCAAACATTTATGTTGCCGAACTCAGAACCATCAGATAGTTTTTGCTTAACTACAAAATAGGGTAGAGTATATTCTATAGCCAGCTCTATATGAGAGTTATATACAAAATAATACTCGTCTCCTTGAGATTCACTTCCTGGTGCAGCAAAACGAAGAACGAGCTTTCCACTTTGTTTAGCTCTATCAATAACAGCACACCAATTATTAATGTCATATGAATTGGATTCATAAATATTTGTTTGCAGTTTTGGTTCCCATGATTGAGCTACTTCATTATCAGAATTGCTTAAAAACAAAGAATCTGCATTTTTATTAGGGTCATCCAAGGAGTGAGTCAATTCATAAAAATATAGCCCCATATTTCCGTTTGCATTTCCATAAACGTAGTAATAAGCTATTTTAACCTTTGAAATTGTAGCATTTGAAGGTAAATTAAAATCCGAAATATCCCATTGATAAGCACCCCTTGTATATTTATGCAAATACTGAGTGCCAATCACCATAGTTTGTAAACTTGTTCTTGATTCAAAACCGTGTGTTCCGTCGTTGTTTTCCCAAAGTTGCATATAGTAATCCGGTTGTATAAAATCGGTTTGATAATCTTGTCCAAATAATTTTATTGATAAACTCAATAACAAAAAGAATATCACTTTTCTTGACATTTCTTACTCCATTGTTTTTTTTAATAATTTTGACGGAGTTTTTGTAGATTTACATATAACAAAAGGATGTAACACAGCTTGCCAAGCTGTTTCATACGGGAAAAGCCTTTTGTTAAATTATATTGCCTCGGTACCGCCAGTGCCGAGGTGTTTTTTTTATAATTTCTTTAGCGGGCACCTCCTTATTTTTTGCCAATATGCAATATCCCTTTGCTATCATTTTGTCCGACTATGCAGACTATGTTGCTCTTATAAGAAACTTTTAGTAATCTGCCATAAGTATTAGGCAATTCAAGCCCCCTATAACTTTTCCATGTAATACCGTTGTAATGTAAAACCTCGTTATAGTCTCCAGAAATGATGATGTCATTTACATTTTGAGCTGCTATGCTATGTTCAAAATATTTAGCCATATTCCAAGATAAAATTTTCCATTCTTTCTCATCCAGCCTATTTTTTGAATATATACCGCTACCAACAAGATAGTATTTTCTGTTTGGTTTAAACCAAAGGGATTGCAATGGTTGTGCTATTGGCTCACTATTTATTTTTGTTGCACTATTCCCTTCTATTGATAAAATATCAAGTTCTTTAATGTTTGTTAATAAATTTGATGCTACAGCTAATATCTCGTATTTATTTGTTTTGTAATTATATTCACCATAAATATCATAAATGTTTTTATCTGTTCCGCTTTCTATCTTT
>CAZTYP010000078.1:0-10026 GCA_964617555.1 uncultured Melioribacteraceae bacterium | reverse complement strand
CTACAATTACACCCGAAGAAGCGGCAGAAAGATTACTTAATTTATCAAGCAAAAATCATTTTACACTTTTCGAATATTTTTTTACCGATCATCTGGGACACGGAAGAAATAAAAACGAGTTTGATATTTTGTTGAACGATTTGGATAAATTCCTTTACAAAATAATTTCGGAATTAAATTCAGATTCAACATTATTAATTTGTTCCGACCACGGAAACCTCGAGAATATTGAGATAAAAGGACATACAACAAATCCGACTCTCACCATTTCCGCGGGAAACGGAGCAAGAGAATTGAAAAACCAAATAAATGATTTATCCCAAATAAAAAATGCTTTACTGAAGTTGTTTTAATGCGGAAAGATATAACACTTTTTTATTTTTAACAGATGAATTTTATTTAGAGATGAAAAACTATCCGTTAATAAAATATGTACTTGCATTTATTGTCGGAATAATTTCCACTGATTTATTCTTTATTTCTCTTAATACTTTTCTCCTTATTTCAATTTCTTTACTGATAACCGCAATTGTTTTTTCTGTTGTAAAGCATGTAAAATTTTCGTTCGCTCTTTGGTTGCTTCTTATAATTTTTACGGGAAACATTTATTATTCACTCAGAATAGATAATAAATCCGTTTATCCTTTTGCCGCCGATAAAATTTCCGGAGCAAACTTGTATGGTACAATAACGGGAATTAACCTTATACAAAAGGATAAAATAAAATTAATTGTTCACTCTGATTCCGTTATGGTCAAAGATTCGACACATTTATTGCAAAATTATTTTTTGTGCAATATTACGGAAAAAAAACACAAAAAATTAAAACGACTCTATAACGAATTGGGAATCGGTTACAAAATAAAGATTAGCGGTACAATAAGAAAGGGAAGAGAAAGGCGTAACCCCGGTGAATTTGACTATTACAAATATTTGCAATCAAAAAAAATATGCGGACTTTTCTATGTAAAAGGAGCTAAAAATGTTTTATTATTTAAGCAAAAAACATCAAAACGGTTTTATAATGTAATTTTTAAAATCCGTAAAAATATTGCTGAGCAAATAGAAATGCTGCACAATCAACGAACTTCCGCATTGCTCAAAGGGTTATTGTTGGCTGATAGAAGTGATATTGATTATAATATAAAATTAAGTTTTATCAACTCCGGAGTTATTCACGTGCTTGCTGTATCCGGTTTACATGTGGGATTTATACTTTTGATTTTTATCTTTCTTTTCAGCAGAATTCCCCTTTTCCCGAGAACCATTTTGACAATTATAGGATTAATCGTTTTTCTGGCTATTACAAATTCTCCTCCTTCTGTTTTTCGTGCAACAACAATGGCTGTTATAATGCTTTTGATTTTTCTTTCCAATCGTAAATACAATTCCGTAAACGCACTTTCAATTGCCGCACTTATTTTGCTTTTATTAAATCCTGACGAGATTTTTAATCCGGGATTTCAACTTTCGTTTTCTGCCGTATTATCAATAGTAATTCTCTATCCGGTATTGCGTAATAAAATAAAAGTTAAAAATTCTCTGTTGCGTAATATCCTTCTGTTTTTTGCAGTTTCATTTTCGGCACAGTTGGGAACATTACCTTTTACTTTGATATATTTTCATAAACTTTCCCTTATATCATTAATTGCTAATCTTTTTGTTATTCCGATTATTGGAATAATCGTCGGTTTGGCGGTTATAACATTGTTTGTTTCTTTGCTTTCAAATACTTTAGCTCTTTTCTTTGCATCGGCTAATATGCTTGCTGTTGATATTCTTTTTGCTGTTGTTAATTATTCCGGTAATTTAAAATTTTCGTATCTATTTATTCCTAATTTTTCATTATTGGACGGAATAATATTTTATCTCTTTCTTGCCCTTTTGCTTTTTTCCATTAAATATTTCACGAACAAAATTGCATTGGCAATTCTTTTTATTTTGGTTTTGGCTAATTTGTTTTTTTATCTTCAATTGGACAACAAAAAACTATTACCGGATGGGAAACTATCCGTTTTAATGATAGATGTAGGACAGGGGGACGGAATTCTATTAAAATTTCCGAACAATAAAACAGCATTAATTGATGCGGGTAACGCTTCAAATTCTTTTGACAACGGTGAGCGCGTGATTGCTCCTTTATTGAAATTGCTCGGAATTGCGAAGGTTGATTACGGATTTATTTCTCATGTGGATAGCGACCATTATAAAGGATTTATCTATTTGATTAAAGCCGGTTTAATAAAAGAAATTTATAAACCGCGTCTCGATACTTCGTTAAAAAAAGATTTACGTCTTGAAGCATTGATACGAAAACTGAAAATTCCGCTTCATTACTACGGAAAATCAAAAAAGATTTTTGGGAACTTACGTTTATATATTCTTAACGACACTGCAAATACTGCATATAACAGTTTGGATATGAATAACCGCAGCGGTATCATAAAAATTTTATACGGGAATAATTCTTTCCTTTTTGTTGGCGATGCTGAACATCCCGCTGAAAATCTTTTAATAAAAACATATAATAA
This sequence comes from uncultured Melioribacteraceae bacterium, assembly GCA_964617555.1. GTDB lineage: Bacteria > Bacteroidota > Ignavibacteria > Ignavibacteriales > Melioribacteraceae > 1-14-2-50-31-20. The sequence goes on along the minus strand of CAZTYP010000078.1, from coordinate 7,495 downwards.
TTTTATTGACGTTGACGTGTTAAAAGTTGGTCATCATGGGAGCAAAACAAGTTCATCGGAAAAATTTATTGCCGCAGTTACGCCGAGTGTAGGTTTAATTAGCGTGGGCGCGAAGAATAAATTCGGACATCCTGCACAAATTGTATTAAACAGACTAAAACAAAACAAAGTAAAATGTTACAGAACAGATCTTGAAGGAGCTCTATTGTTGCAATCGAACGGTGAAATGATTGAGAAAATTAATTGGAGGAATTATTAGAATATTTTGTCTTTCTCACTCAATACTTTTAACTTTATCACTTAAATAAATAATTGTTATTAAACTTCTAATCAGAGTATTAAGTCTGACATCTAATGAAAATATTAACAAATATTTCCTTAAAACCGTTCAACACTTTCCACATTGATGTTAACGCAAAATATTTTGCCGAGGTTGCTTCAACGGAAGAATTGTTGCAACTTCTTTCATCGGATAAATATTTTACCGAAAATAAATTATTTCTCGGAAGTGGAACCAATATTCTTTTTACGAAAGATTTTGACGGACTCGTAATAAAACTCAAATTTCCCGAAATAAAAATTATTTCGGAAAATAATGAAAATGCTTTTGTACAAGCCGGAAGCGGTGTTGAGTGGGATGGCTTTGTAAAATACTGTGTGGATAAAGGCTTTGGAGGAGTAGAGAACTTATCCCTAATTCCAGGCACCGTTGGTGCAGCTCCCATACAAAACATTGGAGCTTACGGCGTTGAGATAAAAGAGATAATTGAAAGTGTTACATTTATTAAATTAGATACTTTGAAAAAAGTTACACTTTACGGCAAAGATTGTAATTTCGGATATAGAGAAAGTATTTTTAAAAATGAATTGAAAAATAATTTTGCTATAGTATCTGTGTTATTCCGCTTGAACAAAAATCCACAACCAAATCTTGAATATTCCGCATTAAGAGAATATTCCGAAAAACAAAGCAACGGGAAATTATCTCTGAACGATATTAGAAAAGCTGTAATTTCCATACGAAAAACTAAATTACCCGATCCGAATCAAATCGGAAATGCCGGTAGCTTTTTTAAGAATCCTATTATTACAGAAAATAAATTTCAAGAAATAAAGAAAAAGTTTCCGGAATTAAAAGGGTATCCGAACGGAAAGAACAAAATAAAAATTTCCGCCGGATGGTTAATTGAAAAGTGCGGACTAAAAGGGAAAAGAATCGGCGATGTCGGAATACATCCAAAGCAAGCTCTTGTGATTGTTAATTACGGAACCGCTACCGGAGAAGAGATACTTAATTTTTCCGAAACGGTTAAACAAAAAGTTAAATCAGAATTTGATATAAAATTAATTAACGAAGTAAATATTATTTAAAGGTAAAGTATGAATGATTTAATAGTAGTATTCGTTGGACTTGCAATAATTCTCTATATTTTTCTTGTATTGGCAACTGCGCGTGTTGCTATTTTAAAGGGATTAAACGGCAAATTATATTTTCTCTTCTCCTTAGTGTTGCCTGTAATATCCTTTCCTTATGTCCTTTCGGTTAAAAACGGGGGAACCGATGTTAAACAAAAAGGTTTTTTTGAAGATACAATAATGGAATTGACTCAACCCTTTGTAGACTTGGCTCACACGTCCCGAGCTTTATTTGGTATAAACATATCCTATGTTTTGGAAGGGCTTGTTTATTTCGGGATGATTGGACTTATGGCAATGTTTTTCAATGAATATATAGGACTTAATGATGTTGATGCCGGTTTGATGGTAGGATTTTTAACTGCCGGAATTACTTTTGCAATGTTGTTGCTTGGTGCCACGGTCGACTGGATCGGCCTTCGAAAATCTTTGCTAATAGCATTAGCCCTAATGTTGGTCGGAAGAATTTTACTCACTCTTTCTCCGAGTATCGGAGTTGAAGGATTATGGAATTCTTCTCACATATTTGCAATGCTGGGCATAATGGGTATTATTCTCGGCTATGGAATTTATCAACCTGCTTGTTATGCGGGAGTAAAAGAACTAACCGACGAAAAGACCTCTGCAATGGGATATGCAATGTTATATGCATTAATGAATTTGGGGGGATTTTTGCCCGGAATTATTTCCCCGCCGATTCGCAAATCTTTCGGTATTATCGGAGTTTTTTGGGTTTACGTGGTTCTTACTGTTGTCGGCTTTGCCGTCATCTATTTTATTATTACCAACAAAGCAATAAAAGAAGCAAAAGCTACACTTTCCAAATCCGATAAAAATGTAAAAGATGAGGGAAAAGATGAAACCGAAACAATGACCGCAAAAGAAAAACTTGTTTACTATATGAAAAATTTTCCGTTGAAAGATTTACGCTTTTTATATTTTGTTTTCATCCTTATTTTTGTTCAAACTCTTTTTGCACATAACTGGCTTACTCTTCCGCAATATACAAGCAGAGCTTTCAATGGTTTTGTAGGAGATAATTTCGAATTTTTTGTTAACCTTAATCCTATTCTTATTTTTATTTTAACACCAATGGTAACGGCTTTAACGGCTAAAAAAGATACTTACAACATGATGATAATCGGTACTTTTGTTATGGCTGCACCTACTTTCATACTTGCCATAGGCCCCAGCTTTACAACTTTAATGCTCTATCTGATAATAATGACAATAGGAGAAGCAATGTGGCAGCCTCGCTTTTTACAATGGGTAGCCGAAATTGCTCCGAAAAATATGACGGGAATTTATATGGGCATCGGACAATTTCCTTGGTTTTTAACAAAGGTAATTACAAGTCTTTATTCAGGTTGGTTCTTAATGCACTATTGTCCGGCCGATACACCTCCCTCGCAATTGAATACAGAAACCATGTGGTTAATTTACGGTGCAATTGCTATAATTTCACCTATAGGTTTGCTGCTTGCAAAAGGATGGATGAAAAAAGGATTTAAAACCAAACACCAAGAGGCACAGTAAATAATGTTTAGCTTTACAGTGGTGTAATATTTTTTTCATATTATTTGTCAGTAAAAATTATTATATAGGGGAAGTTGAAAACCGGAGTTTTGTTTATGAAATTTTTTATAAAAACATATCGTTATATTCTGATAGCTTTATTGTTTGGAAATTTACAATTTGCACAAACCGTAAAAGATGCAATCACATTATCTCAACCGGGTATTTACTCTAATGCCAGAGCCATGGCTTTGGGTAATGCCTATTCCGTTATTGGTAATGATTATTCCGCTCTTCTTTTTAATCCGGCTACTTTAGGATTAACGGAAGGAACAGAATTTACCGGTTCTATTAATTATGATTTTTATCTAAACACTTCCGATTTTTTTGACACACAAACCAAATACACAAACAACACAACAACATTTTCTCAGTTCGGAATTGTTCTGCAACTTAACCCCGATACCGTAAACAGTTTTGCACTTGCTCTCGGTTATACTCATACAAAGGATTTTAATCGTGCACGTCAATTTAGCGGTTATAATCCCAACAACACAATGATTGAAGACTTAACCCGAAATAATTCCGAAATTACACGCCAATTGGGATTAAGCAAACCTGTTTACGATCCTATTACCGGTGCATACTTGCACGACGAAACAATCTTTAACGGTAGGCTCCAACAAACCGGATTCGATTTGGAAGAAGGGGGCTTGAATGTTTGGTCATTCGGACTTTCGTACGAATTTGCTCATAATATCTATCTTGGCGGCAGTGTAAATTACACCGTAGGAAGCTACCTGGGAGACAGCGAATTTACCGAAAATGATATTCACGGTTTTTATTCTTCACAGTTGGATACCGGAGATGCGGCTACAGTGGGTTTTTCAAAACTACAGAAAAGAGAAACTCGGCAATTGGCTATTAACGGTTATGATTTCAGAATTGGGCTCCTTTATAAATTATGGAATTTTATCGGTATCGGAGTCTCATTTAAAACCCCGACACATTATAACATTTATGAAAATCATTTTTATCAAGCGCAGGCAAATTATAAAGACGGCTACACAAAAACTTTTGAAAAAGAAGAGATTGACAAACATTATAAATTTTCCACTCCTTTCGAATTTACAGCCGGGGCAATGATCAATTTATGGATTATTACAGCCACATTGGAAGGTACTTATACGGATTACAGCCAGATTGCTTACGAGGGGGGACTTAATTACAAAGACCAAGCGGAAGTAAATAAATACCTAAAAACATACTTTGACCCTCTAATACGGTTAAATGGCGGCGTGGAATTCAGATTGCCTTTTACCGGACTTTCGGCAAGAGCCGGAGCAATGTTGATAATAACTCCGAGTCATTCCGATCAATTAACGGAAGAAGGTAAAATAGATTTCAGCTACGATAAAAAATATCTTACTGCCGGTCTTGGTTTCCGTTCCGGCAATAAACTGGAATTTGATATTGCATACACCTACGGTATGTGGACTGTAATTAATGAAAATTATTCTGAAGGGCTTTCAACAGTTACAAACGATATTCAAGTACACAATGTTATTTTTACAACTTCTTTTAGATTATAATTAGTTGTTAGAAAATTTAACACATTGCTATGAAAATGATATACTCACATAGTTAGTAACTTCCGGAACGATAACATTAAAAAACAACAAACTTGCCTGGTACTATTTTGGACAGAGGTAACTAGTTATAATGTAAATTGATTTTCAAAATTATCAACTATGCAATCCCTGGTAAAATTAGTAAATTTGTATCCGTATTTTTTTCTGTAATTTTTTAATAATTCATAATTATAATGTAAGGGGTTTAAGAATGGAGAACGTTGTTTTAGAAACAAATTTCGAAGATGTAAAACTTGCAAATAGGGGCAAAGTTCGGGATATTTATGAAATTGAAGATAAATATTTACTTGTTTCAACAGACAGACTTTCGGCATTTGACGTAATAATGAATGAAGGTATTCCGAACAAAGGAAAAGTATTAACTCAAATATCTAAATTTTGGTTCGATTTTGTTAAAGATGAAATTGAAAATCATATTATTGCCACAGATGTTAACGAATTCCCCGAAATTCTCCATAAATATAAAAACCAATTGGAAGGACGTTCAATGCTTGTAAAAAAAGCGGAACTAATTCCTATCGAGTGTATTGTTCGTGGATATATTTCCGGCTCCGGTTGGAAAGAATATCAAAAAAACGGTTCTATATGCGGAATAGAGTTGCCTAAGGGGATGGTGGAATCGGAAAAATTAGATGAACCCATTTTTACTCCGTCAACAAAAGCGGAAATAGGTCTCCATGATGAAAATATTACGGAAGAAAAAGCAATTGAAATTGTCGGACAAGATACTTATAACTTCATAAAGGAAACTGCTCTTAAGATATACAAAAAAGCATACAACTATGCTTACAAACGAGGAATTATTTTGGCGGATACAAAAATGGAATTCGGGTATTATAATGAAAAAATAATTTTAATTGATGAACTGTTAACACCGGATTCATCAAGATTTTGGCCGTTGGAAGAATACGAAAAGGGGAGAGCACAAATAAGCTTCGACAAACAATATGTACGTGATTATTTACTTTCCATTAATTTTAACAAGCAACCGCCTGCACCAACATTACCGGAAGATGTAATCAAAAACACATCCGAAAAATATAAACAAGCTCTTTATAAACTAACAGGAAAAGAGTTAGACTAATGTTGCCGAAAAAAATTTCAGTTTCAAAAGAAAAGGATGCGGTAATTATTAATTGGGACGATGGAAAAGTATCGGAAATTAATATTTATCTGCTGCGTAAATCATGCCCTTGTGCAATTTGCGAAGTTGAACGTGCAGAAAATCACCATGCCTATAATATGTTTCGTGGCGATAAACTTGAATTGGTGCACATAGAAGTTGTTGGTCAGCACGCCATTAAATTTATTTGGAAAGACGGACACAATACGGGAATGTACGAATTTCAATATTTAATTGATTTAGCCGAAAAAGGATTTGCTACAAAAGGATGATACTTCCAAACCAATTGACGGTATTACGTATTTTATTAACTCCGGTTTTTTATTTTTTATTCAGAACCGGAGACCCGATTCTTGTGCAAATTTCGATGGGGGTTTATTTTGTTGCAGCTTTTACCGATTGGTACGACGGCTGGCTTGCACGTAAGTATAATTACATTACGGAATGGGGTAAATTTCTTGACCCGCTTGCCGATAAAATATTAAACTCCGCCGCCTTTTTTGCTTTTGTATATCTGGATATTCTTCCGCTTTGGATGGTAATTGTTATTGTAATCAGAGATTTTTTGATTACGGGATTACGCGGTTTGGCCGATTATAAGCATGTTTCGTTTGTTACCCGTAAATCGGCTAAAATTAAAACTTTTGTACAAATGGCTTTTATCAATTATCTTATTTTTGTTTATACTTTTAGTATTACGGAAATTTTTTATAAAGGACATGAAAAAATATTTGCAATATTAATGAATAAAGATTTAATACATTACACTATGCTTTTCGTAACATTACTAACGTTCTATACCGGAGTTGAATATATTTATAAAAACTGGAATTTAATTAAACGGATATTCAAATTTGAAACTTAACTTCTTGGAAAAATTTATTGGCAGTGCTTTTTTTTCAGGTTATATGCCTTTTGCGCCCGGAACATTCGGTAGCATTGTTGCACTTATAATTTATTTACTGCCCGGTTTTGAAAATCCTGTATTACTTTTATTATTAATTTCAGTATTTTCAATAAGTGGAATTTTTTTAGGAACAAAATTCGAAACCGTTTACGGAAAAGACCCTAAACAATGCACAATAGACGAAATGGTTGGAATGTGGATTTCGCTTCTTTTTCTTCCCAAAGAGGTTCTTCCCGTTCTAACGGCATTTGCCATTTGGAGAATATTGGATATTGTTAAACCGTTCCCCGCAAATTTGGCGGAAAAAATAGACGGTGGTTTGGGAATAATGCTTGACGATATTATTGCGGCAATATATACATTGGCAATTACTCATATATTGATTTATATATTTTTTTAGAGAGAAAAATGAAAGCAGAAATTATTACAATCGGTGATGAAATTTTATCAGGTTTAACATTAAACACCAATGCTGCGTTTATTGGTGATTTACTTTCGCAAAACCACATAAACATTACAGCCTCTGTTGTTGTTGGTGATAACGAAAACGATATTTTGGAAGCATTCAGAGAAGCGTTTGAAAAAAACGATTTGATTTTGGTAACCGGTGGACTTGGCCCCACACATGATGACTTAACTCTTGATTGCATAGTTAAATTTTTTAATACGGAATTGGTTAAATCGGAAGAAGTGTTGCGAGATATTCATAAAATATTCGCGAAACGCAACAGAGAAGTTACACCCGCAAACGAATCACAAGCAATGGTGCCTAAAATTGCTGATGTAATTCGAAATTACAATGGCACTGCTCCGGGTACATGGATTGAAAAAGACGGAAAGATTTTTGTATCTATGCCTGGTGTCCCTTTTGAAATGCAAGAA
>CAZTYP010000077.1:0-36205 GCA_964617555.1 uncultured Melioribacteraceae bacterium | reverse complement strand
CGATCACAACGCAACTTTCCCGGACGTAAAAGCCGGAATAAAAGCTTTGGGTTATGATGCGGATCGTGTTGTTGTTCTTATCCATCAATTTGTTACAATCCTTGAAAAAGGTGAAGTTGTAAAAATGTCTACCCGCAAAGCAAATTATATTACTTTGGATGAGTTAACCGACTCGGTTGGAAAAGATGTTGTACGGTATTTTTTTAATATGCGCAGTATGTCCAGCCATTTAAATTTTGATATCGACTTGGCGAAAAAACAATCCGAAGAAAACCCTGTATTTTATCTGCAATACGCACATGCCAGAATTTCGTCCATATTGCGTATGACAAAGGAACAAAATTTAAATGCTTCATTTGAACATCTGGATTTACTAACCACAGAAGCCGAAATAAATCTCATGAAAAAATTACATCTGTTCGGCGAAGAAGTGCTTTACAGTGCTGAAAATTACGAACCTCACAAAATTGCAAATTATTTGGAAGATTTGGCTTCCGCATTTCATAAATTTTATACCGATTGCAGAATAATAGGCTCGGAGCATAAATTGGCCGAAGCACGAATTGCCTTAGCCGTTTCCACACAAACCGTACTTAAAAACGGACTATCTTTGTTAGGAGTTTCCGCTCCCGAAAAGATGTAACGGAGTTGCAACAGAGAGCGCAAAAATATCTTTTGCTCCGCTTTCTTTCAAAATTTTTGCAAGTTCCCGTACAGTTGCTCCGGTTGTAATAACATCGTCAACAATTATTATTTTTTTGCCCTTTATTTTAGAGGGCTTTTTAATTTTAAAAGCATCCCTCATGTTTTTGGTACGTTCCAGTAAATTTAATTTTGTTTGAGAGGGAGTATTTCTAATTCTTTTTGCAGTTGCGGTATAGTACGGTATTCCCAGTTTCTCGGCAACACCTTTAGCTATATAATCGGATTGATTAAACCCGCGTTCTATTTTTTTCAAATGAAAAAGAGGAATTGGAATGATTAAATCGGCATCCCATTTTTTTAATAAATCGTAATTTGCATCAGCTAAAATTTTCCCCAAAAAAACTCCGATTCCGAACTTCCGATTATATTTTAACTCGTGAATCAAATCCTGCAATTTACCCCCCTCTTCAAAATTGAACAAGGCCGTATAGGAAGAAACAAATTCCGAATTATTAAATTTCCGATTGTATTCGTTTTCAATCTCTTTATCGGATAGGCGGGCAATTTGCGAAAAACAATTGCTGCAAATAAATTGTTCGCCCGTTTTTAATTTTCGTCCACACGAAACACAGAAACGGGGAATTATGAAGTCTAATATCAACGGGATAATTTGCATTATCGCCGAATGGTTATTTTATATTGTTTTCGTTAAGGAAATTTGCAAGTTTTCTGTCGTTAAATTTAATATGATTGTAAAACCATGTTTTTACAACTTCCAAATGATCTAACGTAATGTTTTTTTTTCCGGCATTTATTTTTGTAAGAAGTGAACGAACTTTATTATAGAATCTATCGTGTTCCAATTTGTGGGAAATATATTGCGGGATTTTACTAATCTTCATATAATTTTCTTCCATTCCGAAATGAGTCTCCAGGTCATCAACAATCTTTTGGAACAATTTATTAGCTTCTACTATTTTATTTGAAATAACATATTCATAAAGTTTATTTGTATCATCAACCATTTTTTTATGTTCGGTATCCATCGCTTGATGATTAACTATTGCTTCATCATTCCATTCTAAGAAAGCCATAATATCTCTCCTCAGTTTTTATAACATCCCTTTCTTTTTACGAATTATCCATTCAAACGAAAGGAATAAAATTATAATAAATAAAATCCAATTGCTTTTCCACAACTCCAAGCGTTTTGAAATTATTCTATCGTTTTTTTCAATTATTGTAACTTGTTTAATATAAGTAAACAATTTCGAATAATCTTCAACATTAAAAGATATTCCGCTCGTAATATTGCTTAGTAATTTAAGATAATTACTATTTAAAACAAAGGAAATATTTTCGACATTAATATCAGATATTCTAAAAGTTCCTTTAATAATCTGTTTTTTTCTCTCAGGGATAGAGATTACCGCTTTATAATTAAATTTACCGGATTTCAATATATCAATCTCGCCCGTATAAAGCCCGTTGTACCCCGGATTTAATTTAACTGCTTTTTTATAATTTCCCGAATATATCTCAATATCCACAGAAGCATTATTTACGGGAGTAAGAGTTTCATCATAAATATTTGCAATAAATCCGACCGCTTCATTGGGATTAAAAATATCTTTTGTGGTTTTGATAAAAACTGTTTTATCCTTTTTTAAGGATAGCCATTTAAGGGAATTATAAATAAACGAATCGAAAACTCCTAAGTTATCATCGTGATTTAATTTCCACCTCCAAAAATTCGAACCGATAAAAACAATTCTTCGCAACGAGGCAATTTTTTGAACAAATAATACCGGTAGTTCAGCGTTATTATTGTCGGTAAGCAAAACCGTTGTACCTCTTTTAAGATGAAAAATCGAATTATTTCTTGCGATAGGCGGAAGATTTTCCCACTTTTCAACATCATTAATAATTCCCAACCCTTTTTTAAAAGCAGTAACTTGTGTGGGATGTTGATTATCAGAATATTTTTTTATACTGAACGAAAGTTGATTATTAAACTTGCCAAGTTGACGTAAATCCGTTTGTGCCGTAATAAAAAGGAAATAAGGAATACCTTTATTTATGCTCCGTGCTACATCTTCAACTAAATTCCTCGGAGTTTTTGAAGAAGGGAAATCTAACAGAACCAATAAATCGACACTATCAATTTTATCGGCAAATGTCAAATTATCTTCAAATTTTTCCGGAGCAATTTGAATTATTTTATCGTATTTAACATGATTGTTTTCCTGTATTGATTGGCAAAGCATTTCCAAATCTGGCGAAGGAGCACCCGCTACTACAAGTACTTTTATTTTATCGTTCAATACATCCAAAACAAAATGATAAAGATTGTTGGCGTATGTTTCTTCTTTTGTTAATTTGTTTATTTTAACAGTCAAATAGTTTTTACCTTTCTTCTTAGGCGTAAAATTAAACTTTACAATATTAATACCGGAATTGTTTAGCTTAACTTGTTGTTGCTCAATAATTCCGGAATTTCCAATAAGAGAAACAACAATGTTTTTTCCGCCAAAATCAGAATTTGAAATAATTGCTTTAATTTCCGTAGGATTATTACGGAACAGCACTTTGTTAAATTCAACTTTTTTTACCGCAACATCAGAAGTTTTTACACTATCGCCAACAGCAACCGTAAATATGGGGATTCCGAGTTTTTCAAACCGGCTTGTAGAATTTGAACCATCCGTAATAATACCGTCGGAAACAATTGTAACCGATGCAATTTTATTTTTATCTTTTTGAATGTATGGAATCAATTTGTCAAAATTTGTGGCTTGCTCGGTAAAATCAAGTACAACTTCTTTATCGGCATTTACGGGTTTCACATCTTTTCCGAACAATGCAATTTTAATATTACCCGGAACTTTCTGTTTATAATCTGAAATAAATCGCTTTATTTTTGCGGCACGCCGGCTACTGTCTTTATGCACTATCGAAGAAGAGTTATCAATAAAAAGGATATTATCCGGCTCAATTTTTTCAGAATAATTTAATGTTACCAACGGCTCAAACAACATAATAACAATTAAAGTTAAAGCCGAAATTCTTGTAAGGATTAAAAAAAATTTTGTGATTGCGCTTGTTGGCGGAACGGTATATTTATAAATATAGTACGAATAAAGGAGAACAAAAAGCAATAATGCAATAAGAATAAAGGTATTACCTGTAATTGTAAATTCTAAGTTATTAAATGTCATAGTAAATTTGGGAAATTACTTCAATGAATCCAAACTCCAGTTTCTCATTTTATCGAACATAGCATAGTCCGTCAAATCAAAATGGATAGGTGTTACGGAAACATATCCGTTAAGCAGTGCATATGCATCTCTGTCCAGTTCTTCATCTTTAAAATCCATTTCGCCTGTTAACCAATAATATTCAACACCATATGGATCTATTCTTTCTTCATAGAAATCATTCCACCTGCTGTTACCTTGCTTGGTTAAACGAACTCCTTTTATCTCTTCTTCCGGTAAATCGGGGACATTAATATTAAGCAAAGTCCCCTTTTTTAATTTTTCTTTACAAACAAGCTGTGCCATTTTTGCGGCAAACTTTGCCGCATAATCAAATTGTTTTGGGGTATGAGAATTGACCGAAATGGCAAAGGAAGGGACATCCATAATTGCGGCTTCGCGCGCGGCTGAAACCGTACCGGAATAAATAACATTAATTGCCGCATTAGAGCCGTTGTTAATGCCTGAGATAACAATGTCGGGTTTCTCCTTCATGATATTCTTTATCCCCATTTTTATACAATCGGCCGGAGTACCGTCAACTGCATATCCGAAAAATTTTTCGTTAACAAAATGCTTTTTTACCCTTAAAGGTATTTGCATTGTAATAGAATGACCTACGGCACTTTGTTCCGTAGAAGGAGCAACAATTGTTACTTCTCCTATTTTTTTTAATTCTTTTACTAATTTAAATAACCCCACGGAATTTATTCCGTCATCGTTACTAACTAAAATTTTCAAGTTAAACTCGATTTTTATTTTAATTTCAAAAAAATAAATATAACTAAAATAAGGGAAAAAGGTTGAAAAGTATAATAAACAAAATAATGGGTATTGTTTGTCGGGAAAAGATAAAAATATTAGAAAACAACTTAATTTGTAAAGTAATTATCCGAATAAAATCCGGGATGATACTTTTAATACCGCAGTCGCGGCATTTTGGCAACTTATAATTTATGCGAGAGAACTAAGTCCCGTAGGGAAAGGCTTTTCTCTCTTCTTCTGCTTTTTACCATATACCATAATGTCATTTCCGTCATCTTCTTTGTTGTTCTTTCGAAACTTGTTACTGCCAACATCCGAAATTTATTTTTATTTTGGGCAGATATGATAATAAGAGAATTTATCGGGTAAATTGCGAAAGGCTGAAAAGTTCATCCCATAAAAAGTTTAATTCGCGCTCATCCAAAAAAAGGATTTTTTCTTTGTTGCTTTCGGTTAAAGCGGGAAACAATTTATGTAATTTAACTAAGATTTTTTCGCGATAAACCGGCGGGACATTATACAACAGATAATGAAGCGAGAAGACATCAGTTTTTCCGGCTGCAGCAATAAGACTCTCTAATGTTTTTTCGTTACCGGAAAGCATATAATTTTTTACAAGTTTGCTAAATCTTATCGAAGTTTTTTTATTTAAAGGAATCGATATTGTATTATTATTTAATAAAGTAAATTCATGTTCTAATGGAATTTTAAATTTATGCTCGTTATTTAGTATTGTAATAAAACCTGTTTCGATATTTATATTGTAACTTTTATCGGTAGAAACAATTTTAAATTTCGATTGTTCGCTTTTAAGCAACAGATTTTTCACTTTTACCAAAAAGGCTTTATTTTGTGGCATAGGGGTAAATGCAAGATAACCATAGGAAAAAATTATTTTATTTTCGGAACGTGTGCCTTCAAGTATTAAAATTTTACTTTTCCCTTTTAATTCTATTTTACCAATGTTTGCAATGGAAATCAAAGCCCTTTCATTTTCGGAAGTTAAAACAACAGAATTGACTTCAACGGTTTTTTCTATGGAATTTCCATCCGATACATTAATCATTTCGACTTGCCACGGTGTTGTTTTGTTTTTTTTCGAGTAATATAAATACCCCCGTGTAATAACACCGATAACGAGTATGAAAAACAAAACCACAAAAAGTATTTTTAATCTGTATTTTGTTTTTGCCTTTAATCTTTTTTCTTTTTTCTCTTTCTTCTTTTTACCTTTAGATTTTTCAACAACTTTTTCCTCAACTTCGTCAGACACTTCCGTAAGTTGTTCTTCTTTTTTACCTTCTAGTAAAGAATTATAAATATGTTCAATTACAATTGGATCGGGTGAAAATGTACTTGGAAGGTTATTTAATCTTCTACGTAATGTTTTTAATTTCCCAAGTTCAATCGCCATATCAATATTATCCAACAAATATTCTTCAAACTCTTTAACTTGTTCGGGAGAGAGTAAATTGTCAAAATAATCGTGGAGTAATATTTCAAATTTATTATTATTCATAATCCTCGGCACTAATAATAACTCTGCGTGTATTAATAATTATAGATTTAATTTCTTCCAGAGATGTTTCATTCATAAAACTGGCAATCTCTTCATATGTATATTTTTCAATTTCATGTAAAATAAAGATAATTCTTTCTTTTTCCGGTAAGGTAAGAATAATATTTTCACATTTATTTTCACTAAATACTCCGTCATTTGCATCGGTAATTTCATTTGCGTCAATAAGTTCATTTCTAATTCTAAGTGTTCGTAACTCATCTAACAATCTATATATGGCTATACTACGCAACCACAAATCAAAAGATTGGTCTTCACGTAAAAATTTTAAATTTTCCCATGCCTCAATAAAGATTTCTTCGGTAATTTTTTCAGCTACTTTTTCATTTAACAAAAAGCGAACCGCCATTGTATATATTTTTTTTAGATTAATATTGCAGAGTTCGCGATAGGCATTTTTTTTACCTTGCTGTGCAGATTTTATTAATAGTTTGATATAACTGTCTTCCATTAGGGAAAACCTATATTATTATTGAAAAAAAGAAAACATTAATCATTTTTAAGCTTTTGAATTGCCTCTTCAACGGAAAAGCAACTTTTAAGAACACTAAGCATTCGCGTTGTTTCAAGCATTAAACAAATAGGAGATTCTTTGCTTGCAAAAACCAACCGCATATCTCCCTCAACCGCTTTTATTCTTTTCAAAGAAACAATAATTGCCCCCAAAAAAGTGGAATCCATAAATTCCACATTATGGCAATCAATTATTATTTTGCGATGACCTTTTTCAATAAGATCGGTTAAAATTTTTTTGAATACTCCGGCTTTACTAAGAGTTGCCCGCTCTAATAACAATTTAATAACAACAATTCCGTCAACAATATCAATAACAAATTCTGTCATATTTTTTTCAGATTAGATTTTTCACAAATTTAATAAAAGTTTTTTAACATCAAAAGAAAAAAAGGCTCTAAAAAAACAGAACAATTTTACTAGTAATTATTAAGAATTTGTTGATTTTTCAGTTATATAAGCACAATATAATCTGAATAAAACTATTTCATAGTGTCGTTATTGTTTTTAAGTATATTTATTAGCTAAAAGTAATTAACCGTTATATTCCGTCAAAATTCTTTCGGCAATAATGTAAGGAGAAATTTTGTTTTCAATTCCTTCTTTTACCGCAGTATTAAATATTTCTGATTGCTTTTCGGTAATATTTTTTTTTAAAGTTGTTTCAATGATATTTAATACACGCTCCTTAAAATATTCCAAACGCTTATTATTACAAATTTTATTTGCGAAACAATAATTACGATGATTTGTAATTGTGTCCATAAGTTTTACAATACCTACATTATCTACGGCAATTGTTTGCAAAACGGGCGGTTTCCAAATTCCGTTAGGAATTTTATGTAGTTCCAAAGTAGTTTTAAGTGATTGCATTGCCCTATCCGCTCCGGGTCTATCGGCTTTATTAAGGACAAAGATATCAGCAATTTCCATCAAGCCGGCTTTCATTGCCTGAATGGAATCGCCCGATTCCGGCACCAATGTTACAATTGTGGTATCGGCAATTTTTGCAATATCCAATTCCGATTGGCCCACACCAACGGTTTCAAAAATCAAATAGTCAAAACCTGCCGCGTCAAAAACATCTCCTATGTCAATTGTTTTCTTACTTAACCCACCCAAACTTCCACGAGTAGCAACACTGCGTATAAATATATTTTCCGAAATCCCTATATCATTCATGCGTACCCTATCCCCTAACAACGCTCCTCCGGAAAACGGACTTGTGGGATCAACGGCAATAACCGCAACTGTCTTGGAAAGTGACAGCAAATGTTTAATCAACCTATTTGTAATTGTGGATTTTCCGGCCCCCGGAGGTCCGGTAATTCCAATTTTATATGCTTTGCCTGTTTTATTAAATAATTCCCGTTGAATTTTCATTACGGAAAAATCTCCGGCTTCTATTAATGAAATAATTCGTGCAATTAATCTTTTGTTTTTAACGGAAAGAGAATCTAATATTGAAGTAGCGGGAATCATTTTGTCAAGTATAGTTTTTCTTTTTTTATATAATCCAAAACTTCCTGAGTTACCAATAAATCAATGGGCAAATTATCTGCAACGCGCTTGCGTATCATTGTGGAATTAATTTGTATTGTAGGACTTTCCACGAAAATAAATTTATCCGGAGCAATTTTGGGTTCAATTTGTTTATCGTAAAACCTACGTAATACTACAACATTTACCAATTCAAGAATCTCTTCCCATTTATACCATTTATCAAACAGGAGATAATTATCGTACCCAATTATTAAATCAATATCTTTGTACTCTTTAATAAAATGTTTTATCGTATTATAAGTATAAGAAACATCGGTATTATTAATTTCATAATCGCTTACGCTAAAATCGGGATATTTTTCAACGGCAAGTTTTGTCATCTCCAAACGATGTAAAGGGGAAGAAGATTTAACATTAAGCTTTAACGGAGAAGTGTTGGCCGGAACAAAAATTATTTTGTCCAATTCACGAATCTCTTTTACAGCTCTGACTGTAATTAAGTGCCCTATATGAATCGGGTCGAATGTTCCGCCGTAAAGTCCAATTTTTTTCATATCGGAATATAAGGATTTAAAACAACTCTAATTATAAAATTGCTTATTCTCTTTAATTAATTCGGAAATTTTTATTCTTAATTTATAAACTTCATTTTTATAATAGTCTTTGTTATTCATACTAATTCCAACTTGATGTTTTTTAAAAGCCAGCAATATTGCCGTTTTTATAAAATCTTTTTTTACATTTTTTTTAATCGGTAAATTTTCACGAAAAACAATCCCTTTTATATACTCCTCCGGAATTTCTTGTTTAAGATTATTGGTAATAATTTTTCTTTCATATTTAAGAGAAAAAGAATATGTGATAATAAAAACTACAACAACAAAAACAATAAATATTATTCCCAACAATTGTGTATCGGTAAAACTGATACAAAGGTTCCACCCCAAATGAATAAGCATTGCAATTAACAAAGCAAGTATTGTAAACAATATAAATTCGAATTTGGAAGAATATTTTTTTATTGCCATGGTTCCGCCCAGTGTAGCCGTTGCAAGAGCGTGCATTACGGCTGAAAATCCGGTACGAAGAATAAAGATTAAAGCAAAAGTTTTTAATGTACTGCCAAAAAGAAAAAAATAGATAAAATTTTCCGTTGTACCAAAGCCCAAACCTACAGCTCCTCCGTATATTAATCCGTCTGTTAAATTATCAATATTTTTATTGTTAATAGTGTAAAAAAGAATAGATGCTTTGGAAAGTTCTTCAACAAACGGAGCAATAAAAACTTTGGTTAACAATCCGGCTTGCTCCTTACTTAGCAAATAAAATAACGGAAACGACAAAATCTTACTACCGATTATCCCCAAAACAATTGCAACCGTTGCTCCCAAAACAAAATGGGCCAGTACCAATTTGACGGATTCATGTGCGTTTTTATCAAACTTCCACCACAACAACAGATAAATAAGCATAGGTACAGTCGCACCCAACAACGAAAGTACAAACATATTTTTATTTGATAATTATTTTGATAAAAATGTAAATAAAATATAAAAAAAATACTTGACAGAAATTATCAAACTGTATATATTGCATATATACAATAATACGGATATGCAATGATATTAAATTTAACACATTTATCTAATATCTCATTACAAGAACAGATTTATCAACAAATTCGTTCTATGATTCTTTCCGGCGATTTACAAACAAACAGTTTGTTACCGTCAATACGAAAACTGGCAAGGGATGGAAAAGTAAGTGTAATTACGGTTCAACGTGCATATGAGTTATTGGAAAAAGAGGGTTTGATTATATCTCACAGAGGAAAAGGTTTTTTTGTAAACAAACTGGATACGCGTAAAAAAAAGATACTAGTAAAGAAACGAATTATTGAAAAAATAGAACCGGCAATAAATACGGCAATTAACGAAGGAATAGAAAAAAAAGAACTTATGGAAATAATAAAAAAAATTTTGGATGAGGCATAAAATGGAAAATTCGCTGACAATAACAAAATTGGAAAAAGAATTTGATGATTTCATACTTGGCCCGTTAAACCTGGAACTGGAACAAGGAAAAGTTACCGGCTATATAGGTCCTAACGGCGCAGGCAAAACAACTACTATGCAATGTATTGCAGGTTTAATAAAACCTGATAAAGGAGAAATAAAAATATTCGGGAA
The DNA here is from genome assembly GCA_964617555.1 of uncultured Melioribacteraceae bacterium. Taxonomy (GTDB): domain Bacteria; phylum Bacteroidota; class Ignavibacteria; order Ignavibacteriales; family Melioribacteraceae; genus 1-14-2-50-31-20. The sequence continues at coordinate 25,754 of CAZTYP010000077.1, read as the reverse complement.
ACAAAACACTCCTAATTCAATTGAATGGAAATATAATTTGGGATATGTAGACGATAAACATATTTTCTACGAAAAGTGGTCATGTGCACAAAATTTAAAATTCTTCAGCCAATTTTATCCGAATTGGGATTGGGATTTTGCAAACGAATTAATTAAACGTTTTGAAATTCCTTTGAATAAAAAAGTAACCCAACTTTCCACAGGTAATAAAGTAAAACTATCCATAGTAAGGGCCTTGTCATATCGTCCTAAATTATTAATTTTGGATGAGCCCACTATAGGGCTGGACCCCATTGCAAGAACGGAATTGTTAAATATTCTTTTCGAAATTATTGAAAACAATAATAATGCGATTTTTTATTCAACTCATATCTTATCGGATATTGATAGACTTGCCGACGAATTGATTTTTATTATAAACGGAAAAATAAAATTACAAGCTCCAAAAGAGGATTTGCTTGAAAAATGGCGAACTATTTCATTTAAAGCACCAAATAACCAAGTTGATTTGAATAACGAAATAATAATTCAAATCGAGAATAATTATTATAAAATAATTAGCCCTGACTATAATGAAACCTTAGAGAGGTTACAAAAATCCGAGGCGCAAAATATAACTGTAAACAGAATGAATATAGATGAAATTTCTGTACAAATTTTAAAACAAAAGTGAGGAAATAATGTGGAAAATTATAAAAACGGAATATTATTATATGTATAATCTTTATGGAAAATGGTTACTCCCCTTTTTGGTTTTATTGGTTCTATCCGGCAAAATATTTTTTGATTTTTTATTTAACTACATTCTTATTGCGGGTGCGGTTTTAACTTTACAAAACGATAACAGATATTATATGTACCAAACTCTCCCGATAAAGTATGTGGAAATTGCTTATGCCCGTATAATAATGCTTATAATTAATTTTACTGTTCTTACTCTGCTTTTTTATATAATTAATATCATAGTTCCCCTAATTAAATTCAGTTTACTATTTCTTAGTGTTACCTCCCTAATTTTAATACGACTTTACACATTTATTCTTTTTGACATTATATCGGGAATGCGTAACAAAACAAAAAAAACAATGTATATTTTATTATTTGCAATAACTCTAGCGGCAATTATATTTTTATTATTTTTGGGACAAAACAGAATTCAATACTATATAATTGCATGGATTTTTCTCCTTACAGTTATTTCAATAAAAACATTTAAACTTAAAGAATTTGTTGTAGTTAAGGAACAATACAAATGAAAGAATTGATAAAGGCAGAGTTAAAATATTTCAAACGGCGATATTTGATAATGTTTACGGTATTCTTTTTTCTTTTTACAATTGAAATCTTTTTTATAAACAGTTCTTTAACAAAAAAAATGATACAAAACTCATTTTGGAATATGATTTTTATGATATTTATAAGTTTATTTTTTATTAACAATAATTGGGAAAAAACAAAATTAAAAACTTTATTACCCATAAAAGCCGTTGAGGCGGCAACGGTTAGACTTATTCCTTTCTTCATATTTTATCTATTTACAATAACCGGTCAACTCATAATTCTTTTTTTTGTAAAAACAATTTCATACAACTATTGGATAATAAACCTCATAGATAAAATCGGCAATTTATTATTATTGAACGCCTTACTTTTATTTTTTAGAGATTTTAAAAACTATGCATACTTACGGAAAAACATTTTATTGCTTCGAATAATAATTGCGTTTTTCAGTATTATCGCTATTACCATAATAATAGATTACATTCCCGTATATCATTTCAAAACAGAGTTGAAAACAATTAACGATTTTTCTAAAACAATCATTCCGCAAATAAAAAGAATTTTTTTGCTGCTACTCGGTATTTTTCTCTTGTACATAACTAAATATACTTACTTAAAACGGCAATATTTTTTAGATTAAAAAATACCGTAACAAAACCTTTTCGAATCATTATTTTATGCTTTACCAAATTATTGTCATATAATCCCATTTTTCTCTTGATAATTTTCAACCAGAGCCCCTCTTTTCAATATACAAGTTCGCAAGTTTATTGCAATAACATACACTAAGTATAATACATAAATTTTACTTATTTTATATTTTGAATATTTTTAATTGAATTTTAGAATAGAAGTATAGTATAAAATGAAACTTTTAAATTTCTTTTGCGTCTAAAAAAATGAATTAACAAATTTAATTTGATTATGAAAGATAAATTAACAAGGTCCAGAACAAATAGAATTTTCGGCGGAGTTTCCGCAGGATTAGCAGAATATTTTGATATTGACCCGATAATTGTGAGAATCCTATTTGTAATATCAATATTTTTTAGTGGTGTCGGTATTTTACTTTATTTAATTTTATGGATAGTTATTCCCGAAGCCCCATTTATTCAATCCTACAACGAAAACAATGAGTTTGACTTCCCCGAAGAAAATATCGATAATCCTATTATAAATGAGGAGAAAAGCAAACAAAGAAAAATTATGTTCGGAATAATTTTACTTGTTACAGGCTCTTTTTTTCTACTAACAAAATTTTTCTCATTCATCGATTTTGAAGACCTTTTTCCTATTGTTTTAATTGGAGTAGGTGTTTATATAATTTTTAAATCGAAAAAAGGGAAATAAAAAAATGAAATATAAAAACAGCCAATTATTTTGGGGATTTTTGCTTATTACTTTCGGAATATTATTTTTACTCGATAAAAATAATTTGCTCTTGGCATTGCCGGAAGATATTACCGATTATTGGCCGGTTTTGGTAATACTTTGGGGTATAGCAATTATTATTAAAGAATCAGTTTTAAAACCGATTACCGCAATTGCAAGTGGTATTTTTGTTGCTCTTTCCGTTTATAGTTTCATTTTCGGTTTCACCTCATCAAAGGAAGAAGAAGGAACACTAACTTCAAAAATAACCTCTAAAACATTTTTTGAAAATTATAACGAAAACACCGAATATGCCACCCTCTCTTTACGAACCGGAGCAGGTAAAATTAAATTAAACAATATAACCGATAAACTGATAGAAGGAACTTCATCCGGGAATCATAATGAATTAAGTTTTAAAACAAGATATCGTGAAAATCGTGCACGAGTTGTTTTGCGTTATATTCAGAATGAAATAAATCTTTTGAAAGACGATCTAAGAGATTTGGAGATAAAGTTGAACCCCAATCCAATTTGGAAACTTGATTTGGAAATAGGGGCGGCAAGTATCAACATGGACTTATCGGATTTTAAGGTTTCGGAATTCAATTTGGAAACGGGAGCATCAACTTCAGAGATAAAATTCGGCAATAAACTAAATAATGTAAAAATTAATATCGAAATAGGAGCGGCAACACTTAAAATTGATATTCCTGAAACCTCCGCTTGCGAAATAAAAGGCGATATGGCAATGATGATAAAGAATTTAGACGGATTTACTAAAGTAAATAATAAACGTTTCCGCACTGAAAATTTTGATACCGCCACAAATAAAATTTATGTTAATATTGACGGCGGAATTGCAACATTTGAAATAAACAGATATTAATTTTCAGTAAACATTAATAAATATGCCCGTATAAACTTATTAATATCTCCATCCATTACGGCTTGAACATTTGAAGTTTCTACATTTGTTCTGTGATCTTTAACCATATTATAAGGATGAAATACATACGAACGTATTTGACTTCCCCACTCTATTTTCATTTTCCCTTTTTCTGTCTCGCTCTTTTCAGCTTCGGCTTTTTCCAATTCCGCTTGATACATTTTTGCCTTTAACATCTTCATTGCATTCATTTTATTTTGTCCCTGTGAACGCTCACTTTGGCATGCGGCAACAAAACCCGTAGGAATATGTGTAATACGTACGGCTGTTTCAACTTTGTTTACATTCTGCCCGCCTTTGCCCCCGGAACGATACGTGTCAATACGTAAATCCGAAGGATTGATTTCTATCTCAATCGAATCGTCCACTATGGGATAAACAAAAACAGAAGCAAACGAAGTATGCCTGCGTTTGGCGGAATCGAACGGGGAAATGCGAACAAGACGATGAACACCGTTCTCCGCTTTAAGATATCCGTAGGCAAACTCTCCGGTTACTTCTATTGTAGCACTTTTAATTCCTGCTCCGTCTCCATCCAAACGGTCGAGCAATTTCATCTTCATATTGTTTTGCTCACCCCAACGCAAATACATACGCAGAAGCATATCAGCCCAATCTTGCGATTCCGTACCGCCGGCTCCGGAATGAATTGTTAAAATACAATCTCTATTATCATCTTTGCCGGAAAGCATACTTTTAAATTCCATATCTTCAATAGATTGCTCAATTTCTTGTAGTTCTTTAGCGATTTCTTCGGCAAGAGTCTCATCCTCTTCAAGCCTAGCCAATTCAATCAGTTCTTTCAGTTGCTCTATTCTGTTACTCTCTTTTTTCCATAAATCTATCCAATCTTGATTTTGCTTGATTTGCTGCAAAATATTTTGTGCCTTAATTTGATCGTTCCAAAAATCGTCCGCCTCACTTCTATCTTGTAAAAGTTCGACGGAATTTATTTTTTCTTCAATTTTTAAATAATTTTTTAATTTTAAAATTTTATCCAAATATTTTTTTAACGTCTTTAATTCCTCTTCCAACATAAATGTTCTCAACTTTTTAATTAAACTTGGTAATAATTAAATCGGCTATTTTTAAAAGGTCATCCTTTCCCGTAACATCAAACCATTTTATCTTCGTATCTTTACCGAACCATGTTATCTGCCTTTTGGCAAATCTTCTGGTATTTCTTTTTATAAGTTCAATAGCTCGTTCCAAACTGTATTGACCATTTAAATAAGCAATAATTTCTTTATATCCAACTGTATTTAACGAATTTAATTCGGGCGGATATCCGCTTTCTAAAATTGATTTTACTTCTGCCACAAGTCCCGTTGCAATCATTTTATCAACACGTTTTTCTATGTTAATATAAAGCTCCTCTCTTTTCCAATTCAACCCGAATTGAAAAAATTCGATATCTGTTTTTCTTTTATATTCCTGATGAAAATCTATTATGGATTTTCCCGTACTGTTGAATACTTCCAAAGCTCTTATAACTCGTTTCCAGTTTTGAGGCAACATTGTTGCGGCACTTTTAGGATCAATTTTTTTTAATTTATCGTAAATATATAAACTCCCTTTTTCTTTTTTTTCTTTAAGTAATATCGCTCTTAGTTCCGGGTCGGTATCCACATCATTCCACAATCCTTCAACTATTGCTTTTATATATAACCCCGACCCCCCGACAACAACCGGAATTTTATTTTCCCGATGCAAAATTTTTATTACTTCCAATGCTTCGGATTCAAAACGACTTACATTATAATCTTCATTCGGTTCTAACAAATCAATAAAATGATGCTTAACCGTTTCCAATTCCTTTCCTGAGGGTTTTGCCGTTCCTATTGATAAACGTTTGTAAATTTGCCGGCTATCTGCAGAGATTATTTCCGTACAAAAATGTTTTGCAAGCAAAATGGAAAGAGAAGTTTTACCGGAACAAGTAGGCCCGGATATAACAATTACTCGCTTTTCCACCCTTCTTTTCCTATTAATGGAACAAATTTGAAATCGGGAACATCTTTAATGTCATATTCCCTATCGGAAAGTTTTGTAATAATCTTCATTGTTTGAGAATTTTTATCTCCAACCGGAATAACCATTATACCGTTTATAGCCAACTGACCGAGTAATCGTTTAGGAATTTCGGGACTGCCGGCAGTTACAATTATCCTGTCGTACGGAGCAGCTTCTTCCCACCCCAAAGTACCGTCACCAAAAATAAGCGCAACACGTATTCCCAATTCATCAAACAATTTTTGAGTACGTATAAAAATATCGTACTGACGTTCTATGGTATAAACTTTCATTCCCATTTCTGCAAGTATTGCCGCTTGGAATCCGGAACCTGTACCAATTTCCAAAATTTTACTACGCTCGGCTAATTTAAGTGCCTGGGTCATAAAAGCTACAGTGTAAGGCTGCGAAATTGTTTGCTCGTATCCGATAGGCAAAGCAACATCGCTGTAAGCATGCAACCCGATAATATCGGGAACAAACCGATGCCTTTCAACACGCAAAAAAGCACGCAAAACCTTTTCATCGGTAATGCCTTTTTTTTGCAAAATCCTTACAAGTTCTTCTCTTTCGGCTTCAAACATCTTTTATTAATCAAATTAGAATTAAACTATAAAGATAATAAATTGCGGTTACTAATCTCCACCTAAATTTGAATTAACAGTAAACCATAAAAATATTACTCATAAAATTCATGTTGAATTATTAATAAATTGTTATTTTACATTTACCGATTTTCTCTTTACAAATGCCGTAAACCCAATTATTTGATTTAACTATAAGTAATGCTTATATTTATGTTTTGTTTTAAAATGAAGTAAATATTTTTTTCCTTATTCAACCATTTTAGGAAAAACTAAAACAACTTTAGGAAAAATAAATTATAATGAACAACTTTGATGTTTCGGATTTGCTTATTTTTTCGGGCGGTTCAAATGTTGGACTAACCGATAAAATTTGTTCTTTTTTAAATGTGAATAAAGGTTTGATTGAAAGAAAAATTTTCAGCGACGGCGAAATCTGGATTAAATTTAAAGAAAATATTCGCGGCAGAGACGTCTTTCTTGTACAATCAACAATGCCCCCGGCAGAAAATTTAATGGAATTATTGATTATGCTCGACGCGGCTAAAAGGTCTTCCGCACGCAGAATTACCGCGGTAATTCCCTATTTCGGATATGCTCGTCAAGATAGAAAAGATCAACCCAGAGTTGCGGTAACTGCCAAGTTGGTTGCCGATTTGCTTACCAAAGCCGGTGCCGATAAAGTGATTACCATGGATTTACATGCTGCTCAAATTCAAGGTTTTTTTGATATTCCGGTCGACCATCTGTATGCTTCCGCTATTTTTACAGACGAATTCAGAAACAAAACCGAAAATCTTGCCGTTGTTTCTCCGGATGTTGGCGGAATTAAAATTGCAAGGTCTTATTCCAAACGCCTCGGAGCAGATCTTGTTTTGATTGACAAAAGACGCCCTAAACCGAACGTTGCCGAAGTGATGAATATTATCGGTAATGTTGAAAATAAAGACGTTCTTATTGTGGATGATTTGATTGATACTGCGGGAACTTTTGTAGCGGCAATTAATGCATTAAAAAAACGAGGTGCTTCAAAAATATACGGTGCCGTTACTCATGCATTACTTTCCGGCTCCGCAATAGAAAAAATTGAAAATTCAGCAATAGATAAATTGTATGTTTCGGATACAATTTTCAAGCAACTAAAACCGAATTCTAAAATTATTGTTAAGTCTTCTGCCGAATTATTTGCAGAAGCAATTATTAGATCACATCACAACGAATCGATTAGTTCGTTGTTCGAAATTGATAAAAGTTAAGATAAATAAATAAACGGAGAGAAAAATGGCTGAGAAGATATTAAAGGCAAAGAAACGAGAGATTACTACTAAAGGAGCTGTTAAACAACTACGAAGAGAAGGATACGTTCCGGGCATATTTTATTCTAAAGGTAACGAAGGAATTCCGTTTGCTGTTGAAGAAGTTGAACTTAATAAAGTTGTATTTACTTCCGAAAGAAACATTATTCAATTAACCTTTGAAGGTGAAAAAGATACACTTGGCTGTGTAGTTAAAGATGTTCAGTTCGACCCTGTTTCCGATAAAATTGTTCATGTTGATATGCAAGGCGTAACACTGGGAGAATTATTACAATTGGAAGTTCCGATTAGTTTTGTAGGCTCCCCTGTTGGTGTTAAAGAAGGCGGTATTTTGCAAGAGCAATTACATAAAATTGAAATTGAATGTATGCCTCGTCACATCCCGCAAAGTTTGGAAGTGGAAATTTCCGAACTGGGAATCGGAGATTCAATTTTTGTAAAAGATCTTGAATTTGAAAATATTAAATTTATTACACCCGAAGATGCCGTTATAGTTTCGGTTACCGCACCTAAGGCGGAAGTTGAAGAAACAACTGAAGATGTTACCGAAGAAGGAACAGCTGAACCGGAAGTAATTAGCAAAGGCAAATCCGAAGAAGAATAAGGTATCTTGAAAGCTATAATCGGTCTGGGAAATCCCGGGCATAGATATAAAAATACCCGACACAACATAGGATTCATGATTTTAGATTCCTTTGCTGAAAAGCATAAACTAAATTTCACTCCCGATAAAGGAGATTATTATTCAGTGGGAAGCAGTCTGTCTGCTTCCCATTTTTATTTAATAAAGCCCACCACCTATATGAATCTTAGCGGCATTGCCGTTGCACATTTAATGGAAACAAAAAAGATAGAAATCAATAATCTTCTTATTATTGCGGACGATATAAATCTTCCAACCGGAAAAATACGCTTTAGAGAATCCGGAGGCGACGGCGGGCACAACGGTCTGGCTTCCGTCATTTATTCACTCGGCACAAATAAATTTAATCGTCTTCGCTTCGGTGTAGGAAATAACTTTGCCAAAGGTGAAATGCCCGATTATGTATTAAATAATTTTTATGAAAATGAAAAAGAAATAGTTAGATTAGCAATTTCATTTTCCGTTGTGTTAATAGAAAAATTTATTACCGGCGGGAAAAAAGAAATGATGAATTATTACAGTAAAGAAGCAAATAATTTGTTTAATAAATTTAACAATCCAAATTAGGAATTAGGAGTACAATTATGGCACAATTGATTTACATTATTCCCTTACTTGGTTTAACGGCACTGCTTTTTTCGTTTATTAAAAGCAAATGGATTACCAAACAGGATGTAGGTTCCGAAAAAATGGCAACAATATCCAAACACATACAAAACGGAGCGGTTGCTTTCTTAAAAACGGAATACAAAGTTCTAACAATTTTTGTAATTGCCGTTGCAATTTTATTAGCGGTATCAAACGCCGGAAGAGATGACTCGTCTTGGCTTATTGCCCTCTCCTTTTTTATTGGCGCAGCCTCTTCCGCTCTTGCCGGATATCTCGGAATGATTGCGGCAACAAAATCCAATGTACGTACAACCCAAGCGGCTCGTACCGGTTTAGCACCCGCACTTAAAATTGCATTTTCAGGCGGTACAATTATGGGAATGAATGTTGTGGGCCTTGGAGTTTTGGGTCTAAGTGTCCTTTTCATCATATATTCAAATCTCGACTGGGACATTACAAAAGTAATTAATGTTCTTGCCGGTTTTTCACTCGGAGCTTCCTCAATTGCACTTTTTGCCAGAGTTGGCGGAGGTATTTATACAAAAGCCGCTGATGTGGGAGCCGATCTTGCCGGGAAAGTTTACGAAGGAATTCCTGAAGACGACCCGCGTAACCCCGCCACTATTGCCGATAATGTTGGTGATAATGTTGGTGATGTTGCAGGTATGGGGGCCGACTTATTTGAGTCCTATGTCGGTTCAATTATAGGTACAATGGTTTTAGGTGCGGTTTTTACTTCAGTATTCGAAACGGAATATAAGTTATCGGCAGTAATACTTCCATTGATACTTGCCGCTGTTGGTATTGCCGTTTCTATTATAGGCACATTCTTCGTAAATGTTAAAGAAGGGGGCAACCCGCAAAAAGCACTTAATATAGGAGAGTTTGGTGCAAGCGGAATCATGATTGTTGCGTCCTATTTTTTAATTAAATATTTATTACCTGAATCGTGGAGCTACGACGGATTTGATTATACAAGTAACGGTATTTTCATTGCAACTTTAATCGGTGTTATTTCCGGTACATTTATCGGAATTGTTACGGAATATTATACCGGCACAGAATACAAACCGGTTCACCAAATTGCAAGTCAATCGATTACCGGTGCCGCAACAAATATAATCTCAGGGCTTGGTGTGGGAATGATGTCAACGGCAATCCCGATTTTAATAATTGCTTTCGGAATCATAGGTGCCTACGAATTTGCAAATCTTTACGGAATTGCAATAGCCGCTTTCGGAATGCTTTCGACAACCGGCATCCAACTTGCAGTAGATGCATACGGACCGATTTCGGATAATGCCGGAGGCATTGCTGAAATGGCAGAGTTGCCACAAGAAGTACGAGAAAGAACCGATAAACTTGATGCAGTGGGCAACACAACTGCAGCAATAGGAAAAGGTTTTGCCATAGGTTCGGCTGCACTCACCGCATTGGCTCTTTTTGCCGCCTTTAGAATACAAGCCGATATTTCCGTAATAGACCTAACAAAACCGATAATTATGGGCGGATTACTTATTGGCGCTATGCTCCCGTTTGTATTCTCCGCTCTTTCGATGAACGCCGTTGGCCGAGCGGCAAAAGAGATGATTATAGAAGTAGGAAGACAATTCCGAGAAATAAAAGGTTTACGAGAAGGCACAGCTGAAGCGGAATATTCAAAATGTGTGGAAATTTCTACAAAAGCCGCTATTCGCGAAATGATTGTTCCGGGATTGTTGGCCGTTTTAATTCCCGTAATTATAGGTTTTGTCAGTAAAGAAATGTTAGCCGGTTTACTGGCCGGTGTAACGGCAAGCGGTGTTTTGATGGCAATTTTTCAATCCAATGCCGGTGGTGCTTGGGATAACGCAAAAAAATTAATTGAAAGCGGATTTACAAGCGACGGGTTCAAATACTCAAAAGGCTCCGAAGCACATAAAGCGGCTGTTGTTGGCGATACGGTCGGAGACCCGTTTAAAGATACATCGGGACCCTCGTTAAATATTTTAATTAAGCTAATGTCGGTGGTTTCACTCGTTATTGCACCACTCATTAAATAATGTTATATTTGTAAGTTATATTTTTTTATTAACCCTGCTTCCCTCCTTAAAAAAGATGGGGGGAAGCCAAAAGACCAAAGGGAGGTGAACTCTAATGAAAACAAATCATTACGAGTGCGTTGTTATTTTTAGCGCAACACTCGAAGACCCACAGATTGATTCTACAATTTCCAATCTAGAAGAGCAAATGTCCGCAAACGGTGTTGAAATTACAGACATCGAAAAATGGGGACGTAAACGTCTTGCTTATCCTATCAATAAAGGGAAAAGCGGATATTATGTTATTTTTCGTTTTATTTCTCCGAGAGAATATATTGCAAAATTCGAAAGGATATTAAGACTTGATGAAAATATCATTCGATTTCTTACTATTAAACTAGAACAAAAAGACTTGGAATTTATTGAAAAGAAAAAAGCGGAAAAACTTGAAGAAACCAAAACGGTTGTAGCCGAAACTCCGGAAGAAGAACCCGTTACCGAAGAAACAACTTCCGACACTGATACAACTGTTGAAAAGGAAGAAACCGAATCTGTTGAAGAAGAAAAGAACGATGAAAAACCGGAAGAAGACGAAAAAAATGAGAGTAACGATTAAGATACGCTATGTTAAGGAGAATATGTAATGGCTGATTTAAAAATGCCGGAAATAAATAGTGTTATCATTGCCGGAAATTTAACAAAAGACCCTATATTCAGAGAAACATCCAATAATACTCCGGTTGTTAATTTTCATGTTGCCGTGAACAGACGCTATAAGGACAGTAACAATCAATGGCAAGAAGATGTTTGCTATGTAGGTGTTGTTGCTTGGAATAAACTGGCTGATAGCTGTAAAGATCGCCTTAAAAGAGGAAACGCCGTTTTAATTGAAGGTGAATTACAAAGCCGCACTTTTAAAACAGATGATAATAAAAGCAGAACCATTGTGGAAATTAAAGCCCAAAGAATTCAATTTCTTAATAAACTTCCGCATAACAACGGAAATAAAGAAAACAACTCGGAAATTGAAGACGGTTCTTTCGATAAATTCTTAACCAACGAGGAAGCAAACCTCTTAAATGATGAATAATTAAGTTTGAGGAAAATAACAATGAAAACAACAAATAGAGCAAAAAGAGTAATCACAGAGTATATTGATTACAAAGATGCCAAACAACTTCAAAAATTTGTAAACGATCAAGGGAAAATTATTCCGCGTCGTATTACAGGATTAAGTGCAAAACAGCACAGAGAATTAGTTAGAGCTATTAAACGTGCGCGTCAAATAGCAATTATGCCTTTTGTTTCAGAAGCAGTTAAATAGGGAGGGAAGAGATGAAAGTTATATTAAGAAAAAATTTCAGCCAATTAGGTAAAATTGGTGATATTGTAAACGTAAAAGACGGTTTTGCCAGAAATTTTCTTTTCCCGCGACAAATAGCTTATATTGCTAACGACAGCAATTTAAGAGCTTTGGAAGAAGAGAAAAAACAAGCGGCAAATAAAGAAGCAAAAACATTGGAACTTGCTAATACTTTAAGTGCGGAATTGGAAAAAGTATCGGTTACAATTCCGGTTACCGTTGGTGAAGACGAAAAATTATTCGGCTCAGTTACTACCAAAATGATTGCCGATGCTCTTAAAGAAAAAGGTTACGATATTGACCACAGAAAAATAGAAATTGCCGAACCAATCAAAACACTTGGTATTTACGATGTAAAAGTTAAAGTTCACCCCGAAGTTATTGCTTCTGTTAAAACTTGGGTTGTACGAGATTAAATTCAATATAAAAAGACCGGTTTCCGGTCTTTTTATTTAACAATTTTTTGAAAACTAAAACTAAGATGAATAATGAAAGAATTTAGATTTAGAATTTTAATGATTCTTGGAGTCTTGGCTCTCAGTTTATACTTACTATATCCTACATTTGCTGATATCCAAAACACCAACAAAATCGAAGAGGAGCAAGCGCTTCTTCTTGAAAAATTGCAAAAATCAAATCCTACTATTTCTGAAGCAGAATTAAACGAAGCTCTTAAAATTCAAGAAGACAGTATAATGATTGCCGACCCTACAATTAGGGAAAACAGAGAAAAACGTTTAAAATTAGGCCTTGATTTGCAAGGCGGTATGTATCTTGTAATGGAAGTAAACACCGCCAAGCTTTTGGAAAAACTTGCAAAAGATCCTGATGAAGAGTTTAAAAAACTTCTTACGGAATCAGAGCAAGAATCCAAAATTTCCGACGGCGATGTTGTTGACCTTCTCGCCGCAAAAATAAAAGCATCGGGTAAACGCCTAAGCCGATATTTCGGCTCTATTCGTGAAGACGATGATGCTATTATCAAGCGCCTTAAAGAACAAGAAGCCGATGCCGTTACGCGGGCAATTGAAATTATTAATAACAGAGTTAACCAATACGGTGTTTCGGAACCGAATATTCAAAAACAAGGTTCACGTCGTATTATTGTTGAACTTCCGGGTATTGCCAAAGAAGAGGAAGCAAAAAGATTATTACAAGGAAGTGCGTTATTAGAATTCAAATTGGTTAAAGAAGCCGATTTTACGGTTCCGGTCTTAAATAGAATTGATGAAATTCTTGCCGCTGAATTTAGCGATTCTTCTTCTGTTAACGATTCAACAAATGAAAATTTATCCGAAGAAGAATTTGCTAAAAAACATCCTTTCTTTGCCGTTGCTTTAATAAATCCGAAATCTCCTTACGCAGATGCCTTTGTGAAAGAGAGTAATAAAAACAAAGTAATCGCTTATTTAAGAAGGCCCGAAGTAAAAAACGCCATCCCCGATAATGCGGAATTCTTATTTGATGCTAAACCTTTTACTACGCAAGACGGTGAAAAAATTTACAGATTATATCTTGTAAACAAACAACCGGAATTAACCGGCGGGGTTATTGTAGATGCAATGGCAAACATTGATCCTCAAACAACTCAGCCTATTGTTACAATGCAAATGAATAGTGAAGGAGCAAGAGAATGGGCTCGTATTACAGGTTCCAACATTAATAAACGTTGTGCAATTGTACTCGATAATGCCGTATATTCCGCACCTACAATTCAAGGTAAAATTCCAAACGGTAGCTCACGTATTACGGGTATGGGCGATATGAATGAAGCAAAACTTCTTCAAATTGTGCTTAAAGCCGGTGCCCTCCCTGCTCCCGTGGATATTATTGAAGAAAGAACTGTAGGGCCATCGTTAGGGCAAGATTCAATCAACAAAGGTTTTAATTCTACAATGATTGGTTTCTTTCTTGTAGCATTGTTCATGATTTTCTATTATAAAAAATCCGGTGTTGTTTCCGACATTGCTCTTTTCTTTACCGTTATTATAATTATGGGTATTCTTGCGGGATTTCATGCAACATTAACTTTACCCGGTATTGCCGGTATTATACTTACAATAGGTATGGCGGTTGATGCTAACGTTCTTATATTTGAACGTATAAGAGAAGAATTGAAAACAGGTAAAACAACCAAAGCAGCAGTGGAAAGCGGATTCGCAAATTCGTATTCCGCTATTCTTGACTCTAACATAACAACATTTTTTACCGGTATTATTCTTTACCAATTCGGCAGTGGCCCTGTTCAAGGTTTTGCATTAACTTTAATGATTGGTATTGCTGCCAGTTTGTTTAGTGCATTTGTTGTTACAAGAATTATTTTTGATATGATGGTTGCTAAAGGTAATAAGATTAATATAGGTTAACTAAAAGGAGAAAAGAAAGAAAATGAGAATTTTTGATAATCTAAACGTAGATTTTGTCTCTAAAAGAAAAATGGCCTATATTATTTCGGGTACTTTAATTCTTTTGGGATTAATCTCTCTTGCCGTCCGAGGTCTTGAATTGGGAATTGACTTTAAAGGCGGTACTGATATAGCACTAAAATTTGAGCAACCGATAGATATTGCTCAAATAAGAACCGAGCTTGAAACATTAGGACTTGGTAACATTGAAGTTAAAACATTCGGCGGGGAAACCGGCCTTTTAGTCAGAACGGAACTACAAGGACTTCCGCCTCAAATTTACAATAAAGTTATTACTTCAATTCAAAATTCAATTCATAAATATGATAAAAATATTAAAGTTACTATTTCCGATTCATCATCAAATTCGGTAACATTTAAATTTGCAGATGTTACTGCAGCAAATAAACTTGAAACCCGATTGCAAAACGACGGTTATCAAATAAGCCGCTTGGACGATAATAGCATTATTGTCCGTGTCGGAATTGCAGATTGGATTGAAGAGGCTTTAAGAAATAAAATCCCCGATAATCATTTTGTTATTCAAAAGGAAGATCACGTGGGACCCAAAATAGGTAAGGAATTAAAACAAGATTCCATTATTGCCGTTATATTTGCTCTTGCGGGCATTCTTATTTATCTCGGCTTCCGTTTTAAATTTGTTTTTGCTTTGGGTGCAGTTGTCGCACTATTCCACGACGTTCTTATTACCCTTGGTATTTTTGCAATGTTACACGGTATAATTCCCGGATTAAATTTGGAAATTACAATTAGTGTTGTTGCCGCATTTATGACAATTGTGGGATATTCAATTAACGATACCGTGGTTGTATTCGACAGGGTAAGGGAAAACATTAAAATACATAAAACGGCGCCGCTTAAGGATAACATAAACAAAGCAATTAACCAAACAATGAGCAGAACTGTTATTACCAGTTTAACAACATTGTTTACGGTTACCGTTTTATTGTTTTTTGGCGGTGATGTATTAAGAGGATTTGCTTTCGCATTATTTATAGGTATTATTGTCGGTACTTACTCCTCTGTTTTTGTTGCAAGTCCGTTTGTTTACGAATATGTACAAAAAAGCAAAAAAAGAATTCAATTTTAATTAACTGTTTAATTGAAATTTTTGAAAGCTCGTTCCAAAAAGGAACGAGCTTTTTTATTATATTGCATATATAATTTTGCGAAAGGAAAAAATGGAACGAAGTTCAAAATATCTATTAATAGCAATTGCTACATTTATTTTCGGTTACCTCTTTTTAAGATTTTCATATTTCACCTCAGGGAAAGACCCTTTTGCTCAGGAAATAGTTTTGATTGTATTGGGCACACTTGTAACCATTGCAATCACCGCCGCATTACTTAACAAACAAAGCGAAGTTGAAATAGAAAAAGAACAACGTGTAAAAATATTCGATCTAAGAGCCAAACTTTATTTTGAGCTAATAGAATTTGTAGAAAACATTTTAGTAAAAAATACAATAGATGAAACCGACCTATTAAAGTTGGAATTTTTAACACATAAAATTTCAATAATTGCAAGTGAAAATGTATTGCACTCCTACTCAGGGTTAATCGAAACAATAAAAGAAACTTCTCTCGATTCCCAAATAAGCGCTTTGGAATCCGATGAGCTTTCCACCAAACTTGCAAATCTTTGCGGAAAAATACGTTACGATTTAATTTTAAAAGAGAATAAATTAAGTAACGTGCAAAAAATAATAAACAATAATATCGCAAAATTAACCGATATGCATAATGAGCAAAAAGACCAAATTTCCCGCTAAATTATAATTATGAATAAAAAAATTTCGGCATTAATAATTTTATATATTTTTTTACAATTCTCTCCGCTTGCGGCACAAAATAATGTTAACGGAAAAAACTACGGAAAAATTTTCCTTTCCGATGCAAAACATTTTTTTGATGTCGGGGTAGGACTTGTTACCGCACCATGTTCTTTTTCCGCAAGCGATTGGTATACAACCGGCGGAACAATCGGCGGGACGGCATTGCTTTTTACCGCGGATAAAAATATCCAATCTTTTGCTCGTAATAATCAATCCTCTTTTAATGATGCTTTGTTTTCAATAGACAAATTTTACGGCTCGCCATATACAGCTATACTTACCGGTGCTATTTACGGATACGGATTTTTTGCAGAGAATGAAGATATGCGCATATTGGGATTAAAAACAAGTGAAGCACTTATTTATTCTACTATTATTACCGGTGTTCTTAAAATCTCTTTCGGCCGTAAACGTCCATATGCAGGCAATGATAATATGTTTTTTAAACCTTTTCAATTTTCGAACGACAGATATCAATCATTACCCAGCGGACATACAACCGCAGCTTTTGCAGTATCTACGGTAATGGCAAATTATACCGATAAAATATATTGGAAAGTGTTTTGGTACAGTGCTGCCGGCCTTGTAGGAGCGGCAAGAATATATCACGATAAACATTGGGCTTCCGATGTCTTTTTAGGAGCGGCAATAGGATATTTTGTGGGAGAATTTATTTCCGATTTCAACAATGGCAGAACTGATGTTTTCGGAATAAAATACAGCCCATTGATAACATTAAACTCAATAGGGATTAACTTGAAATTTTAATTTTTTGTTTTGAATTATTCCTACTAAGTGGATAATAAAGGCAACAACCATGCCCGCAATCATCGGCTCAATATAATTAAGAAAATGAATATCCGAAAAGTACCTACGAAATAATAACCAAACCAAACTTACAGATACTGCTGCTATGCTTTCAATCATAGCATATTTATTGCTTATTCGCAATCCGCTCCAATAAGCCGAAATAATTAATAAAACAAGTCCGGGTATAATTACGCTTCCGACGGAATACCAAATTTCTACAACCGACGTAAATTGATATGCTAGGATAGCGGAGAGTAAGGCCGAAACCACAATACCGATGCGTGTATATTTAACAACCTCATTATCGGAAATACCTTTTTTTATTTTGAAAACAAAATCACGACCGAACGTTGTTGCACTAAGAAACAGAAAACTGTTTAAAGTTGACAAAATTGTTGCAAAAAGAGCCGCATAAAAAATTCCTTTTAATCCCACGGGAAGAATTAATTCCGCAAACAAAGGGAATGACAAAACCGGATTGGAAATATCGGGAATAGACGCGCGGGCATATAATCCGGTTGCTGTTGTAAGAAAGTCGAATAACATCCAAAAAAAGACGGAAATAATTATTCCGTATTTTGCAACTTTTTCATCTTTGGCAGAGTAACATCGCTGATGAAATCCTGGGTCGGCAAAAGTCCAAAGTGCAATTAAAAACCAAACAAAAATATATACGGGAGATACACCACCGGTAAAAGTTAAATAAGATTCGGGTAATTTCGCATTAATAAAATCAATTCCTCCCAATTTATTATATGCAACAAAAACAATGGCAATAAAACCGATAAACATAACAAAAAATTGAAAGGCATCCGTAAAGATATTTGCCCTATATCCTCCTTTAAAAAGATAAAGAGAAGAAAGGATAATCCCTATGAATATTGCGGATAAGATATTAATCCCAAAAATCAACTTTAGAAGATTTGCAATCATAAGTAAATACGGAGCGGGAGAAACTAAAACGAAAACAAGTACCGACGCAATCAATCCGACCTTTCTTCCGTAAACCTCTTCCAATTTATCCGGTATTGTAAAAAGCGATGCCTTTCTAATTTTGCCGGCAAAAAAAACAGCAAAAAAAACAGCAAAAAGATAATACGGCAATCCTTGAGTAACCCAACTTAACATTCCATAATTATATGTAAATTCTCCCACACCAAGTATTCCGCCATACCAAGTTGCAACATTTGTGAGTATGAACAAAACCAAGCCTACATTGCGATTTGAAAGCAGATATGCATCAGCCCCACTACCCTTGCGCATTTTGGGAATAAATCCTAATAACATTACAATTCCGAAAAACAGAAAGATAATTATATAATCATAATTGGAAAAAGAGACCATTGTTTTTCACTGTATTTAGTTCGCGAATAACAAAAATTATTTTGCCGGAAATCTTTAATTCAACTTGTGTACCAAGGGCAACATTGCTTGTGCTTTCCTTTTTACCAAATTTTAAGTTTGCATTTTTCAATGGATATTTCAACCCTTTGGAAGTGATAAAGGTTTCATCGTCAAAAGCATAAAGGGAAATTGTTTCATTCGGAATTGTCTGCAAAACAACATCGGTGTTATACGGAGCAAGAATTGTTTTACCGTGAATCAATATAATTTTTAACCTATCGAAAAATTTAATAATAATTCCCAAATTACATATTGAATGGTCTAATCTGTTCCCTGTTGCACCGAACAGATAAACTTTTTTAAACCCTTTTTTTATTGCAAATTTTAAAGACTTTTCGACATCGGTATCATTCTGCCTTTTGTAATGAATAAATACCGCTTTATCGGAAAAATATTTTTTTACGTTCTTTTTAAGGGAATCAAAATCTCCGATAATATAATTAGGAATAATTCCTAATTTCAGAGCAGAGTTTGCTCCCCCGTCGGCAGCAATTATTGTGTCAGTATCATTTTTTAACAAATAATTTATAATACCTTTACGGGGCATATCCCCGTTGGCAATTATTATGCATGATTTTTCTTTTTGTTTATTATTCCTTCCCAATTGTTACAGTCCTACTTTAATTCCGGCTGTAAAATTTCTTTCGGCTGCGGGGAAAAACTCTTTTCCGCTTCCATATGCGGCATACAAATTATCAAAAATATTATTTACTTGAAGAAAAATTTTAATTTTTTCAAATACCGGTGCAGCATTAAACGTATAACTTGCGAGTATGTTAGTAACAAAATAAGCATCAACAACATTATCGTAATCTGTTATATCGATAATATCACCGAAATTATCCGTATAAAAGTCGCCTACATATTTGAGCCACATTTGAGTAAAAAATCCTTTATAATTAAATCTTAAAATTCCGTTTGCAACAATATCCGGGAACCCGTTAATTCTATTGCCTTCCAAGTTGACCACAATACCATTTCCTTTATAATAAAGGCCTTCAGCAATTGTGTTTTTACTGTATGTGGCATTTGCCGTAAAATCCAAATATCTGTTTATTTTGTATGCAGCCGTTAATTCTATTCCCGCATGTAACGTTTTTTCCATGTTACCGGTCACGGGTTGTCCGAATCTGTCCAGTTGACCGCTTTTAACAATTTCATCTGTAAACATCATATAAAAAACGTTAGCTGAAATATTTAATTTGCGTGTATTGTAATTAGTGCCGACTTCAAAACTTTTCATTGTTTCAGGATTAACAAGGGGCTTGTCAAAATTATATGCCCCGTTTGAAGTAAGCTCAAACTGAGGTGTTTTTCCGGCACTCGATTCCGCGGCATCGTAATAGTTTTTTAAACGCGGCTCGCGTGTAACCATTGCAAAAGAAAAATATGTATTTAAATCCCGATTAAACTGATAATTAATTCCAAATCTGGGATTAAGATACAAACCGGTAACCGAAAAATCAGTGCCAACATATTTTTCGTTATAAATGCGATATTTATGATAAGCCAGTTGCAACTCTGCCAGCGTATTAACATTATCCGATATTTTGTATTGCTCGTGTGCAAAAATATTTATTATATCTTTTGCCCCGTTGTAATAATAGTATTCATAATCGGCAGGCAATCCATCGGGTAAATTTTCAGCGTAATTAATGTTCCCGTAATGATTGGAACGATGAATTCTGAACTCACCTCCGACTATTAAGTTTCCGTTATTATGTTTAATGCTAAGACGAGGAATCCACCCCCATTGTTTATTTTCTACCGTTGCGCGAATAAGCGCATTTGTAGGAATTTTTGTAGTATCATAACCGTTTTCTTTGAGCCGGAAATAATCATCATAATAAACCGACCAAGAGCCGTCATAATCAAAAAAGCCGTTTCCTATTACAAGAAATAATGCTGAATTAAATGTTACATTATCATTAAATTTTACTTCGTTTAAAAGCTCATAGTGCGGTTGAGAAAAATTTTCAATTTCCGTAGTTTTTCGTTTAACAGACCAAGGTTGAAAGGTGTTGTTATTATTATCCCAATCCCACCATGAATAATTTAACTTTCGTAATTTTCTATCTTTTATAACTTGTTTAGGAAGCCCCGTATATACAAGTCCATCCGATATAGGACCCCCGTAAAAATTTAATTGAGTAGTTACTTTTTCATCATATCGTACGGCGGAAACATAATAGGAACTAAAATCCGCCCAACTTAAATCGCGATAACCGTCGCTCAAAGTTCTGGAAAGATTAACATAAATAGAATATTTATCATTTAACAATCCGCTTCCGAACGAAGCTGAATATTTACGTGTATTATAGCTGCCGTAATTTACTCCAAATTGGAATCTGGGTTTATCGGAAAAATTGGAGGTAATAATATTTATTGCCCCCCCCACAGCCGGATAACCGATTACTCCGCCACCCGCACCACGCTGAACTTGAATTACCCCGACACTGGAAAGCAAATCGGGCATATCAACCCAATAAACATTGTTATCCTCAGGGTCATTTTGAGGAATACCGTTTACGGAAATTGCTATTCTGCGTTGGTCGAATCCTCGTATAGAAAGATAATTATACCCGATACCGTTTCCGCCCTCGGAATAAAATGTTGTGGAAGGCAAATAGCTGAGATATTCCGGCACATCTTGATGAACGTAACTCTCGGCAATCTCTTTTCTACCAATCTTTGCAAACGCAGTAGGGGTAACCCCGGCTTTACCGATACTACCTTGCACCAGCACGGTTTGACTTGTAAAAGGTGCTTCTTTTAAGATAAAAATGTTTTGCTTATTAAAATTTAGATCGTCAACATTATAGCGTATACTTTCATATCCTACATAGCTTATTGCAATAACATCACCGGTATCAAATTCGGCTTTTAAAATAAATTTTCCTTCGGCATTTGTTGTTACACCAATGGAAGTGTTAACTAAAAAAACATTAGCCTGAAAAAGAGGCTCTCCGCTTTGGTTAATAACTTTTCCCGTTAACTCTTTTACCTGTGCGGAAATAATTGCGGTAATAAAAAAGAAAAATAAAAATAAGTGTTTCATTTTGACTCCTATATTTATAAATAATTTAAAATGAAAAAACCGTTTGGAAAACGGCTTACACTTATCTTTATTCCGTTTCCCTACGCCGGCATTATCCGGATCAGGTTAAAGGGTTTACTCTCAGTCTTACCAACGGTAAAACACCCCTAACAGTTTTTTCAAAATGTTATGGGAAATTTACTGATTAATAAAAATATTTCAAAATTTTTATGCGGATTATCCAATAATGCATACAAACAAAAATATTTATCCGAAATATTAGAATCTATTAAAATGTAATTATCCCGTGAAAATTGTAAATTGCAACAATAAAATTAATACGGTTATAGCTATGAACTTACTTAACTCTAAATATGTAATAGGAATGATACATGTTGATGCCCTTCCCGGAACACCTAAATATAATGGTAATATATCTGCTATTATTCAACATGCAATTACTGAAGCTGAACTTTATAAATCTGCCGGTATACAAGGGATTATGATAGAAAATATGCATGATATTCCATACTTAAACAATTCCGCAGGACCTGAAATCATTTCGATTATGGCAATAATTGCTTACGAAATTAAACGCCGAACAAATCTGTTTGCAGGAATACAAATACTTGCTTCGGCCAACAAAGAAGCAATTGCCGTTGCCAATAGTGCCAATCTCGATTTTATAAGAGCCGAAGGATTTGTTTTTTCGCATATTGCCGATGAGGGTTTTACCGACGCAAACGCCGGAGAAATTTTACGATTTCGCAAACAAATAGATGCGGAAAATGTGATGGTATTTACCGATATCAAAAAGAAACACAGTTCCCATTCCATTACTGCCGATATTTCCATTTCCGAGGCTGCAAAAACGGCGGAATTTTTTTTGAGCGACGGAATAATTATTACCGGCTCCGCTACAGGCAAAGAAGCAAACATGGAAGAAATTATTGCGGTAAAAAATTCTACTTCCCTACCGGTAATTATCGGCTCGGGCATAACGGCAGAAAATGTTTGCGATTATTATAACATTGCCGATGCCTTTATTGTAGGCTCGTATTTTAAACAGGATGGTAATTGGCAAAACCCCGTTGAGAAAGAACGTATCGAAAAATTGTTAATCGAAATAGAAAAATGTAAAAATAATATGGTAAAGTAATTGAACATTATAAATAACAATAAAGACGGCATAACACCTACAATGCCCCCCGGTAAAGCGGCAATGATAGGATTGTTCTTGATTTTCTTCCTTTTTCAATTTGGCGGTGCCGTTCTTTTTTTAATAATCTTCGGTACTGATATTACGAATGCCGATATAAATGCACTCAGATTATTAAATGTGGGCGGACAAATTCTCTTTATTCTTTTACCGGCAATTTTATTAGCCAAATTGGTATATGTGGATAAACTCACGCCGGTCTTTAGAATAAGAGTTCCTAAAATAAAAGAAGCGGGAATGTATGTAGCGGGACTTGCCATATTGATGGCACTGCTGCAAAATTTTATTTATGTACAAAATTTTATTTTTCAAAAATTAGCCGATAAATTCTCAATATTCCAAAGCTTAAAAAACATAGCCGATAAATTAGATAAAATAATGGAAAGCACCTATACGGTAATTCTAAATGCGAACTCGGCAATTGAACTGCTTTTTGTTATTCTGGTTGTGGCTGTAACACCCGCAATTTGCGAAGAAATGTTTTTCAGAGGATTTACACAAAAAAGTTTGGAATATTCTACAAAACCTTGGCGAGCAATTTTAATTACCTCAATTGCTTTTGCATTATATCATTTTAATCCTTACGGATTATTTGCTCTTGTTTTATTAGCCTCCTACTTGGGCTTTGCGGCATATCAATCAAACTCAATTGTAATACCCATGACACTACATTTTATTAATAATTTCGTTTCAGTAATTGCTTATTACATCTGGGGCAGCGACGAACTGATTAACACAACTAATGTTAATAGTGAAGATTTTTTATTTAATCTTGTTTCGATGATTTTATTATCGGTCTTGTTTTTTATCTTTTTATTTTTCTTTAAAAAGAATTATTATAAGTTCCAATAAATTAGGAGGTGTTTATGATTTGCCCCAAATGTGAATATGAATATGTTGACGGAATAACGGTTTGTCCGGATTGCGGCACAAATTTAATCCCTCTGGAAGAATTCAACGGTAATTTACTTCATCCCAAAGATTGGGTAATTATATACAGTTGTACCGATAATTTGGAAGCGGATATGTTTAAATCCAATTTGAAAGGAGCAAATATTGAATCTCTCATTTTGAACCAATCTGATAGCAGCTTTCCCGTGGGGGGAGATTTATCGGTGGTAAAACTACTCGTAAAAAAAACTGATGCTCCCGATGCCCTTGCCATTATTGAGGATATTAATAACAAACAAGCAGAATAGATGAACAACAGAATCACCAGAATTTTAGTTGCAGTGTTAACAATACCAATATTATTGGGAGTTTCTTACTACGGCAAAATACCTTTTTTGATTTTTATTCTTACCATAGGATTAATTACATTTTATGAAATTTCCGGAATGATAAAAAAGAAAGAAATTTTTCTTTGTAATTCCGTCGGGTTCTTTGCCGTTGCTTCATTGATATTAAACGGCTATTATAAATTTATTTCAATCGATGCACTGTTATTAATTATTTTTACGCTCCTATTGGGTTTTGAACTTTTTAAAAATAAAGGTTCCGCAATTAATAATATTTCATCAACATTGATGGCGATTGCATATGCGGGAATATTTTCTGCGGCAATAATAGAAGTTAGAGAGTTTTACTCAACCGTGCCCATTACTTACTCTTATGGAGGAATGATAATTATTTCAATTTTTATAACTCTTTGGATGACCGATTCCGCAGCATATTTTATTGGAACTGCAATCGGGAAACATAAACTTTTTCCGCGCGTTAGCCCCAACAAAAGTTGGGAAGGTGCAATTGCCGGATTCCTTTTTGCTTTGATTACTTCTGTTGTGCTAAAAATTTTCCTTTTGAATTTTTTATCTATTATAGATGTAATTGCCTTCGGAATTATAATCGGTGTTTTCGGACAAATTGGAGACTTGATCGAATCTTTAATAAAACGTGATGCAGGCGTTAAAGACTCCTCTTCTATTATTCCCGGACATGGAGGATTTTTCGACAGATTCGACTCGTTACTTTTTTCCGTACCGATTATTTACTTGTATATGAAATTTTTTATTGAATAGTTCCATGAGGCTCTATCCGGTTGTAAAATAATTAATATCCTTTTAATAAATGAAGATTGTGCAAATTATTGTTATTTATGATGGGATGAGTTTGACGGCATGCAAGAAAAAGAGAAATGGAACAATGAAAACTTTGTTAGCATTTTAAGAGAAAAGTTAACCTAAGAATAGCACATTTGCAATTTGCACAAACCGATGCACACGCCAAAAATTGCAAAAGAGTATGCTTTCTCAACGCTGAAAAAGATGCTAATAAAATTGTACGAAATAGAAAAGATGAAAAAAGGCACAGAACAGACAACAAAAAAGAGTGCATGTAACAAGTAGTTGTAATTATGAAAGTTAATACATTAAATAAAGTTTGTTATAAATTAAAAAACGTTTCATACAAGCGACACGCATCATATGCCACAACACAAAAGAATTTTTTAAAAGTAAAATGGATTTAGATTATTTTATAAAAATATATTCAATGGAATAAAACAATAATATTTTTACCCGAAAGCCATACACCTGCCCGCTCAGCAGACGGGTTCGCAAATATTCAGAGGTAATTTGTCAAAAAGTAAAATAACAGATAAATAAATACAATTTTGAATTACCCGAAAATTTTTATTAACAACAGATGCTTTTACCCAAGATAAATCCGGAATCATTCATAAAAATGTATTTGAATGGTGATTAGAAAACAGACCTCATAATGATGCTATAAGGTATTGTGTAACCGGTGAGTAGATGAAAAATTATAAATGCAAATAAACGACAAAGAAAACAATACTCAACTTGATAAATTAAGCTGCAAAGAAGCTTTGCGTTTAATTAATTAAAACACTTTGTAATTGAATTAGCTGAATC
>CAZTYP010000076.1:0-6752 GCA_964617555.1 uncultured Melioribacteraceae bacterium | reverse complement strand
CTATTTTTGGTCCGTAGTAAATTACCGAAACAATAAAAAGGAGAAAGGAAACAGCAATAATAATAATACTTATAAATTTGTTTTTTAATGAAAGTGCAAGAATTTTTCCGTAAAAGTTATCCCATTTAATATAAAATTCATCTATTGCTTTTGAAAGTTGACCTACTTTCCCGTCTTTTCTGATCATTAAAGAAGCCAACATAGGTGTAAGTGTGAAAGAAAAGAGGAGGGATAAAATTGTGGAAAACGCCGCCGCAAGTGCAAGTTCCTTCATAAACATTCCAACCATAGACGACATGTTTGCGATAGGAAGAAACACAACAACATTGGTTAAGGTTGCTGCAATAACAGCTATTGCAACTTCCGTTGTTCCCTTTATAGACGCTTCTTTTGGTAAGTTGCCCATATTTTTATGGCGGAAAATGTTTTCCAGCACAACTACGGAATTGGAAACCAAAACACCAACGGAAACGGAAATGCCCATAAGTGACATTACGTTTAAGCTCATATCGAACCATTGAAAGAGTAAAAAGGTTGATATTATTGATGCCGGCATTGAAAGTGCAACAATAATTGTTGAGCGAATATTAAAGAGGAATAAAAACAGAATGAGGGATGTGAGAACAATCCCGAGAAATATATTGGACATTGTATCGTTAACTGATGCACGGGTGAATGTAGAATTATCACTCACAATTTTTAATGTTAAACCTTCGGATAGTGCTTTTGCAATATTCGGCAATGCTGCTCTTACCGCATCGGAAACATGAACTTCGTTACCGTCCGAACTTTTTATTATTGATAGACGTACGGCATTTGTGTCAGTAATTCCCGTTTCGGCATCAAAAAATATTGCACGTCTGCGGATTTTTTTCCCTCCGTCAATTACATCGGCAACTTGTCCTAATCGTTTATTACCAAACACAGTGGGTATTTCAAGATTTTTTATTTCATCTACACTTTTAAATTTACCTTTTACGCGAACAGAATATTCCTTATCAGAAAGTTTGAATGTTCCGCTCGGCAAATCAATATTTTGTCTCCCGATTATCCCGAGCATTTGTGGGATGGAGATAAAGTCTTCGTAAACTACTTTGCTTTTTAAAGCAATTTGAATCTCTCTTTCTTGTCCTCCGGTTATTTTAACATCGGCAACACCATTAATTTGCGAAAATCTGTCCTTCAGTTTTGTTGATGCCAAATGATAAAGTTCACGAGGGTCAATATTTCCACTTAGAACAATATCCATAATAGGGAAAGCATTGATATCAATCTTTTGAATAATCGGTTTTTTTGCATCGGAAGGAAGTTGATTTAAAATCTGGTCGATTTTATCTTTTACTTCTTGATTTGCAACATCAACATCTTTGGTTAATTCAAATTCCAAAAGAGTAATACCAGCGCCGTCAAGATTATAGGATTCAATTTTTTTTATTTGGCTGATAGTGGAAATCGCATCTTCCACTTTTTTGGTAATTAATGTTTCTATTTCTTTAGGTCCTGCTCCGGGATAAATGGTTGTTACGGTAACATAAGGAATTTCAACCTCGGGCATATGATTAAGATTTAATTTATTAAAAGCAAGCCCCCCGAAAATGATAAACACCAATAGAATTACGGTGGTTAGCACAGGGCGGTTTACGGAAAGTTTTGCGAAAAACATATTGCCTCCTTATTTAACCGCTTTTATTTTTATTCCGTCGTTCAATCTGGCAACGCCTGTTACTATTAATGGGTCATCGGTTTTTAATCCGTCAGCTATTTCAAAAAATATTCCGTTACTGTTTGCAATAGTAACGTATTGTTTTTTTGCCTTACCATTTTCGGCAATAAAAACATAATTTTTATTATTCTCTGATTTAATCAGATTACGAGGAACAACAACGGCATTCTTGTTTTCGTAAACAATAATTTTTATATCGGCGGTAGTTCCGGGTAATATATCATGATTCTTATTATCAAAAATAACATCCGCATAAAATGCTTGTTTCATCGGGTTTACGCTTAAAGAAAGCTCTGAAACGTTTCCTATGTATGATTTGTTGCCTATGGTTGCAATTGCTTTCATCCCTTTTTTTATTGCCATTCTCTCTTCGTCGGATAGCCATATTCGTATTCTCATTTTGTTCAATTTGGCAATTGTAAAAAGAGGAGTTTTTGCCTTTACGTTATCACCTTCTTGAACCATTATTTCCGTGATTGTTCCGTCGTACGGGGCATCGAGTTGCAGCATATCTTTCATTGTTTCGTAATTCCTTTTATCAACAAGATATTTCGTTTTTGCTCCGTCAAATTTGGCTTGTGCAATTTCTCCTTTTTCATAAAGAGCTTGCATTCGTTCGTATGTTTTTTTTGACAATTCATAAGCATTTTTTGCTTGTTGATATTGCGAGGCAGGGGAGTCTTCCGGAAATTGAATTATTACATCATCCTTTTTTACGTTGGCTCCCGGGCGATAATTAATTTTTTCGATTCTCCCTCCAATCATTGCCCCCACTATTGTTTCTTTAATCCCTTTGAACTTTCCGAAAAAAGAAAGAGACTTAGTAAATGTTGTTAGTGTAACTTTTTTTATTGTTACCGGAAATCCTTCCTCCTTTTGAATTTGTTCCATGCTTTTGGATTCTATTCTTTCTTTGTTGGAACAACCGTTGAAACCGGTTAGGAGAATTAAGCAAAATAACAACAAATAAATAATCTTTCGTTTCATGTTTTCAATCCTATATTTTATTCAAATTTTATTTGTTCAAATATTCCGTAACGTATTTATAATATTTTTCGTCAATTCTTCCTATCAAATTATAGAGAGAAGCTTTTGCAATCAGATAATCGTGGACAGCGGTAGTATAGTTTACTTGAGCATCTTTATATGCAATATCAGCATCCTTTACTTCTAACTGACTTCCTTCGCCTTCCTGATAGCGGCTTTCCGCAATGTCGTATGCTTTTTTTGAAAGAGCCACATTTCGTTCCATTGCTTCAATCTGTTTTTGCACTCGTTTCAAATCGTTAAGCTTGGATTTTACTTGCATTTCCGTTGCATCTGTTAATCCTCTGATTTGCTCTTCGGTTTGCCGTGCAACAATTACATCCTGTTGAACTTTATTGCTTGTTCTGCCGCCTTGAAATAGATTGATTGAAAAACTTACACCAATTGTTGAAGATGAATAGTTTTGGAAATCCAAATCTTCTCCGGAGCCTGCATAAGTATAATTACCGAATGCGGCAAGTGTAGGCCAATAACCTCCTCTGTCGATTGCTGCAAATTCTTCATCCAATTGTTTTTTGATTTTTAATGTTCTCAAATTCAAGTTAGAGCGTTTTGCTTCTTTCACCAATTCCGTTTCTTTCGGGAGAGTTTCTTTTTGATAATTCATTTCGCCTAAAACTGCTATTTCGGTATCAACAGGAATATTTAACAAAACTTTCAAACCGTTTTTTGCATCAATATTGGCATTATGCAATTTTATCAATACCGGTCTTATGTTTTCAACTTGTACTTCTGCTTGGAGAACATCGAAATCGGAAACCAGACCTTGTGCCCGCATAGATTTAATATTTTTTAAATGCTCGTTTGCATTGGTAAATCGTGTTTGTGCAATATTATTTAAATCACGTGTCAGCAAAACAGCGTAAAAAGCTTTTTTAATATCAAATACGGTTTTGGAAATTGTTCGTTTTAAATTTTCTTTTGCTAAATTCAAATAAATATGAGATGCTCCAATACCTCTGAATACAGCTGAATTAAAGAGTATTTGTGTAATTTGGGCTTGGGCTTTATAATTATTAGATTGTGCAAAAGTTTGAAGTTTAAAATCCATAGGCATTATTTTATCGGGGTCGTAAGGAATAATACCTTCATTAAAGAGAACTCCGTAAGTGGCATTATTCATCATTGCTCCGAAATCGGGGAATGACATTTTAGGTTTTTGCAAGAAGTGTGAGAATCCGGCTGTTACATCAAGTGAGGGAAGTGCATACCCGAATGCTTCGGATACTCTTGCTTCAGCTTTTTCAACATCCAATTTTGCAACTTTTATCTCTCTGTTATTTTGCAAGGCAATTTTAATTGCTTCGTCCAAAGATATCTCCCTCGGTTGCCCGAATAAAGCGGCAGTAAATGAAAATATAACCAGAGTGAAAATTTTCTTGTTCATATAACACCATTCCATATTAGTTTTTTATTCCGTTAATAACGTATTTGAGTAATCTGTCTATTCGCTTATAAATAATATCGAAATCGACATCGTTAACAAATTCAAAATTTGAAAAGACATAATCATTGCGAAAAGTTGCTTGAATTATATAATCTATATCGCAAGCCAAAATTGCTGTATTATGTTTTTTAAATACATTGTCGGCAATTCCTTCTTTCAATATTGCCTGAATATATTTACATTCTTTCTCTTTATATTCATGGAAGTTATTATTTATTACTTTGCTAATCTCCAAGTATGTTGAAAGCGAAACAGTATATTTTATTGTTCTCTCTCTTATAAAACTTATTAAACCGTGAATCAGTTTTATCAGTTTTTTATCAGCCGTGATTTTTTGTTTTGAAAGATTTTCGACAAATGAAATATGTTCTTTAATTTCATCTTCAATTAATTCCTTAAATAAAGCCTCTTTACTTTCAAAATAATAGTAAAGAGAATTCTTTTTCATTCCGAGCATGCCGGCAATATCTTCCAGAGTGGTTTTGTGATATCCGTAGGCAGTAAAAGATTTTATTCCCGCAGCTTTAATTTCTTCCTTTTTTTTATCGTATTTTGTCATAATGTTTTTTTTTTCTAATTTTAGAACTTTGTATTTGAATGTTCGAAAATATGAAAAATTAAGGAAGCCGACAAGTAAAAAATAAACACAAAGGATGTGATAAGTTTGATGATATGCATAAAAAAAGGGATTAATGAACAGAGTCAAAAATCCCTTTAGATAATTTGTTTTTACAAATTACATTGTATCAATAATTGCGTTCAGAGTAGGGCTGGGTCGCATGGCTTTTTCCGCCAAGTTATCGTTAGGCATATAGTATCCGCCTATATCTACTGTTTTTCCTTGAGCCGAAAGTAATTCTTCGTTTATTTTATTTTCATTTTCTGCGAGTTGTTTTGCAATTTCAGTAAAACGATTTTTCAAATCATCATCTTCATTTTGTGATGCCAAAGCCTCTGCCCAGTACATTGCCAAATAAAATGAACTGCCTCTATTATCCAATTCGTTTACTTTACGTGAGGGATTTTTTCCGTTTTCAAGATATTTTTCTATACCTTGGTCAAGGGTTTTTGCAAGCAAAGCAATTTTTTTATTGCCGGTTTTTTCTGCTGCCAATTCAAAAGAAGGTACTAATGCACAGTATTCACCCAGAGAATCCCAACGTAAATGCCCCTCTTGCAATAATTGTTGTACATGTTTCGGAGCGGAGCCGCCAGCACCGGTTTCGAACAATCCGCCACCGTTTAACAAAGGTACAATAGAAAGCATTCTCGCGCTGGTTCCCAATTCCAAAATGGGGAAGAGGTCTGTTAAGTAATCGCGCAAAACATTTCCGGTAACGGAAATTGTATCTAAACCTTTACGAATTCTTTCCAAAGAAAATTTCATTGCATCTACAGGCTTCATTATCCTTATATCAAGTCCGGTTGTGTCATGTTCAGGTAAATATTCGTTAACCTTTTTAATTACCTCTCTATCATGGGCACGGTTTTCATCCAACCAGAATATTGCGGGCGAGCCGGAAGCTTTTGCTCTTGTAACCGCAAGTTTAACCCAATCTTTAATCGGAATATCTTTTGCTTGGCACATTCTGAATATATCACCTTTCTCAACTTCCTGTTCCATAAGAACATCGCCGTTACTGTTAACCGTACGAATAATGCCATTGCCGACAGCTTCAAATGTTTTATCGTGCGAGCCGTATTCTTCGGCTTTTTGTGCCATCAATCCGACGTTGGAAACAGAGCCCATTGTTGCTGGATCGAATTGTCCGTTCTTTTTTGCATCTTCAATAATTTCGGCATACATTGTTGCATAGGAGCGGTCCGGAACCATTGCAATTGTGTCTTGCAATTCGTCGTTTTTATTCCACATCTTGCCTCCGTCTCTAACAACAACGGGCATGGATGCATCTACAATAACATTGTTCGGAACATGAAGATTGGTGATACCTTTTCGGGAATCTACCATTGCCAAATCGGGATGTGTTTCGTAAACCTTAGCAATGTCAGCTTCAATTTCAGCTTTTTTGTCTGCAGGCAATTTGTTTAGTTTATCAAGAATGTCTGCCAGTCCGTTATTAACGTTAGCTCCTATTTCTTTTAATGTTTCGGCATGCTTGTCAAGGGCATCTTTGTAATAAACCGAAACAGCATGTCCGAACATAATGGGGTCGGATACTTTCATCATTGTTGCTTTAAGATGGAGAGAAAGCAGAACATCATCTTTTTTCGCTTCGTCAATTTGTTTGGCATAGAATTTACGTAATGCATTAACGTTCATTACGGCAGAATCGATAATTTCTTTATCAATTACATGCAAAGATTCTTTAAGTACTGTAACGTTGCCGTTTTCATCAACATATTCAATTCTTAAAGTGTCGTCCTTATCCATTGTAAGTGATTTTTCAGTCCCGAAAAAATCTTTTTCCGTCATGTGTGCAACGCGTGTTTTGGAGCCGGATGCAGGCCACGGTTTCATCATTTTGTGTGGATTTTTCTGAGCGAATTTTCTCACTGCGGCTGCAGGACGTCGGT
>CAZTYP010000075.1:0-7163 GCA_964617555.1 uncultured Melioribacteraceae bacterium | reverse complement strand
GTTGCGTTGTGATCGGAGCCGAACAAATCTATAATTAAATCGTAACCTCTGTCGAATTTTGTTGTGTGATATGCAATATCTGGTAAGCGATAAGTAGGTTCTCCGGTTGATTTAACTATTACCTTATCTTGCTCGTTGCCAAGTTCGGTAAGTTTTAACCAAACGGCACCGTCTTTTTCGTAAGAAAGGTTTTGTTTTTTAAATTGATTCAAAACATACTCTATTTTACCTTCTTCGTATAAAGTATATTCATTAAAGAAAGTATCCATTTTAATATCAAGATGTGCAAGCGTGGCTTTTATTTCGTTAAAAATTTCTTCTTCGGCTTTTTCTTTAAATATTGTTACATCTTTTTCCGATAGAAGTTTATCGCCGTATTCGTCAATTAGAAGTTGGGCAATATCTTTTATATATTCTCCTTGGTAATAATCTTCAGGAAATTCTATTTTTTCTCCGAGCAATTCTTTATAACGTAATTGTACAGATTCGCCCAGCACTCTCATTTGTCTGCCGGCATTATTAAAATAATACTCCCTGTCAACATCATAACCAATCCATTCCAGAAGATTTGCAACCGTATCCCCGATTACGGCATTGCGTCCGTGTCCAACGGTTAACGGACCTGTAGGGTTAGCGGAAACAAATTCCACGTTTGCACGTTTACCTTTGTGTTTATCCGATTTCCCGTATTCATCTTTTTCTTTATCTATTTTAAGAATTACTTTTGAAAGGAAACTTGGTGTAAAAAAGAAATTTATAAAACCCGGCCCGGCAATTTCGATTTTGGAAACTACGGTTTTATCAATATTTAAATTGTTTAGAATATCTTCGGCAATTGTTCTGGGATTTTGTTTAAGCTCTTTGGCTAAAAGCATTGCAATATTTGTGGATAAATCACCTTGTCCTTTTCTTGTTGGGAACGAAAAAGCAATCTCTTTTTCTTTCAAATACTCTAATTTATCAGATGTTTTTTCAAAAATACTATTTAAATATTCTTTCAATTTTACTCCTTAATTATTATATACTAAAATTTGTAACAGGGAAAAAGTTGTATATCTTAATTTTTTATTTTGCTTCATCGCTAATAATTTCAACAGGGGCATCAGCCCAAAGCTTTTCGAGATTGTAAAACTCGCGAGCATCTTTTTTAAAGATATGAACAATTACATCAAAGTAATCCATCAATACCCAGTTTAGTGTGTTATATCCCTCTTTGAAATGACATTTATTTCCAACATCTCGCAATTTATCATCTATTTCATCGGCAATAGCTTTAACTTGTACATCGGAATCTGCGGAGCAAACAACAAAAAAATCAGTTATCGAGGAGAGTCCGCGTAAATCCAAAATATGAATATCGTAACCCTTTTTTGAAAGAATCAGTTCTGCAATTCTTTCGGCAAATTCTTTACCTTCCAAAATTTAATCCTTTTTTATTGGTGATTGTTTAAAATAATCTCTTCCTATTATGATGGTAACATCAACGAAGTAATCGTTATTTAATTGAGTAAAAGCATTTCCTTTTTTTACTTTCAGCAATTTTGCAATATATTTTGCATTATCCAAATTACCGGCTCTGTCTATTACAATTGTTTCGTCAACATCAAATCTTATATAATTACCTGTTTTCACAACGTCAACATTATTCTCACGTAAAAAATCGGTAAATCTGTCTGCAACACCGCTTACACCGCATCCGTTAAGCACTTCCGCTTGAATAATTTCCGCATGTTTGTTTTTTACCGCTTGAATTTCTATATCAGGGTTATCCCCGTTATTCATTTTAATGAAAAGGGAATAGGATAAGTAAATTATTACGGTCGTAAGAAGAAAAATTAATACATTCAGCATATAATTATTGAATGATGCTTTGGCATTATTTGCGGAAATATTTTTTTTGTTTCGTGATACCAAATTTATATTCAAAGTTTTTTAATAATAAATACTATACGGTAGATTAATTTTGTTTTTCAACAAAAATAAATTCCAAAAAGAAAAATAAGAAATTTTACCAACTAATACCCTAAGTGGGTTAATTGAATTTTAGTAGTATTCCTACAATTTTTTGCAAAGTTAATACCAACCTATTAAGGATTGGGTTCTGTTTTATTAAAAGATGGAGTAATTATGGATTTGTGGTATTATCACGTTGTAGGAATAAGCTGAAGGGTCAGGTTGTTGGAATAGCATTTCTTAAAACGTAGTTTTTACGGAACTTTTCACGGATTGATTTGGTTAAGCAATATTAGAAAAATGTAAATGATTTTTGTATTGTTGCAAGATAATTGTTTTGATAATTCTGTTTTGTCCCAAAGATAGTTTGGGGTCTTTATCAATTATGTTAAAAGCTGTTTTTTTTGCTTTTATTAATATTGCTTGGTCTTCAACAAGATTGGCATATTTGAAATCGGGCAAGCCGCTTTGCTTTAATCCGTAAATATCACCTGGCCCTCTTAATTTCATATCTATTTCCGCAAGTTTGAAACCGTCTGTAGTATTTACAAGAGCATTTAAACGGATTATTGTTTTGTTCTTTTGTATTTCCGCATCTGATAAAAAGTTGAAACTAAAAACGGAATCGTTTTGTTTTTTACTCAATTCATCATAAGTTACCAAAATACAGTAACCTTGTTCTGTCCCGCGTCCAATGCGCCCTCTAAGTTGATGGAGTTGCGATAACCCGAAACGATGTGCATCGTTTATTACCATAATGTTTGCATTCGGTATATCGATACCCACTTCAATTACAGTAGTAGCAATAAGGATATCGAATTTTTTATCGGCAAAGCGTTGCATTACAGATTGTTTTTCGTCCCATTTCATTTTCCCGTGAATTAATCCGACACGCAGATTTTTGAAAGCATTGTTTTTTAAGTTTTCGTAATAAGATTCTGCGGCTTTTAATTCCAATTTATCGGATTCTTCAACAAGCGGATAAACAATAAATGCTTGTAAGCCCTTATTAACATTATCAATTATAAAATTGTAAATTTTATTTAAACTTTTGTCGCTACGCAAATATGTTTTAACCGGCTTTCTGTTTGCAGGTAATTCGTCAATAACGGAAAGGTCTAAATCTCCGTATATAGTCATGGTTAAAGTTCGCGGAATCGGTGTCGCTGTCATTACCAAAACATCCGGAGCTGAAGATTTTGTAATTAAATTAGAACGTTGTGCAACTCCGAATCTATGTTGTTCGTCAATTATTACCAATCCGAGATTTGCGAATTCCGCTTTTTCTTCTATTAGTGCATGAGTTCCCACATATATAGCGGTTTTACCGGTTTGTATTTTTTTATGTACGGAATTTTTTTCGGCGGCTTTTTGCCCTCCAATCAAAAGTTCAATATCGATAGGAAAGTTTTTTAACAGTTTTTTGAAATTATGAAAATGTTGTATTGCCAAAATTTCCGTAGGAGCCATAAAAGCGGCTTGTTTATTGTTGGAAACCGCTATCAGCAATGCAATTAAGGCGACAATTGTTTTGCCGCTTCCCACATCGCCTTGCACCAATCTGTTCATCGGTGTTTCGCTTTCCATATCCAAACGGATTTGGTGCAAAGTTTTCAATTGTGCGTTTGTTAGTTGAAAAGGGAGGGAGTTAAGAAAATTTTTAACCGAAGGGAGATTTACTTTGTAGTTAAATCCTTTACGCCGTTCCTTATTATATTTTTTTTTAAGGGCAACAATAGATTGGATATAGAAAAACTCTTCGAACTTTAATCGATAATCAGCTCGTTCCAGTAATCCCGTACTTTCCGGAAAGTGTTTATTGCGTATTGTTGATTTGAGGGAAAGCAGTTTATTGTCGGTAATAATTTGTTCGGGAAGGGTTTCCGTAATATCTTCCAAACAAGTTTTAACGGCAGAAGCGATTACACGGCGTAAGCTTAAATCGGTAAGTTTTAGTTTTTTTAATTCCGCAGGTATTTTGTAAAACGGAATAATTTTACCGGTGTTCATAAATTCAAGCGATTCAACTGAATCGAGTTTATCAAAATCTGGATGAGCAAATTGGAGATGCCCGTATTTGGTTATAACCGGTTTGCCGGATATTGCGTAATGCTCATCAATTTTAAAGCGATTTTTGAAATATCTAATTCCCTTAAACCAAACAGATTCGAAAAACCCTTTATCATCTTTAAACGAAACTTTAAAAATACTTTTACGTCCGTAACGGATCTCTTCGGTATCAACAACTTTTCCTATAATTGTTATCTCGTTGTTATATCCGGCGGCAACGTATTTATATAATTGCGAAGAATTGATGATGGTTGTTCTGTCGAGGTAACGGGTAGGGAAAAAATATAATAAATCACGGACGGTTTCAATTCCACTGCGTGAAAGTATTTCGGCTTTCTTAGGCCCTATGGATTTTAAATACTGAACTTTACTCTCTAATGTAACAGCCATTATTACTACCGGTGTAATTTTTTACAGGCAATATAAAAAGAGAAATAAGTAAAGAAAAGGTTTAATATTCCAATTCGGCTTTCATTCCACGTGCCATTAAATCGTAAGTTACTTTGATAGGGTCTTTTTCGTTAAACAGAATGTTGTAAACAGCGTTTGCAATAGGTACATCAATTTGGTGTTTTGCCGCAAGTTGATGTACGGATTTGCAAGTTTCCACTCCTTCGGCTACCATTTTCATTGATTTAAGAACTTCGGGAAGTTTTTTTCCCATTCCCACTTGTTCTCCCACATAACGGTTTCGGCTGTGTTTGCTCATACATGTAACAATCAAATCACCCATACCGGAAAGTCCGGCAAAAGTTTCCGGCTTTGCTCCAAGTTGAACTCCGAGGCGTGAGATTTCCGCGATGCCACGTGTCATTATTGCGGCTTTTGTATTATCTCCGAATTTTGCCCCGTCGATAATTCCCGCACCCACGGCAATAACATTTTTTAATGCTCCGCCAAGTTCCACGCCGATAATATCAGTGGAAGAGTATACTCTAAAATAGGAATTTGCAAAAGCGGTTTGTATTTCTATTGCGGTATCAAGATTTATTGAAGCGGCAACAACAGCAGTGGGAATTTTACGGCTGACTTCCTCCGCATGGCTGGGCCCCGAAAGAACACCAATCAAATCTTTATCAATTCCCAATTCCTCTTCAATAATATGGTCAACCGTAAGTAATGTTTCTTTTTCAATCCCTTTTGATACACTGACAAAAGTAATATTTTTAAAAGGCATTTTTTTTATTTGCTTAAGCACGCTGCGAATAAATTGCGTAGGGATTGCAATTACAATCATATGTTGGTTAAGTGCGGCATCACTTAATGAGTGTGTTATTTTAATTTCGCGGGGGAGTTTAACGCCCGGTAAAAACACTTTGTTCTCATAGTGTTTTTTTAAATCTTTTGCATAATGCTTATTATATTCCCAAAGAGTAACATCATGACCGTTATTACTTAAAATTATAGCCAGAGCCGTGCCCCAACTTCCTCCTCCTAAAACTGAAATTTTCATAATACTATTTCTTTTTTGAAATTGTAATTTTATTTTCGTTTCCGTTCAATAACCGTTTTATGTTTGCTTTATGTGTATAAGCAACAAGCAAGGCAATAAAAATTGTAAACGGTAAAATAGTATGATAGCCGGAAATATCAACGCCAAAAATATTTTCTCGGATAATCATAATTAACGGAATTGAGAAAGCGGCTGCCAAAGAACCCAAAGAGATGTATCTGGAAATGGATACGACAACAGTAAAAACAACTAATGCAAAAAGCAAATCGACGGTTACAATTGAGATAAGAAATCCCATACCAGTAGCAATCCCTTTACCGCCTTTAAAGCCGGCAAAAATTGTCCATATATGTCCAAGAACTGCCGATATACCGGCAATAATTTGTACTAAAGTAAAATCGTCGAATGGGGTTGCGTTGTGGAACGGGAAATTTCCGTAATACAAACGTGCAACCAATAAAACAGCAATAACACCTTTTAATGCATCAAGAAGAATAACAGCAATTCCGTATTTCCATCCAAGTACTCTGAAAACATTTGAGCCTCCTGCGTTACCGCTGCCGTGTTCTCTAATATCTATACCTCTGGCTAATTTACTTACAATAATACTTGTGGGAATTGAACCTACCAAATACGATAATATTACTATGAAGATTAAATTTAACATAAAATTTCCTGTATTTTTAATAATCTTTGAGAGTGTATAACAATTTTATTTTCAAATTGTTTCAATATCATGAATAATTTTGAAAAGGTCAAGGTCTTCCGCAGTTGTTATCTTGAAGTTCAAAAGCGAACCCTCGGTTATTTTTATTTTATTTCCGTTTTTATATAATAGCATTGATTCGTCAGTGCCAATAAAATTCTTGCTAAATGCCGCTTTCATAGCATCCAGCAAAATTTTATAGCGGGATATTTGAGGGGTTTGAACATTGTAAACAGTATTTCTATCCAAGTATCCGTTAATAAATTCATCACCGGATACAAGAGTATCGGTTCCCTTTTTTGCAACAATAACATTGTTAAAAATTTTTGCTTGACTTAATGCCTTATGTAGAATTTTTCGTGTAAGAAGTGGGCGGGCAGCATCGTGAACGGCAATAATATCATTGTCGTTTGCATTTGTGGCTATCAGAGCATTGTAAACGGAGTGTTGCCGTTCTTTGCCGCCTTCCACAATTTTGATGAGTTTGGATATTTTATATTTCTCTTTAATTGTGTTAAGAAGCGGAAAAAATTCCGGTTGGGCGGCAACAATAATTCGGTCTATTAAATCGCAATTTTGAAAAATTTCGAGAGTATAGGCAATAATTTCTTTTTCCCCTACTTTAATATATTGTTTGGGTAAAGCGGCTTTGAGTCTGCTGCCGATTCCTCCGGATGGTATTAGTGCATAAGTAGTCATAATTATTTTATTAGGATTAATAAAGGTTGCCTCAAAAAAATGCCGGATATATGCATTAAATTTTAAGGCAACCGTTTAATATTTTAAATTATAAGCATTGCATCGCCGTAACTTAAAAAACGATATCGTTCTTTAAGAGCTTTGCGATATCCTTTCATCATTAAATCGTAGCCGGCAAATGCAGCTGTAAGCATTAACAAAGTAGATTCGGGTTGATGGAAATTGGTAATAAGTTTATCAACAATTTTGAAATCGTACGGAGGAAAAATAAATTTGTCTGTC
>CAZTYP010000074.1:0-13598 GCA_964617555.1 uncultured Melioribacteraceae bacterium | reverse complement strand
GGCCCTGAAGACACAATTGGCAGAACAATAGGAAAAGATGTTACAATATCAACAACCAATCGTAACTTTCCCGGCAGAATGGGAAGTAAACAAGCGGAAGTTTATTTGGCATCTCCTTTAACTGTTGCGGCTTCGGCAATTAAAGGGGTAATTACCGACCCCAGAGATTTGATGTAATTTTTGAAAAGTAAATGACGGATAAAAAATGGAAAATATAATAATTGGAAAAGCATTTGTTTTAGGGGATAATATTGACACCGATCAAATTATTCCTGCTGAACATCTTGTTTACAGTATGGATGATGAAAATGAAGCGAAAATGTACGGTAAGTTTGCTCTTTCAAGCGTACCGTCGGAACAATCCGGACTTCCGCAAGGAAATATCCCTTTTGTGGCGGAAGGTAAGTTTGAATCGGACTATAACATAATAATTGGCGGTTCAAATTTCGGATGTGGTTCTTCGCGTGAACATGCACCTTATGCTTTAATGAAAGCCGGTGTTCAAGTAATAATCGCAGAATCGTATGCACGCATTTTTTACAGAAATTCTGTCGACGGCGGCTTTGTTATTCCTTACGAAAGTGAAGAGAAACTAAATAATAAAATCAAAACCGGTGATGAATTAAAAGTAGATGTGGAAAACGATACCGTTACAAATGTTACTACCGGCAACACCTACAAATTAAAATCTCTCGGAGATGTTCTGCCCATCGTTACTGCAGGCGGAATTTTTGAGTATGCAAGAAAAACCGGAATGATATAACAGGGAATTGAAATGGAAAAAATAGAATTATTCGATACTACTTTACGAGACGGGACACAAGGCGAGGGAGTAAACATATCGATCAACGATAAATTGGAAATAACCAAACGCCTTGACGATTTCGGTATTGCAATTGTTGAAGGAGGATGGCCCGGAAGCAATCCGAAGGATGAAGAGTATTTTCAAAAGGTTAAAAACCTTAAATTAAAAAATACCACCGTTTGTGCTTTCGGTTCCACTGCCCGTTACCCCGATAAGATAGAAGAAGATAATAATTTACAAAAACTTATTGCCTCCGAAACTTCAATTATTACTATTTTCGGTAAAACGTGGAGATTTCATTCAGAGAAGACACTCGGTTTAACCGATGAAGAAAATGAAGAACTAATTTATAAATCCGTGAAATTTCTTGTTGACAAAGGGCGCAGAGTAATTTTTGATGCCGAACATTTTTACGACGGGTATAAAGACGACCCGCAATTTGCAATAAGAATGTGCCGTGCGGCAGTTAACGGTGGTGCTGATACCATTGTGCTTGCAGATACAAACGGCGGTTCGTTACCTCATGAAATTTACGACATTACCGAAGTGATGAAAAAAGAAATTACCGTAAAACTCGGTATTCATGCTCATAACGATGGCGGTATGGCGGCTGCAAATTCTATTGCCGCGGTTCAAGCGGGAGCAACACACGTACAGGGAACAATTAACGGCGTTGGGGAAAGATGCGGTAACGCAAACTTATCTACCGTTATTCCCAATCTTATGCTAAAAATGAATAGAGAACCTTCAATTCCGCTGGATTTGGTAAACCTTACTTCTCTTTCCAATTTCATTTCGGAAATGATTAATATTGCTCCCGATAATCGTGCCCCGTTTGTCGGTAAATCTGCTTTTGCACATAAGGGGGGAATACATGTTAGTTCCGTATTAAAAGACAGCAGAATGTACGAGCATCTTGACCCTACGCTTGTCGGTAATCAACAAAGGGTTATTGTTTCGGATTTATCGGGACAAAGTAACATTAGATATAAAGCCGCAAAATTGGGTATCGAATTACCGAACGATAAGGAGTTTAACAAACGTTTTGTGCAATTTTTAAAGGAGCTTGAATATAACGGATTCCAATTTGACGGAGCGGAAGCATCATTTGAGCTGCTTCTCAGAAAAGAATTGCACGAGTTTGAAAGTTTCTTTGACGTAACTTATGCAAAAGTAAATGTAATGTTTAATGCTAAAGGCGATGAATATTCCGAAGCGGTTCTTAAGGTTGTTGTTGACGGCGAAGAAGAGCATACGGCAGCAGACGGTGACGGACCTGTTAATGCTTTGGATAAAGCTCTGCATAAAGCTCTTATACGCTTTTATCCCGAATTGCAAGATATCCGTTTAATCGATTATAAAGTTCGTGTGCTGGGTGAGGGAGACGGTACCGCAGCAAAAGTTCGTGTGCTTATTGAATCCGGTGACAATAAAAACACATGGTCAACCGTCGGAGTTTCAGATAATATTATTCATGCATCGCTACAAGCCCTTACCGATACGATTAATTATAAAATATTTAAAACAAGGAATAAATAAAAATCGCTTTCATTTATCTTGTTTTATTTAAATGGCGGATACATTTTTTGTTTCCGCTTTTTTTTTAGGAAAATAATTCAATATATTTTAGTACATTATTCTTAAAAATTACAGTATCAAAATGAAAAACTTAACTCTGCTTTTTGCATTTATATTATTAGTTTTAACGGCTTGCAACAGTAAAGAAGCCGACACTTCTAAGAACCAATCACACCTTAATAAATTAAATAATTCCACTATTATAGATGAAGAACTAGACGTTTCTTTTAATGCCCCTCTCGATTGGAAGGAGATGAATACCGCTCTTTCCGAAAAAATGGTAGCAAGAATAAAAAAAAGGGGAGAGGACGAGTTTATTGTCTATTCTCCGAAATTATTCTTTTTTGAAGATTCAACAAATTCTCTTTTAAGGGTCGGAGAAGTAAATTTAAAAGATAATACTAATGCGGAATCCCTTTCCATTAAACAGTATTCCAAGCTTTTTAGAAAATACAACAGAGAATTTACAATTGAATCGGAAAAACTTCAAAGCAATAATATGGAC
This sequence comes from uncultured Melioribacteraceae bacterium, assembly GCA_964617555.1. Lineage (GTDB taxonomy): Bacteria > Bacteroidota > Ignavibacteria > Ignavibacteriales > Melioribacteraceae > 1-14-2-50-31-20. The sequence continues at coordinate 10,710 of CAZTYP010000074.1, read as the reverse complement.
ATTCTTCAAATGAAATTAACCAGAAATAAATTAATTTCTTTTAAGTATCTTTTTAAAAATCATACCGGGAAAATAATTCAATTCGATTTTTCAATAAAAAAAGAAAATTTAGAATCATTATATCCGCAAATAATGGCTTCAGTTAAATCTATTAAACTATTATAGATTTACGGACCGTTTCGAATTTTAATAAAATTCATCACTCATAATTATTTTATTTTCTTAAATTTAAGATGATAAAATAAATATTTGAGGTAATAATGAAGTTCACACTTAACGTTGATCACGTTGCAACTTTACGTAACGCAAGGGGAGAACAGCAACCCGATCCGGTAACCTTTGCTTTAATGGCAGAGCAGTTCGGTGTTGACGGAATTGTCGTTCATTTACGAGAAGACAGACGACACGTAAAGGAACGCGATGTTCGGCTTTTACGCGAAATGCTTAATACAAAATTGGATTTGGAAATGGCGGCCGTCGAAGAAATAATTGACATTGCTTGTGATGTACAACCGGAATTGGCAACCCTCGTCCCCGAAAAAAGAGAAGAGCTTACAACCGAAGGGGGCTTAAACGTAATTGACAATTTAGAACATATAAAACTTACCATTGAACGTTTACACGAAAGTGGTATTTTAGTCTCTCTTTTTGTAGAACCGGACATTGAACAAATTGATGCCGCTAAAGGAATTTATGCAGATATTATTGAAATTCATACGGGAACTTTTGCCAATACGCATTCGGAAGATGATATGCTTATTGAACTTGACAGAATAAAGATTGCTGTACAACATGCTAAAAAATTAGGACTCGGTGTTAACGCCGGACATGGTTTAAACTATAATAACATTAAAGACTTTCTGGAAGTTGAGGGTATTGACGAAGTAAGCATTGGACAAGCTGTTATTGCTCGTTCAGTTTTTGTAGGATTGGAAAAGGCCGTAACAGAAATGCGTGCATTAATTTATAATCGTTAATTAATTGTTTAACGGTTTGTAAAATCATTCATACAAACGGCTGTACTATTTATTTGTTATTAAGTGTTGTAATAAAATAACTATACATTGCTTTATGAAAAAAAACATTTTTTTACTCCTTTTGCTTGGAGTTACACATCTTTTTGCACAATTTAACAATCTAAAAGTTAGTAGCGATTCCGCTTATTTTCCTGAAGAAGTAACAATTGCAATTAATCCCGTAAATCCGAATCAAGTTGCTGCGGGAGCAAATATATATTACTTCTACTCATTTGAACAATTATCAAATAGTTGGAAGGAAAAAATTTTAACTTCCGGGTTCGGTGTTTGGGGTGATCCTTGTGTTGTCTACGACACAAAAGGTAATCTGTTTTTTGCACACCTTTCAAATCCGCCAAGCGGTTATTGGATAGATAGAATAGTAATACAAAAATCAACCGATAATGGTCTGACATGGTCGGATGGAGTTGGAGTGGGATTTAACTCTCCTAAAAATCAAGATAAGGAATGGCTTGCGGTCGATCATTCTAATTCCCGATACCGCAATAATATTTACGTGGCTTGGACGGAGTTTGACAAGTATGCGAGCAATAATTCTAAAGACAGTTCCAGAATATTATTTTCATACTCCGAAGATGAGGGGGAAACTTGGTCAACTCCTGTTAGGATAAGCGATGTTGGGGGTAACTGTCTTGATAAAGATGAAACGGTTGAAGGAGTTGTTCCCGCAATAGGGGTAAACGGGGAAATTTATCTTACCTGGGCAGGACCAAAAGGATTGATGTTCGATAAATCTTTAGATGGCGGAAAAACTTTCGGCAAGGATATTTTTATAACGGATATTCCGGGCGGTTGGGATTTTGATGTTCCGGGAATTGATAGATGTAACGGAATGCCGATTACAGCTTGTGATATCAGCAAATCCGATTACAGAGGTAATATTTATGTGGGATGGAGCGATCAACGTAACGGTAAGGATAATACGGATATATTTTTCATCAAATCTATCGATAATGGAAAAACATGGAGTGCGGTAAAAAAAGTTAATAACGATAACTCATCCCGACATCAATTTTTTACTTGGATGACCGTTGATTCAACCAGCGGTAATATTTATTTTATTTTTTATGACAGACGTAATACAACCGGTAATGCAACCGATGTTTATATTGCACGGTCTAAAGATGGCGGTGAAACATTTCAGAATTTTAAAATAAGTCAATCTTCGTTTGTTCCCGATAAAAATGTTTTTTTTGGCGATTATATAAACATAGCTGTTTACAAAGGTGTTATTCGGCCGATTTGGATGCGTATGGATGATGGGGATTTGAGCATTTGGAGTGCCGAAATAACAGATAAAATGCTTGATGCTGTTGATGTAAATTACGGAGAATTGTGCACGCACGCACATAATTTTTATCTGGCACCTAATTATCCCAATCCTTTTAATCCTACAACAGCCATTGAGTTTTCTTTACCTGAAAATGCATATGTTAAATTAGGGGTGTTTAATTTACTCGGAGAGCAAGTTGCCGTTTTAAATAATTCCGAAATGAATAAAGGTAATTACACAAGAACTTGGAATGCAGAAAACTTATCCAGCGGAATATATTTGGTGAAAATAAATATTACCGGCTTGGTTACAGGGAATAATTACTCTAAAGTAAGAAAAGCCGTATTAATTAAATAACAGGTAAAAAAGAAAGAAAAAATCCCAATCATTTGATTGGGATAAATTTTTACACCTAATTATTTTTTTGAAGTCAGTTCTTCGTTGCCGGAGATTGGGTTTCAGGTTCTTCTTGTTTTTGCTGTTCTTCTTTGAAATCAAGATTTAATTTCCATGTATTTTCCATTACAACCGTTAAATCTCCGGTTTCAACAAGGGCATTTATAAAATCGGTAGCAAGTTTTTCAGCTTCTGGATATTTTAATTTGATATCTTTTTTTTCGAAAAAATATTTTATTCCGAATTGTATATCGCGTAAAAAAACATTTGCTCCGGTAAATACCGGCTCGGTTTCAGCAAGGAAGCGAAAGAAAACAACTTTATTATTTAATAATTCGTCCAAATAATTCATAATTTACCTTAAAAAAACTTTGTGCTGTTTCTAACAAATTCGTAAATAGAAGATGCAAAAATTCCTAAATATATAATCAATCCTGCAAGTACTAGCACAACAGTAGTATCAATTTTGTTTACAGAAAATCTTGGTGTAGAGTCGTCAACTTTATCAAAATACATATGTTTAAGAATACGGGAATAATAGTAAACCGAAACAACAACATTAAGTAATGCAATAACCACAACTGTCATTAAATTTGCATCAATAACGGCAATAAAGAGGTTCATTTTTGCAATAAAACCAAATGCAGGGGGAATACCAGCAAGAGAAACCAAAAAGATTGTTAACGGTACGGCAAGCAAAGGTGCCGTATAACCGAGTCCGCCAATATCATCAATGGATTCCGAGCCGGTGTTATCTGCAATAAGCATTATTACATAAAAAGCACCGAGATTCATAATAACGTATGCAAAAAGATAAATCATTAATGCAAATACACCGTTATCCGAAAGGACTAAAATACCAAGCATTAAATATCCCGCGTGTGCAATTGAACTGTATGCAAGCAGGCGTTTAAGATTTTTTTGCCAGAGGGCGGTTAGATTTCCCAGCGTCATTGTAACAAGGGAAATAACAACCATTAAAGTTTGCCAATCAAAGACAGGTAGCATTTCCCAAAAACCGTTGTTCCCTACATATGCAACAAAAGTTGTACGAATAAATCTAACCAACAATGCCAATGCAGCAGCCTTGCTGGCAACGGAAAGATAAGCCGTTATTGGTATCGGAGCGCCTTCATAAATATCCGGTGTCCAAAAATGGAACGGAACGGCAGATAATTTAAAACCTAATCCGACGAAAATTAAAATTAATGCAAACGATAATGTATAAATATTAATTTGCATACCTTGAAAAGCCGAGTTTATTTCGTGAAGGTTTGTAACGCCGGTCAACCCGTAAAGCAATGAAATACCGAACAACATCATTCCCGATGCGGCAGAACCGTAAATAATATATTTAAGAGATGCTTCGCTGTTTCTGTTACGCAATTTGGTAAAGCCCGCCAATACGTATGATGAAAGGGATAGTAATTCAACGGAAAGATAGATTAATACCAAATCCACTGCGGAAACCATAAGCATCATCCCGAGAAGCATTCCGTACATTAATGCATAATATTCGCCTTGGCGTTTCTCCGTTCTTTTTATCTCTTTGGAAGAGATTGAAAAGAAAACAACAATAACGGAAGCCAGAATAATTACCAGTTTAAAGTAGTCGGAGAAAGGATCTATTGCTACCATTCCTCCGTTGTTCATAGAGGTAATTTTAAATGCCGAAGTTACATCGCCGGTATGCATTGCCACTAATATTCCCGCAATAACCAAGCCTAAAAGGGCAATGTAGGGGATAAGTCTTTTGTCCTCGTTAAAAATTAAGTCGAACCCGACAATCAATAATAAAAAGATTGCGACGGAAATTTCCGGCAGTATATTACTTAAACTTAATTGTAAATTTGCAAAATCCATATTTGGTCGTCTATTTTATAATCTTAAATTTTAATGTAATGTTGTTGCAATAAATTTAACTAACGTATTAACAGAAGTAGTCATAATATTTAACACCAACGAAGGGAAAACACCAAGAACAACAATGATAATTGTTAACGGAATAAACATTGTTAATTCGCGTTTGTCCATATCTTTCAATTCTTTCCATTTATCGGGAACAGTTCCGAGATAAACTCTTTGTAAAGTCCAAAGCATATAGCCGGCACCTAATAAAATACCGGACATACCAATCATGGTTATTGTTCGAATAGAACTTTCGCCGAAAGCACCGACAAATACAAGAGCTTCGGAAACCCAACCGCTTAATCCCGGGAGACCTATTGCTGCAAAGAAAGCAACAGTTACAAATCCGGTATAAACCGGCATTTGGTTTGCAAGTCCGCCGAACTCATATAATCCACGAGTGTGAGCTCTATCGTAAATAACGCCAACACTAAGGAATAACATTGCAGTGATTGTTCCGTGGTTAAACATTTGGAAAATAGCGCCGTTCATTCCGGTAGAAGAAAGTGAGGCCATTCCAAGCAGTACGTAACCCATATGTGATATTGATGAATAAGCAATAAGTTTTTTGAAATCTTTTTGAGCCATGGCAGCCAAAGCACCATAAACAATATTTATTACGCCGAAAAGCCCGATATACCAAATAAGTTGCCGTGTAATTTCCGGAAAGATTGGAAAACTTATTCTAATAATTCCGTAAGTACCTAATTTCAAAAGAACACCGGCAAGAATAACGGAAATAGGAGTTGGTGCTTCTACGTGTGCATCCGGTAACCAAGTGTGGAACGGAAACATAGGAATTTTTACGGCAAAAGCAACAAAAAGTCCTATGTATGCAAGTAATCTCCAGTTATCGGGGTTAAGAGGGGAGAGTATTCCGTCTTTTAGGTAATTACTTTGATCCATTAATGTAAGCAAGTTAAAGGTAAATACTTGTGAACCGTCTGCAAGGGTTTCGGTAGCACTGAAGTATAAACCAATCATTGTTATTAACATAAAAATACCACCGAGCATTGTGTAAAGAAAGAATTTAATGGCGGCGTATTCTTTACGAGGACCTCCCCAAATACCAATTAGGAAATACATTGGTAACAACATTACTTCCCAGAATACAAAGAAAAGGAAAAAATCCAGTGAAACAAAAACACCCATTGTTGCAGCATTAAGGAGTAAGAACATTGAAAAATATCCTTTAGGTGCTTTTGTAATTGTCCACGATGAAAATGTAGCAATAAAAAAGATTATTGTTGAAAGTAACACAAGCGGAGCACTTAAGCCGTCAACACCGAGGAAATAATCGATTTTTACGGTGCCCAAAAATGCAACATTGTGAATTTCTATCCAACGTGCCTTTTCTACAAACTGAAAGGAATTAACATCAAAAATACCGGCAGCAGAATAGTTAAAATTCAAAATCATTACAATTGCCAAAATCAATTGCAATGCCGTAACTACAAGCGTAGTTATTTTGATATTTTTATCTGCATTTTTAGGTAATAATAGCACAATGATCATTCCTATGATGGGAATGAATGTCAGCAGTGTTAATAATGGAAATCCTTGCATAATATAATTAATCCTTAACTATTAAATTTCTAATTAAAATGGTCTTAATATTAATAAAATAATGATAACTGAAAATACTACATAAACAATGTATGTTTGAACTTTTCCTGTTTGCATTTTACGCAAAGCAAGCCCGAAAAATCCATTAATAAATGCAATAAAGTTAACCAAACCATCTACAACATAAGTATCGAACCAGCCTGTAACACGTGAAAATGCGCGTGTTAATGTAGCGGAGTAATTTACAATTCCGTCAACAACTTTTGCATCAAACCAGGAAATAAAGCGGCTTAAATCGAGCAATCTTTCAATAAACAGCAAACTGTAAATTTCATCAACGTACCATTTGTTAAAAGACAATTTATAAAGCGGTTTAAGTTTTTCCGCAAGCATATCCGGATCAATTTTTTTCCATTGGTAAATAATAAATGCAAATAAAATACCCAAACTTGCAAGAATAATGGATAGAATCATTCCCGGAACATGTACGTGATGCATTGCTTCGTTATACATTTCGGAATGAACAACGTGTTCGTTTTCGGTTTTCGTGTGATTTTCCGTTGCATGATGCTCATCTTCGGCAAGAATGGTATGCTCGTTTTCAGTTTCTGCAGATTCACTTTTCATAAAATTAAAACGTGCTTCTTCAGGGACTACCGTCTGAGGAGTTTGTACCCAGTTATAAAACCAACCTGCTTCCGGATTCATAGGATTTGGTGTATAAAAAATAAATATCGATAACGAAGCTAAAATTATTAATGGAACAGTCATTAATTTGGGTGATTCATGTGCATGGTCGTATTTGTGCTGATTTCTCGGTTCTCCGTGAAAAGTCATAATAATAAGTCTGAACATGTAAAATGCCGTCATCAATGCAACGGTAAAACCGATTATTGGGATTAGATAATGCCCCGTTAAATTGCCGAATGCCCAAGAACCTGCAAGCAACCCGTCCTTGCTTAAAAACCCCGATGTTAACGGAATACCGGAAATGGCAAGTGTGCCTACTAAAAATGTTATGTAAGTAATAGGCATTTTCTTTTTCAATCCGCCCATTTGTCTCATATCCTGTTCGTGATGCATTGCATGAATAACTGAACCAGAACCTAGGAACATCAATCCTTTAAAAAATGCGTGAGTTACAAGATGAAAAAAAGCAAAAGTGTAAGCTCCTACACCCATTGCCATTACCATATAACCTAATTGACTAACGGTTGAGTATGCCAGTACCTTTTTGATATCGTTTTGAGTAAATGCAATTGATGCGGCAAAAAATGATGTTAAAGCACCCACAACGGCAATAACCAAAAAGGCGTCGGCAGTTAGTAACGGAAATATTCTTGCAACAAGATATACTCCGGCTGCAACCATGGTAGCAGCATGTATTAAAGCTGATACGGGAGTCGGACCTTCCATTGCGTCGGGTAACCAAATATGTAAAGGTAATTGTGCGGATTTACCGACGGCTCCCATAAATACTAAAATTCCTGCGGCAGTTAACCAACCGTTACTGCCAAATGGTACAACACCGTTGGAAATACTTTCAAAAATTTCTTGGAAACTGAATGTATGGTAATTTGTAAATAAAATTAAGATACCAATAAACATTCCAATATCACCAATACGGTTTGTAAGAAAGGCTTTCATAGAAGCATCGGAAGCGGATTTTTTTTCGTACCAAAATCCGATTAATAAATAAGATGAAAGCCCAACTAATTCCCAGAAAATATAAATCATTAAAATATTATCTGCAATTACAATACCCAGCATTGAGAAAGTGAAAATTCCCAAGTACGAAAAATAGCGGGAAAATCTAGGGTCGCCTTCCATATAAGCAATGGAAAAGTAATGTACCAAAGTACTTATTAAGGTAACAACAAAGAGCATTATAACCGTAACATTATCAATTTGTACACCAAGCTTAACGGCAAGGTGCCCTATGGAGGGAACGTTACCGAAATCGATCCAGGTAAATTGACGGATTATTGTATCGTTCACATACGAAGTTAATTTTACAAATCCCGTAATAATCGATAAAATTAATGAAACGGTAATTATTCCCACTTCGAAAAGGTATAGTTTTTTATATCGCTTGCCAAAAATTAATACGGTAAAAAATCCCGCAAGTGGCAGGAAAAGAATAGTAACCGCTAAACTTATTAAACTTGATTCTGTCATAAACTTATTCTTTTAAATTATCAATTTCGTCAATATTAACATGGCCGAATGTTTTATAAATATTTAAAACAATGGCGAGTGCAATTGCAGCTTCGGCTGCTGCCAAAATAATAACAAACAAAGCTATTAATTGTCCGTTAAGACCTAAATTTCCGTATCTGGAAAATGCAACAAAATTAATGTTGGCTGCGTTAAGCACCAACTCTACACCCATTAAAACAAGTATTGCATTTTTACGGGTAATAATGGCGTAAAGCCCAAACGCAAAAAGGAATGAACTTACAACCAAATAATGTGTTAAACCAACTTCCAAAATAAAATCCTCATAAATTTATTCTTTTTCTCTGCGAGCCATAGATGCCGCACCGATAAGAGCTATTAATAAAAGTATTCCGAGTAATTCAAAAATAAGGACATAATCCGTAATTAAAAGTTTACCCAAACCATAAGATGTTGTTTCGGGTATTTTGGAGAGTTCTATTTTCCAACGAGTATTCATTATTACGGAAACAAGGGCACCGAGCAGCACACCAACTGCTACTATTGCAGGCAATACTTTGGAAAATCCTTTCCTAATTTCAACATGTGTTATATTAGATGTAAGCATAACACCGAATAATAATAATATTAAAATGCCGCCGATATAAACCATTATTTGTGTTACGGCAACAAAATCGGCTCCGAGTAATACATATAAGCCGCTTACACCGAAAAATGTTGCTAATAGATAAAATGCCGAACGTACAATGTTCTCGGAGCTAATTACCATTATTGCTGAAAGGATGGTAATTGCTGCAAACAAATAAAATATGAAATCGTAAATAGTCATATAATTATCAATAATTTTCTATTCTTTAGTTTTATTATTTTCGGAAGGTTTTTCTTCCGTTTTAGCTTTCTCTTCGGCAGCTTTTTTTGCTTCGGCCTCTGCCTTTGCCTTTGCGGCAGCTGCTTTTTTTGCCGCCTTTTCCTCTTCGAATTTTTCCAAATTTAATTTTTTAATATCAATTTCTTCCGGTGTTAAGTTTGCGAAATTATAAACCAATTTATCTCTGTCAAATTCGGAATATTCATAAACCGGAGTCATTTGAATACATTCTGTAGGACAAGGGAATACACATAATTGACAGAAACAACATTTTGCTTCGTCAATTTCAAATTTGGTAACCCATAAAACTTTTTTCTTTCCGTTGGAAGTTTCGCCGGGCATATCCGTAGGAACCGCTTTAACGGTTTCTATGTTAATACAATTAACCGGGCAAGCGGTTGCACATTGTTTACAACCGATACAATCGTTAATGTTTACAAACAATCTGTTACGTGCACGTTCGGGAAGTTTAACTTTTACATCGGGATATTGAATTGTAACAGCCGGAACAAAAAGATGTTTCCATGTAATTTTCATTCCCACAAAAATTGTGTAAAGTGCTTCCCAAGTATTTTTTAAGTAATTTTTTATCATCTTATTTTCTTATCTGTAATCTCTATATCAATAAAATTATACCTACAATTAATAAATTTACAAATGCGTAAGGAATCAAATATTTCCAACAAATAGTCATAAGTTGATCAACTCTTACACGCGGTAAAGTCCATCTTAGCCACATACTGATAAATACGTATACCAATCCTTTTGCCAAGAACCAGAATAGTTGTTCGATAGGAATTAACCATTCTATTCCCAATGTATTGCCCAAGTATCCGATAGGGGAGTGGTAGCCGCCAAAGAAAAAGATTACCAAAATGGAACCGATTAAAAACATATTGGCAAATTCAGCCAAGAAAAACATAGAGAATTTAATTCCGGAATATTCCGTATTAAAACCTGCAACAAGTTCCGATTCCGATTCCGGAAGATCGAACGGGGTTCGGTTGCTTTCCGCAAGTGTACTTACAAAAAGGATTATAAAAGCAACAATCATAAATGGGATTAGAAGGAATTTTGCTATTCCCAATCCGGCACCGCCGAAAATTCCCCAATTCCAAAACCAACTTGTTTGCGCATTTGTAACTTCGGCTAAGTTCATTGTTCCGTATACCATAATCATAGTTAAAACCACAAGAGCGGTCGGAATTTCGTAACTTACAATTTGAGCTGCCGAACGCATTGCTCCGTATAAAGAATATTTGTTATTGGAAGCCCATCCGCCCATTAAAATACCTGCCACAACTGCACCGGAAATTGCAAGGACGAAAAAAATACCTACATTGGCATCGGAGCCCATAAAAATACTTGTAAACGGAAGCATTGTATATGCCGCCAAAGTACCAACAAATACTAAATAGGGTGCAATGTTAAAAAGGGCTTTATCGTTATCTTTTGCAATAATATCTTCTTTTTGGATAAGTTTA
>CAZTYP010000073.1:0-35298 GCA_964617555.1 uncultured Melioribacteraceae bacterium | reverse complement strand
ATTAGATGATGTTCCGTGTGTTACCAAGCCGTCTATTGTGTGGCCTCCGCCGTCATATGTTCCTATAAAAGAGGTTACCGCATTTCCTATCGGACTCCATCCGGGATTAAATCCGGCTATGGTCATTGTATCCGTACACGAAGCATCTATATCGGCTGTTTGCTTGAAATACAATCCGTCGTCCCATATACTATCTGCTTTTGCCAACCATACCAAATCATCCAAAGAAGAAATCTGATAAGGATCGGCTTCAGTTCCGCTTCCATTTAATCCTACTTTGTTATCTTCTTGTTTTTTTAACGAATCATATTCGACCAAAAAGTAAAGTGCATTATTTTCGTATAAATCATTCCATTGCCCCGCTTGGCCTAATGTTCCCGAGCCGCTTGGCCATTGATCCAATGCTATTGCAAGAGCATTTTGATGTGGTATTGTTGAATTATGATAGTTATCCGGCTCGTGTTGCTTTCCGTCGGTTCCGTGTCCCCAATTATTATATTGTCCGTCGATAATACTACCGTTCGAAGCTCCTTGCCAGAATTTGGTTCCCGTTCCGTCGCTATCTCCGTCAAAAACCCATTCACCTTCGGAATTAAAATCGCTACCGCCTATCCATACATAAGCAGCACCGCCACCTTCGTCTGCAACTGTAGCGGTTTTAACAATTCCCGCTTTGGAACTTAATTGGTTAAAAATTTCATCTTGTTCGGCTTGAGAATTAATTTCCGCAAGATAGCCGCCTTGAGCAACGGCAGCAGCAATTGCTTCCTGCCATGTTTTATTTATCTTTACTACTTCATAGGTTTTATTCTGGTAAACAAACGAATATACATCCGTTCCTGTAACAGATTGCCCTAACATATAGGAGTATCCGATAAATAAAAATAACATTACGCTTATTATTTTTTTCATAGTATTTTCTCTTTGTTTAATTGATAAACTGTTTTTCCAAATATTAAATTATGAATATTAAGCTGTTTCAAGAATATTCGGGATATTTTCCCCTAAAAGTTTATTAACAACAACATATTCCGAAACAGCTTAATTTAACAACATTTACTTCGGATAAAATATATATCCGACAAACAATTTTATTTTAACAACATCATTTTGAACGATTTGGTATAACCCGGTGTTTCAATTTTATAAATATAAATTCCACTGGTTAAATCGGAAGCATTGAAGTTTACAACATGATTTCCGGCAGTAATTTTATCATTAATTAGTTCTGCAACTTTTTCTCCCAATATATTATATACACTCAAATTTACATTGCTTGGCGTTGCCAATGTAAAGCTGATTTGTGTACTCGGGTTAAACGGATTAGGATGATTTTGATATAATTTGGTTTTTGCCAAACCGTTTGCTACGGTAATTACTTTACTATATTCAAAACTTCCGTCGAAATCAATTTGTTTTAAACGATAACTTGCCGTACCATTTAAATCTGCATCCAAATAAGAATATTGTTTCGGTGAATTGCTGTTTCCCGCTCCTTCAACAAAACCGATTGTATTCCATTTGTCGGTTAATTTTTGAATTTCAAAACCATAATTATTTACTTCGGTTGCAGTTGACCAAGTTAATAACACAACTCCGCTTTTTTTCTTAGCCGTAAACGAAGTTAATTCCACAGGGGTAATATTGGAATTTGTATTTGTTTGTAAATCCGGATAATTGCTTCCTATAATTTGCCAAGTATTAGTAAAATCCCAACTTGAATCGGTAAATGTGGTTTGCGTTTGCATTTCCGCAGTTGTTTTTGCCGCGGCTTCAACATCAGTACTTTGATTTGAAGTATCACTGTCAAAGAAGCACGCTGTTATTACACCTTCTTGCTGCCCCACAAAGCCTTTATTTGTTGAGCCGTCGCTTGTTACGGAACCGATGGAGTAACAATCTTCAACAATAGCATCATATCTGTTATAACCAACAAAGCCGCCTAGATTTGTGGCAGAACCACCGCTTCTGCGGGTAACATTCCCGAAACTGTAACAATCACTTATTTGGGCGGATGAATTTTTATTGTAACCTACAAATCCACCAACTCTCTGATATCCTTGAACATCACCTGTACTGTAGCTTTGGCTTATGGTTCCGTAAGAATTATAACCGATAAAACCTCCGGCCGGAGACCAATTACCGCTGGCACCCCCAACAACATCACCGGTACTGTAACATTTTGATATTGTTGACGTATATGCCGCACCGATCATACCGCCAACGCTGGTTGCGGTAGGTGCATTTGTCATAGATACATTACCCGTTGCATGGCAATTTGTTATTTGATTATTATTGTCTGAAAAACCTATTAAACCGCCCGTATTACAATATGTTTGGGAATTATCGGCATTATTTGTTACCGTACATTCACTATAACAACTATCTACCGTATTTACGGCACTGCTTGTTAATTCTCCTATTAAACCGCCAATGTACGCGCCGTTACATTCTACCGTTCCGGTTGAAAAAGACTTTGTTATTGTTGCTCCCGAACTGCTGGCTAATAATGCTCCGCTATGGCCCCCGGCTGTAATAGAAGCATTAGTTAAACTTACCTTTGTTATGGTTGCACCATCAATAATTCCAAAAAATCCCATGTTTCCGTTGGTTGTATTAATAATTAAACTATCCAACTTATATCCGTCACCGTCGTAAGTACCTGTAAATGCCGTAGTGTTATTTCCGATAGTAACCCATGGTGATATACTCGAAAGAGTTATATCGGCAGTTTGTTTATAATGTTTGTCCCATTCCGTATCATTTGCTTGAATCCACAGTATATTATCAACAGTTGCAACCAAATACGGGTCAACGTCCGTTCCGCTGCCGCTGGGCTTTGTCTGCCCGTAATTTAATGTAAGCATTACAAAAACCAGTAAAATCGTTAAAAATTTCTTTTTCATTTTACACCTCAAAATAAATTATTAAAAAAAAACAGTTTGTGAGAACCTAACAAATACGAATAACGGGAATATCCCGTTATTCGTATATTTATTGTATTATTTGAGCAACATCATTTTTCGCACTTGAGAATAGTCATCCGATTGTAGTTTATAGAAATAAATACCGGAGGATAAATTGCTTGCATCAAACTGGTACTTATATGAACCGGCAGAAAGTTTTTCGTTAACCAATGTTGCAACCTTTTGACCCAAAACATTATAAACCGCAAGAGTTGTATTTGCACTAACAGGAATCGAGAAATTAATTTCCGTTGACGGGTTAAACGGATTCGGATAATTTTGAGACAACTCATATTCGGAAGGAAGATTTATTGTTTCTTCTCTGCTTATTCCGCTTACCCAATCTTCCCACTCCGCTTTTTTGTCGGGATACCAATTCAAATCACCGGCGGGGAAATTACCCTTGGCATGTTTTTTTATATTCTCATTAGTATAAACCAATGATTCCGGCAAAGGCCATGCAATATCCCAAAATTCTCCGTCCGGAGCATATAAACGTTCTTTCGGGTCAACCATTCCACCATAACCATGGCGTCTGTAATTAATTACAAAAGGTAATTCTTTTTTCCAAAGAGCACTAACTATATCAGCATTAAATCCGGGATCAGCTTCAATGTTATTTTCCTCAACAAAATACGGATAACCGGAATTATCGTCGAACATTGCTTTTGTGTAATCATTCATCCATAATATCGGTAAAATATCCAATTCAACACCAGTACTTGAATCTTTATGTGTAGTCCAGTAATTTTTAACTTCTTGAGTCCAGAAATAAACATTATTTGAATATTCAACCTTACGATCCGCTTCTGTCATACCATGATCCAACAATACTTGCGGATCAACCAAATCAAGTTTGCAAATACTGCTTCTGTGATTGCCGTTGGAACCTCCTTTATCCCAATATCCGTGCTCGGTTTCGTAAGTGGTTTCGCCAACAACTTGATAATTAAAAAAGATATTATTTGTAAACTTTGCATTAGTTAAAAAAGGTGCCCAATGTGCATTAAGGGTTGTCTCCAACATTGTATTATGGTCATATTCAATATAATCTACAAATTGCCACGATAATAATTGGTACGAAGAATTATTAAAAAATGTATTGTTAACAAATTTGATTGTATCGTCGTAAGTAGTGGTGGTGGTTTGAGAATAAATATTTCCGCTCCAAGGGTTATCCAAATCAACTCCGTTTCTGAAAATGCTGTTAGTAATAATATAAGTCATTCTGGCAGCATCTCTGGAGTTAAAAAGATTTCCTCCCCAACCGCTGAAAACACAACTATCAATTTCAAATCTGTGATGTGTGCCAAAAACACCAAAAAGCGAACCGCCCTGGTTAACAATCTTATTATCGTCTTGCACACCGTTAAATAAAATGTTTGCAAATTTTACATTTGTAGAATCACCGATAATGTTAATAAGTCCGGAAATATATTTTCCTTGAGCATCAACACCACGGGAAACCATTGCCGGTCTTGTTCCTTTGGGAGCACTTTCTCCGATTAAGGTAAAGTTGAAATCAACATTTAACGCGTGGTCTATGTCATAATATTCACCTCTTTTTAAGCGATAAATACAATTCGGATGCGCTCTTTCACCACTAGATGTAGTATCGGACATAATAAATCTATTTATTACACCGTAAGGACTTCCCTCCCACTCCGTTGGTACATCAATTATCTCTTGAGAAAACGAAATTTTCGGCAAAAAAACCGTAATAAAGAACATTACAAGAGATAAATTAAATAGTTTGTTTTTTTTCATTTTGCTAACTCCTTTTATTGTTAAATACAATTATGTAAACGTTTTCGTTTTGACTTAACGTTTTTTTAGTTACTCTGCCATCTAATACCAAGGTTTATGGAACTACCGTAATAGCTTGCGATTGTAGGTTTACCTCCGTAAAAATGACCTTTTTCTATTGTTCCCGTTATATTGTTATAATTCAAATAAACCTGTAATCCATACCATGGCAGATTTTGCTTTACGGACAAATCCCATCGAAGATAATCATCGGTTAATCGTCTTAGTTCCGGCCAGAAATTGGATGAAATAAAAATATCGGTAGAATAATTCATTGAAAGACGGCTGCTAAATCCTTTGTAATCGTAACCGATTGCAAAATTAACAATATCGCTCGGTTGGTTTTGTAAACGGTCTTTGTAACTTTCATCAATATTAACCGTTATTCTTCTCGGGCAACCGCAGCCACGTTTGTAATCGGGATTGGGAATTGTTTCAATTCTGTCTCTAGGATATACGGTTTCCGAAAAGATTTTGGTATAATTAACATTAAGCACCAACCCTTTTAGAATTCCGGGTAAATACCAAAAATTTGTTTGCCAATCAAGCTCCAATCCTTTTACATAAGCAATGTCTTTATTGTTTTCTTGCGTAGAATAATAATAACCGACATAGGTTGAATCCAAATTATATTCTTCCGGATTTTTAAGAACCCGTTGTCCTCTCGAAAAGATTTTATCTTTTATGTTTTTATAGAATCCCCCAATTGTAAAGAGTCCCAAATGATTTTCACTAAACGAAAAATAGGCATCAAAACTTTCGGCTTGTTCGGGGCGGAGATTAGGATTATTCATGCTTAAACGGGAAGAACCGTTATTAATATCCATATTAGGAAGAATATATCTGAAATTAGGACGCGCGATTGTTTGCGTATAAGCCAATCTAATTTGCAACCAATCAAGGGGTTTTATTCTTAAATGAATCATCGGGAGCCAAAAATCGTTGTTCCTTACAGAAGTAGTATCAACGGGATCGTATTTTAGTTCGGGAAACGGACCGCTCTCTCCAAATACACCGCTGTAAGTTGTATTTTTAGCTTCATATCTTATACCCGGAATAAATTTTATATTTTTTGTTATGTTTATTTCCGCCATAACATATCCGGCTCCAAGTCTTTCTATGCCGGAATAATCGTAAATAACGGAACTTTTTTGTAAGTAGGAATAAGTATCGGTTCCCCAATAGTTCGGATTTTCTTCCAGTTTTTTATTATATACGCCACGCATAACATTCAAAATATCGTGCATCAAGCCGATATCCACAACCGGACCCAAAGTATAATCTCCGTTTAGAAAATTTCCGTGAGAAAAATTATGATCGAAAAACAACGGGTATTTGAAAGTAGATGTCCCTAAAGCCAAATCATTAAATCTTGGAATTTTTTCAATTAGAGCGTTTTTATAATCAGCTCCACTGGCAACGGAAGGATTTCCGGTGTAACCGTTTCTGTCGTAAGAACGTTCGTCGTAACGGAACTTTCCGCCGAACTTTACTTTACCGTTTACTTGCTTTGTTAATGAAAAATCCGTCTCAAAATCTAAAGAGGCGGTAATTTGTCTTCCCTTTGTATAATATTCATTATCCGATAAACCTGTCCATATGGCTTTATCATATTCGTTTTTGGAAAAGCTCGGAACATCTTCGGGTTTGGAATCAAAATCAATTGAATTCATGTCTTTTCCGTTAAAAGAAAGCCCTATGCTGCCTGGAGTTTCACTTTCCGAATAGGAATGAGATACTTTTGCTTTAATTTTAAAAATCGAAATATATTGTTCGTAATTCAATATGTTTACGTAGATAAGTTGGTTACTTAAAGCATCCGATGTTGAAAAAGAATGGGATGACCCGAATCCCTCTCTATATGTCTGTGTTTCGGTCTCACCGCTGCTTAAAAAGTTTTTTAAATAAATTTTTCCATCCGGAAGCAAATAATCTAATGTAAAAGTTCCACCGTATCTTTTTCTGTTACTGAATATATTCCTTAAATTTACACTTGTAATACCTAATGGGTTTAATTTTTCAGTGTCGGAAGATAACATTCTGTAACCGGCGGTCATTTGATTACTGCCCAAGTTTTTCCGGTCGGTTGTAACTTGTGCAAATACACCCAGTTTATTGTTAAAAAATCTATTGCTTACACTTCCCACAAACATATAGTCCGAAATATCTTCTCTTAAACCGTTATAACCTCCCTGAGCAATAACATCGTAATGAAAACCTTTTGGAGCCGTTCTCATAACAAAATTAACCGACCCGGCAACTTGATCGCCATCCATATCGGCCGTGGGAGATTTAATAACTTCAATACCCTCCAGCGAATAAGAAGAAACGGATTTTAACGAAACGCTGCGGTCGCTGGAACTGGTTGCCGGCAAAGAAATTCCATCGACCATTACTTTGCTGTATTTGGGTTGTAGCCCTCGAATAACTACTTTATTGCCTTCGCCTCCCGAACGCAAGAGTGAAACACCGGGAAGGCGCCCAACGGATTCGGCGGCATTATTATCGGGAAGTTCTCTGATTCTATCTTTCGAAACAACATTTTTAATTTCGTTGGCGGATAACTGTTCGTTAATGGCAGATAACTGTCCTTTCGCTTGAGCCGTAACAACAACCTCTTTCCCCTTTACGGCAATCCAATCCATTTTGGCAGTTACCATAGAGGCTCTGTTTTTAACTACTGAAACTTTCTCGGTTTTATCTTTATAGCCTACATAGGTAATTTTAAGGGTATAATTACCGGGAGACAAATTTGCCAAAACAAAATTACCGTTTATATCGGCTGCGGTTCCAATGGAAGTACCCACAATCATTACATTGGCACCGATAAGGCCCTCGCCGCTATTGGCATCAATAACCCGTCCTTTTATTTTGCCGGTTTGAGCAAAGTTTGTTTGGAAAATTCCCAAAACAAAAAAGAATACGGTAATAAAAAATTTTAATTTTGAATTCATTCTTTCTCTCGCTAAAATAATTAAATAAAATGTTTATTAATCTTAAGCCTTAATTGAGCGTATCAATATAAAAATAAGAATCGCGTACCAATGTTGTGGCTCCAAGCACAGTTGCTTTACTTCCTAATGATGAAATTAATATTTTTGTATTCTTAGCCGAAAGCGGAATTATGTGGCTCTTTGTTTTTTTAATCAGTCGTGATAAATAATCTTTATTTAATTCGGCAAAATATTCTCCGAGTACAACAAAATCCGGATTAAACATGTTTATTGTATTTGCAATACTAATGCTCAAGTATTCCATTGCGGTTTCAAAAATTTCAGTAACCAGTTTATCGTTGTTGTTAAAAGCTTTTAGCAAAGTTTCAATATTCATAGCTTCCAAATCACCGTTACATAAATCCAATATTTCACTTTTTTCACCGGCAATAATTCTTTCTTTAACTTTTTTAAGCATTGCCCAACCCGAAGCTACCGTTTCCAAACATCCGTGTTTTCCACAGGAACAGAGGTCCCCGTCGGCTTGCACAACAACATGCCCTATTTCTCCGGCAATGTTATTTGCACCTCTATACAAACGACCGTTTTCGTTTATGATTGCACTACCAATACCAACCCCAAGCCCGATAAAGATAAAATTGTTGGAGTTTTTAACTACGCCAAAGTGTCTTTCCGCTAAAGCAATAGCTCGTGTATTTTGCTCAACATATACAGGCACATTATATCGTTTGGTCAAGATTTCTTTTATTGGAACATTTGCCCAATTCGGATTATTTGCCGAAACAATCCATTCTCCCGTTTTATCGTTATATAAACCGTTTGCGGCAAACCCGATGCCTAAGAGTTTTTCGGAAGATGCCGCTGCGTTTTTTATAAGAAAGTCTATTGCTTTACGAATTTTACCGAGAAGATTCATTTGTGATTCGTTTGCATAGATAGGGATTTTTTCTTCACCTAATATCTTGTACTTAAAGTCGGTTATTATTGCTCTTAAAAAATGTATGCCGAGATGAACTCCAACCAAATATCCGTAATTAGCATTTATGGTTAAAAGTTCTCGTCTTCTCCCTCCGGTAAAAGAAGAATATCCCACAGGTGTAACCAAACCGTCTTCTATCAAACTGTTGGTAATATTTGTTACGGTTTTACCGTTTTTATCCAACAGGTTTTTTACTTCTACCCTGCTTATAGTTTCGGCATTGTCTATTACCGAAAGAATTTTTTTTCTGTTAACATTTTTTAATAATGTTGAATTAACTTTTGTGTTTTCCATAATAATGCACACCAACCTATCAAACAGTAAATACTGTAATTTTTACATTAAGCCTATAAACAAATATTTCCAAGCTGTTACTGGGGAAAATATGTTTTGTGAGCTTATTGCCATGCGCTTTTTCTTTTAAATTTATATTCTTTTTGTAAGTTTTATATTATTGTCTTAAAAAGATAAGAATTTTTTTCTAATTTATCCAAATAAAAATAATCAAATAAAAAAATTATTGTTTATAATTTTAAATGCCATTCGGAAGATATTAGCTTTAAATGGTTTTAAGACGTATAAAACAGAGCGTATCTTTCAAAAAAAAGACGTAATCACATAAAACTTTAATATGGTGGTAACCAAACAAAAACTTTATTTACCCGATCATTTCGATCAAATTCCCACCGGCACGCACCATATTTTTTGAGAGTTTTATAATTTGTTAATTTGAAAGATTTTTTTGTTTGAAGATATTATTCCGATTTGTTAAATCTTTTTTTTTTATAACTTTTATTTGTCGTAAAATGCGATGCATTTTAGTCTAAAAATAATCATTTTTATTTTGGAGAGGGATATTTTTTTACTATATTACGATATAATGCTCTATCTTCTGCAACAAACGAAGTCCTAATTTTTACGGTGCTTTTTCCAATTTTTGCTGTCTTTTATTTTTAGGTTTTTTATATAGCCGCCCTTATTAAATAAGGTTTTTTTGTGGATTTATATTATTATTTTAATTAATTTTGTAAATAAAAAATGCTTAATTATAAAAAGAAGGAGTTAAATATGTCTGTAGACTTATCACAATACGGTATTAATGATGCCGTGGAAATCTTTCATAATCCGTCATACGATTTATTATTTGAGCATGAAACCGACCCATCTCTTGAAGGTTACGAAAAAGGGCAAGTTTCCGAATTGGGGGCGGTAAATGTAATGACCGGTGTTTTTACCGGGCGTTCTCCTAAGGATAAATATATTGTTCTCGACGAAAAGACAAAAGATACTGTTTGGTGGGCGGAACAAGCAAAGTCCTCCGACAATAAACCTATTGATAATGATGTTTGGAAACACTTTTACAATATAGCGGCAAAACAACTTACCGGCAAAAAACTTTATGTAATGGACGGCTATGCCGGTGCCAACGAAGACAGCCGTTTGAAAGTACGTTTTATTATGGAGGTTGCTTGGCAAGCACACTTTGTAAAAAATATGTTTATCCGTCCAACCGAAGAAGAATTGGAAAACTTTGAACCCGATTTTGTTGTACTAAACGCTTCTAAAGCAGTTAATCCCGATTGGGAAAATATGAAAAGAGCGGACGGAGTTCCGTTAAATTCCGAAAATTTTGTTGCTTTTAATTTAACGGAAGGACGTGCGGTAATTGGCGGTTCGTGGTATGGCGGAGAGATGAAAAAAGGAATTTTTTCAATAATGAATTATTACTTACCGTTAAAAGGTATTGCGGCAATGCATTGTTCCGCTAATGTTGGAGACGACGGGGAAACCGCTATCTTTTTCGGACTTTCCGGTACAGGGAAAACAACTCTTTCTACAGATCCCAAACGCAAACTTATCGGTGATGACGAACATGGTTGGGACAACGACGGTATCTTTAACTTTGAAGGAGGATGCTACGCAAAAACAATTAACTTAGATAAAGAATCGGAACCGGATATTTACAATGCCATTAAACGCGATGCATTATTGGAAAACGTAACTCTTGATGAAAACGGGAAAATAGATTTTACCGACGGTTCCGTAACACAAAACACTCGTGTTTCTTATCCGATTTATCATATCGAGAACATTGTTAAACCCGTATCCAAAGCCGGCCATGCTACAAAAGTTATTTTTCTTACGGCAGATGCTTTCGGAGTTATGCCGCCGGTATCAAAACTTACACCCGAGCAAACAAAATATCATTTCCTTTCCGGTTTTACCGCTAAATTGGCAGGAACCGAAAGGGGGGTTACTTCTCCTCAACCGACTTTTTCGGCTTGTTTCGGCGCTGCATTTTTAACACTTCATCCTACAAAATACGGCGAAGAATTAGTGAAAAAAATGGAAGAGCATAATGCTAAAGCTTATTTGGTTAACACCGGCTGGAATGGTACCGGAAAAAGAATTTCCATTAAAGATACAAGAAAAATTATTGATGCAATTCTTGACGGTTCAATTGAGAATGCCGAAACAAAAACAATTCCTATCTTTAATTTGGAAGTTCCCGTACAACTTCCCGGGGTTGATTCCACAATTCTTGACCCGCGCGATACTTACGAAGACCCTGCCGAATGGGATAAAAAAGCAAAAGAATTGGCGGAGTTGTTTATCAAAAACTTTGAACAATATACTGATAACGAGGAAGGTAAATCGTTAGTATCCGCAGGACCGCAATTATAATATTTAATTTGTTTTTTTAAAGCGAGTTTAGCAAACTCGCTTTTTTTGTTTTCAATAAGAGTAGTTTGTCTTAAAATATTACACTGCTTCTTATAATGATGCTTTATTAAATAAAATAATTTCTCATTTTGTGCGAGAAACAACTATTTTTGTGTGGAATAATTTTTGAATGTAAATAAAAAAGAGACTATCACAAAGAGGTCGTAGTGAAATATAATTTATCCTATCCGAATTGGGATAAAATATTACTTGATGCTCCGGTTGGAATAATTACTGTTGATCCGGATTTAACCATAACCACAGCAAATCATACTTTGTTACAATTTGAATTGGCCGGGTTTAATTCAAGCGAAAAATTCCCGGGCACAAAATTAACGGATATACCTCTTTTTAACTCCCCCGAAATTTCGGATTACCTGACCGAATTAAAAGAAGGAGTGCCGTTTGAAACAAAGTTGTTTAATAAACTTACATTAGACGGCAACGAAATAACAATCGTGTTAAAAGCAGTTCCTCAAATGGACGGCAAAATTTTTGAAGGGGCAATATTTATTTTGGAAGATTTTAAAGTTCCGATATCTTTAACCCCCGAAAAAATTCTTGAAAACGATTTATTTAATAAATTTATTAATTCCATTTCCGATTACTTTTTAATTGCAAATAAAAACGGAAAAGTAATCTATTCCCCCAAGCTTAGTACCGATAACCTTTTTGAAAACAATTACGAAACCGTAGAACAAATATTTGACGGCAAGCATGCGGAGATAATTTTAAAATTATTTAACAATGCCGTTAAAACAAAACGTCCCGTTTTTTCACAAAATCTTTCATATAACGAAAACTCTTCGCTATATATACAATTAAGTTTTATTCCGATTACAAATAAATTCCAAAATGTAAATTATATCGTTGTTCTTGTTGAAGATATTACGGAAACATATAGCAACATAATAAATCTGGAAAACGAGGCAAAGGAATTAAGAACATATCAATCCATCGCATCAACCGTATTAGACGCAATTATTGCAACCGACGAAAAGGGAAGCATTACTTTTTGGAACAATGCTGCAACCAAAGTTTTCGGAGTTTCAAAAATTGAAACATTCGGAAAATTTATAGGAAATGTAATAAAAGATTTTTATCCCGAATATTTTGAAAACATTATCGCCAATTTGAAAAGCAGTAATAATTTTGAAACCAAAATTCAATACAAACTGAAAAATACCGCCAGAACCATCTCGCTAAAAATGGCATTAACCGAAGAAATTGACGAAGAACGCTCGGTTGTTATACTTTGTTCGGATATTACCGACCGTGAAAATCTGGAAAAGACATTACGTAATTCCGAAGAAACATTCAGAAGCATTGTAACAAATATTAAAGAATATATTTGCACTTTTACTCTTGAAGGCAAAATTACATACGCAAACCCTTATTTTACATCCGAATTAGGATATACGGAAAATGACCTGAAAGACAAAGAAATTGCGGAGTTGATAGATTTCGGAGATATTGATAACGGATTTGATATTGCATCCATAAAAGATGAAAAAACCGAGCCTGTAAGAGTCAGTTTAATTAAAAACAACGGAGAAAAAGTTTTTGTGCTTGCAAATTTTGCCGCTGTTTCGGATTTCCAAGGAAATCCCAAATACTACATTGCCGTCTTAATAGATATCTCCGAAAAAACAAAAAACGAACATGAACTTAATATAATAAAATCTATTTTCGAAACCGCAAGCCAAGGAATAATCTTAGTTCAGAACAGAAAAATAATACTGGCAAATAATGCATATATTACTCTTTTCGGATATAACAACATTAATGATGTTCTTGAACAAAACCCTCTTGATTTTATTAGTGAAAATGATAGAGAAAAGGCAAAAGCCGAATGTTCATCAATAAATATCGGAGAGGAACTTTCCGCTACATATCATGCAAAACGCACAGACGGAGAAATAATTACAATTCAGAGAAAAATTAAAAAATTTCTTTCCGACAAAAGCGAATATATTGTACATTCGTATGTTGATATTACCGAACAACAAAAAGCCAAAGCCGCACTGGAAGAAGCGGAAGCAAGATATAAAGGGATTACGGAAAACATTGACGACGTTATATGGATTGCGGAATTTAAAGAAAAAAGATTGCGACAATTATTTGTTGCCCCTTCAGTAATGGAAATTACCAAATATACCGATAAAGAATTAATGGAAAACCCGAGGCTTTGGATAAAAATGATTCATCCCGACGATAAAAAAAATGTTGTTTCCAAGCTTCGTCGTGTATTTAAAGATGTTGTACGTAAACAGGTTGAACTTGAATATCGTATACTTGATAAATACGGATCGTTAATTTGGATACAAAGTAAATTTAATTTTGTCAGAGATGAATTCGGAAATGTTGAAAAAATATTCGGACTTTCTTCCGATATTACTTTAAATAAAAGGAATGAAGAAGAATACAGAAAAACCACGGAAGAATTAAAAAAATTAAATGATTCCAAAGATAGATTTATTTCCATAATTTCTCATGATTTAAGAACACCGTTCAGTTCCATTTTGGGCTTTACCGATCTATTGTTAAACGAAACCGATACTGACCCGGAAAAACAAAAACAATACATCGAATATATCCATGAATCCGCTAACAATATGTTAAAGTTAGTAAATTCCATTTTGGATTGGACACGTTTGCAAACAGGCAGAATTGAATATGTTGCCGAAAGAATTGATGCACGCACAATAATTGATAACTCAATTCAAATGCTTTCCGGCACGGCACTACAAAAAGGAATAAAATTATATTCTACCCTGGAGCACGAAATGTATGTACACGGCGACAGAAATTTACTCCTCCAAGTATTTAATAATCTGATAGCAAATGCAATAAAATTTACAAACAGCGGGGGCGAAATTTTTATTTCTGCCGAACCGCTTATAGATAAAAGGGTAATTCAATTTAGCGTTAACGATACAGGCATTGGTATTGCCGATGAAAATTTGGATAAACTTTTTTCCGTTGACTCCAAATTTACAACCGAAGGAACCAAAGGAGAAAAGGGTAGCGGGCTCGGCCTTTCTCTTGTTAAAGAGATAATACAAAAACACGGGGGCGAAATTTCCGTAAGCAGCGAAGTGGGAACCGGTAGTTCATTCCTGTTTACAATTCCAATCTCTTCAAACAAAATTTTGCTTGTTGATGATGTTCCCTCTGATGCAATTCTTTATAAAAAACTGCTTAACAACATTATTCCCAATTACGAAGTGGAAATTGTTTCGGACGGAAGCGAAGGTATGGAGGTTTTGGAAAAATCTATGCCTGCACTAATAATTACCGATCATATTATGCCTAAAATGAGCGGATTTGATTTTGTTAAAAACATTATGCACAGCGAATTAAAATATAAGCCCCCCATTATTGTGCTTAGCAGCGATATCACCCCCGATATTGCCAAAGAATATGAGGAATTGGGAATAGAGTATGTATTTAAAAAACCGGTTGACTTAACTTTATTCAAAAACGCTTTGGTAAAATCTTTGCAAAAAGCTCTTATCACTTAACCGCTTAAGACCAACTCTTCTTATCGCCCTGCTATTACATAAGCATACATTTACACCGTTTACAATCATAAAGTTCAATAGGGATTTTTTATATTAGATAATTAAATTAATATTATTATGTTAAAAAATTACTATTATCTCAATAGAACAATTACGGAATTAAACCGAACCCTTGCAGAGTGTGAAGTTACCGACATTTATTCTCAACAGAAAAATTCATTGTTACTTGCAATTCCAACGGTAAATTTACCTTACAGGCATCTGTTTATTTCTACAAATCCGGGATTGCCCTACTTGGTAATTAAAGATGAACATCACAAGGCAAAAAAAAATTTAATCGAATTTGACCTCTTTCCGGAAACAAATAAAATAGAAAAATTTGAAATTGCAAAAGACGACAGAATAATTAAAATAACTTTTACGGATTTTGAACTTTTATTTATTATTATGGGTGGAAATACAAATATCTTTTTTTTGCACGGCAACTCAATATTAGCAAAACTAAAAAAAAACAAAGATGATAAAACAATAATAAAAACAGCCCGCAATAAAAGTTTTACTTCTCAAAATGTTTATCACAAAATAGAGGAATCACTATTCAAAGATTTTAACACAAAAAAAATAAAACAAAAATATTCCTTTATTCCTAAAGAAATAATTACCGAACTGAAACTGATATGGAATAACGGTTATAAGACGGAAGAGCTTTTTCATTCCGTTATCGGAGAGGTTTACAACGGTAAAATAAAAGTTTTTGAGAATAAAATTGAAAACCGAATCCGCTTTGTGCCGGAAGAATTCAAATCTTTCCCGACCGATAAATTTGTTCTGTTCGATGATGTTAATTCCGCAATAAAAAAATATTTACAATTACACTTCAGGTTAGAAAAAATTTCCAAACTAAAAACGGAAATATCCAAACATCTTTTTCGTCAATTGGAAAAGGTTTCCAATAAATTAAATAATCTGCGCGGGAGAATTGAAAACGGAGATAAAAGTAAAGAATATTACAACATTGCAAATCTATTGCTTACAAACAGACATCTGTTAAAAAAAGGATTAAACGAAATTGAGCTTACGGACTATTCAACAAACAGAACAATAAAAATTAAATTAGATAAAACCCGTACTCCGCAAGAGGAAATAAACCGTTGGTTTGAAAAAGCACGAGATGAAAAAATAAATTTTCAAAAATCAAAACAATTGGAATTTGAAACCAGAAATAGTTATAACCGCCTAAAAAACTTGGAAGAAAAATTTAATAACGCAAAAACCACAGATGATTACTTGGAAATAAAAAAAAGATTGAATATAAAAGAAAAAAAAGAAGAGAAACAAAAAATGTATGGTAATGCAAAATTGCGCGAATTATTAATTGATGATAAATATAAAGTGCTTGTTGGACGCGACAGCAAAAGCAATGATATGCTTTCGATAAAGATTGCAAAGCAAAATGATTATTGGTTCCATGCACGGGGCTTGCCGGGTTCTCATGTGATATTGCGCGTAAATAATCCGAAAGAAGGTGTTCCTAAAAACATTATAAAAACGGCTGCACAAATTGCGGCATATTATTCAAAAGCCAAAACCGCCGGTATTGCTCCTGTTTCTTACACTCTTGCAAAATTTGTTCGTAAAAAAAAAGGAATGGAACCTGGGAAAGTATTAATTGAAAAAGAGAAAGTTCTCCTTGTCCGCCCTGAAATACCTAAAAATGTTGAAGTGATTTCGTAAAGATTAATTGTGACAATGGAAATAACGGAATATTACAAAAACATCAAACGGCCCCTTGTACTTGACGGTGCAATCGGAAGTTTATTGCAACAGCGTGGCGTTATAACGGATAAGGTGCTTTGGAGTTCGCTTGCAAATGTTATTGCCCCTGAAGAAGTAATAAAATTACATCGGGAATATATCAACGCGGGAGCGGAAATAATAACCACTAACACATTCAGAACCAATCCTACGGCTTATGAACAAAGTTCCCTAAAAATTTCCATTTCGGAATTTATAAAAAAAAGCGTTGAGCTTACCCGTATTGCCAAAGGAAAAACAGAGAACATTTTTATTGCGGGGTCAAATCCACCGGCGGAAGATTCTTATCAATCTTCTCGAAAACTATCCCGAAATAAAATAGAAGCGAATCACAAAACCCATATAGATTTACTGTGGGAAAACGGTGTTGATTTTGTTTTGAATGAAACTCAAAGCCATTTAGACGAAATAAAAATAATTTGTGAACATTGCAACAGAAATAAAATTCCCTTTATCGTTTCACTTTTTATTAATTTTGACGGAAAATTATTAAGCGGGGAGCCAATTGATTATGTGCTTGATTATCTCTATTTACAAGCCCCTATTGCTGTCGGAATAAATTGTGTTGCCCCCGTTACATTCAAAAAAATTATGACACAAATAATTTTTAAAATTCCATGGGGATATTATTTAAATTGCGGAAGCGGTAAATATACGGATGCGGAAATATTTGAAGGTGTATCTACGACTGAGTATATTGGAATAGTTGATAAATATTTAGAGAAAAATCCTCTGTTTATCGGAACTTGTTGCGGCTCCAATCCGCAGCACACAAAAAAAATCAAGGAATATTTGATTGGAAAATATAACGGTAAAAGCATACGCTAAAATTAATATAGGATTAAACGTTGTTAAAAAACGTGAGGACGGATTTCATAATCTTGAAACCGTTTTTTATCAATTAAAAAATTTATACGACGAATTAACTTTTGAAAAAGCAAATAGTTACGAACTGATTATTAATAACCACGAAAACTTAACCGAGAATAATCTTATAACCTCTGCATTACGTTTGCTTGAAAAGCTAACAGGAAAAACATTAAAAGTAAAAATCACTTTAACGAAAAAAATTCCTGTCGGTGCCGGATTAGGCGGAGGCAGTTCAGATGCAGCCGTTACACTCTCGGCATTAAACACTTTGTTTAATTTGGATTTGCCTAAAGAGCTTCTGCAAAAATCCGCTCTCCAACTCGGTTCCGATGTTCCGCTTTTTTTATTTGACTATCCGACAATAGGGAAATCGCGCGGAGAAATTCTCGAAAAAATCAATCTTAAAATTTCTCATCCCATTCTACTTATTAATCCCGGAATTCATATTTCCACAAAAAAAGCATTCGAAAAAATTACTCCGCACAAAAATAATTTTGATTATAGCAAACTAACATCACTGCCTATTAACGCTTGGCAAGATAATATTGTTAATGATTTTGAATCCGGAATCTTTGAGCTATACCCCGAAATAAAAAAAATCAAAATCGATTTAATTCAAGCAGGAGCATTGTTTTCATTGATGAGTGGAACAGGATCTACTGTTTACGGTATATTCCCGAATTTAAAAAAAGCAAAAGAAGCAAAAAACATTTTCCGAGATAACCATTTTACGTTTATTCAATACAATATGAACAAAAAGCTCTATGACAACCGACGACATAAATAAAAAATTAAACAAACGGGCGGCATATATTTCCCTTTTGGGCGGAATAATAATTTTAACTACAAAATTTGTCGCTTATTTTATTACCGATTCAACAGCAATTTTTTCCGACGCCACGGAGTCGATAATCAATATTGTTGCTTCGGGCGTTGCATTGGCAAGCATAATCATAAGTGCTAAGCCCGCAGATAAAGACCATCCGTACGGGCACGGTAAAATCGAATATTTTTCGGCGGGATTTGAAGGCTTATTAATTGCAATAGCAGGCATAGTAATTATTTATTCGGGAATTGTAAAAATAATAATCGGAGCCACTCCTTCCAAGCTTGGCGTGGGAATGATTTTATTGGGTATTACGGCCGTGATGAATTTAGCCCTTTCCGCATACATAATGCGAATAGGGAAAAAGACAAAATCGCTTACTCTTATTGCCGATGCAAAACATGTGCTTGCCGATGTTTACACCAGTACCGGTATTATTGCCGGATTGGTAGTGGTTATGTTTACCGGAATTACCGTCTTCGATCCCATTATTGCAATTCTTGTTGCATTAAATATTTTAGTAACCGGATACAAACTGGTACGAGAAGCAATCGGCGGTTTAATGAATGAAGTGGATTGCAAAACAATGAGAATGATTGCCCGTAAAATTATAACAATACGAAAAACGGAATGGATTGATATACATGAATTGCGTTTCTGGAAATCGGCAAATAATATTTTCATCGATTTTCATATGGTGCTACCCTATTATTTTACTATAAAAGAAGCACATAAATCGGATGAAATTATTTTGCATGAACTCAATAGAGTATTACCCGGCACACAAGTTAAAATTCATTTGGATTATTGTGATTACGAATTGTGTAAGTATTGTGAATATGCGGAATGCAAAGAGCGACATGAAAATTTTTCCGTAAAAACGGAATGGAATCTTACTCGTCTTACGGGAAAAGGAATAAGAAAATTAAACGGCTTAAAAGAGCCTTAATTTATTATTTGCTTGAATGCATAAAGCATTTCTACTCCTATTTGCTCAAATCTTTCCGAGTATTTAGCCTTTTGTAATTTAGTGTTGTCATATTTTTTCGGGTCGTTGTATGTAATCGGAAATCTTTTCTCCGCTCCAATTACTACCGGACAATTTTTATCCGCCTCGGAGCATGTTATTATTGCGATAAAATTATTTTGAGGATTAAATTTATCAGAATAAATTTTTGAAAAACATTTTACCGGTTCAGCATCATTTGAATAACGAACAAAATATATCGGATTTTCAGTTTTATCATTCCTATTGATTATAAACCCCGCATCCGCCATTGCCTTTACAGCATTGGGGTTAAACGCTGTAATTTCCGTTCCTCCGCTAAAACACTTAAGATTTTTTATGCCGAAATATTCTGCCGCTGTTTGAGCCCACACTTGCGCCATTATACTCCTTCTGGAATTATGTGTGCAAATAAAAATCAGATTTACAAAATTTTCGCTTGTTAATTTACCGGATATATATTCGGCAAAATTATTCAATAATCTTTTTCGTTCTATTGAAATTTCGTTCTGTTTTTTCAATATTTTTTTCACTTCTTCATCAACGGATTTTAACATCATAACACTTCCTTGTTAAAATTATTTTATCAACCCGGTATCTTCGCATCTATCAACTTCAAACTGTAATGTAATATGTTCTATTCCGAACTTATGATGTAAAAGTTCTTCTATCAGTTCAAGTAATTTTTCAGTATCACTTACATACATATCGTTTACTTTTACGTGTGCTTCAAAGTGAATATCGTTTTCGTTTATTTTCCAAAAATGGACATGATGAATGCTAACAATTTTATCAATCTTTATAATCTCTTTTTCTATCTTTTTTATCGGTATCGAATTAGGTGCCGCCATCATTAATATTTCGATTGCTTCTTTAACAATTTCCCAACTCTCCTTAATTATATATATGGAAATTAACACCGTAATTAACGGGTCAATCCAATAAACATCGAAATGGTAAATAAAAACGCCTCCTATTATTACCCCTACGCTGGAAACGGCATCGCTAAACAGATGAAGATAAGCTGAGCGGATATTCATATTATGTTCAGCACCCGATTTAAGCAAGAGAGTTCCGGCAACATTGGCAACCAAACCTATTGCCGCAACAATAATCATTAGTTCTCCTTCTATCTTCTCCGGGTTGGCAAAGCGTTTATATGCTTCAAAAAAAAGATATAGACTAATACCAATTAAAACCGAGGCATTAAAAACAGCGGCAATAATTTCAGCTCGTTTATATCCGAAAGTAAACTTATAATCTTTAGGTTTTTTATTTAAGCGAATTGCAATATAACTTATTATTACCGCAATACCGTCACTAAAGTTGTGTAAAGCATCGGAGATAAGCGAAAGACTTCCTGAAACAATACCTCCAATAATTTCGGCAACAGTAATTGTAAAATTAAGTAATACGGTAATAAATAAACGCTTACCGCTTGTAGGGACATGATGTTCGTGATGATTGTGTGAATGACTCATAAAATAAGAATTATTGATGTTAAAAAATTAATCAGTAAATCTTTTTAAGTACTGTTCAAGTTCCAAAATGTATGAATTCCGGTTTGCGAGTTTACGAATCTCTTCCAAATTATTGTTAACCGCATCTTCCCCTTTTTTAATAATTTGTTTCGCATAATTAAAATCCGCCCAAGAAAGTTTTCGTACTTTCGGGCGTATCACCAAGTCGGCATTTTTCAATCTTTCTTTAGAAAGATGAAATGATGTAATATCTTCAGCTCTATTCAAGATTTCAATTATGTTTACCGGTTTATCTATTGCCTTAAGACAATGCGTTACATCAACGGCCAACACCCTATCTGCTCCAATTTCTTTTACTCTTCCCGCGGGTACGCTTTCGGAAGCACTACCGTCTATAAGGTAATAATCTTTTATTGTAACCGGTGGGAAAAATCCCGGAATAGCAGCACTGGCACGCACAACATTACGCAAACTGCCCCGTGTAAAATTTATTTCTTCTCCTGAAATTAAGTCGGTGGCAATTGCCGAAAATTTTATTTTTAATTTTTCAATTTTTGTATCCGGAATTTCTTTAAAAATTTTACGGGTAATTTTCTCATTAAAAAAAGAGATGTTTTGTAACGATTTAAAAGCTTTAATTTTGAAACTCATCTGCCCTATAAGGTCATCAAAAAAATGCTTGGTCTCTTTCTCTTCTTGCAATTCACCAATTTGTAATTCTTTAACAAGCGGACTTTTTAATATTTTGAACACATGATTTTCAACATCGGATGCATTT
This sequence comes from uncultured Melioribacteraceae bacterium, assembly GCA_964617555.1. GTDB lineage: Bacteria > Bacteroidota > Ignavibacteria > Ignavibacteriales > Melioribacteraceae > 1-14-2-50-31-20. The sequence goes on along the minus strand of CAZTYP010000073.1, from coordinate 13,569 downwards.
CCGTAATATGCATACAAACCTCCAATAATTGCCCCCATACTGCAACCTGTTATTGCATTTATTTTTATCTTTTCTTTTTCAAGTGCTTTCAACACTCCAATATGAGCAAGTCCGCGTGCACCGCCGCCGCCTAAGGCTAATCCGATTCCGTTCATTTTAGTATCCTGGTTATTAAAAGATTAAATGAAAACAGCAATGAGAACGCTTGTAATTATTATAACGGAAAATCCGGTAATCATCATTTTTTTTATCTCTTTGTTTCCCAATATTACCGCATAAATCATCTTTATAAAGTTGTTGCTTGTTGTGGCAAAAATTGTTGCAATGGCAATGGTTTCAACAGAAATTTTCAAACTTTCGGTTTGAAACAGATTTAGAATATAGGGGTCTATATCGGTTATTCCCACAACAAAAGAAAGAATGTTTACTCCGGCATCTCCAAAATTAGCAACAATAATATTTGTAAGTATTGCGAAGAACGAGAAAAGAGCTCCGAATATAAAAGCGGTTTTAAACTCAAGCGGGTTTTTATCGCTTTCCACTTCCAAATGATTGCTTAACACTCCCGTTTTTCTTATTTGTAAAAATGCCATCAAAATATCAACGACAATTAAAATTAAGAAGGGCCCGAGTAATTTAACCGCAACATCTTCGTTAAATATCCAAGCCAATAAAAGAATGCGTAAATACATCATTCCCGTAGCGGCAATTATTCCGGCGGCAATGTTACCGGAAACAGGGCCTGCGGTTTTGCTTTTTTTTGCCAGGATTATAGTTGTTGCAGTACTGCTATATAAGCCGCCCAATAAAGCGGTAATTATAATACCGGATTTTGGAAAAACAAATTTCTTTAATAAATAACTGAAATAAGAAATTCCTGAGACAGCAACAACAGAAAACCAAATTTGGTAAGGGGAAATATTAATTACTTCCGAAAAGGGTTTATGGGAAAGGAGCGGAAGGATAATTCCCGCAATAATTAAAAATTTTGCAAGGATAATAAATTCGTCATTACCAAAATTCTGAGAAAAATTAAACAACTCTTCTTTTACTTCCGCCACTATTATTACTGCAACAACAACCAACAAAACCAACCAAACCGGCTCAATATAAATAAGGGGTGCAATGGAATAGGTAATTAATGCTATCACGGTTGAAGTAATTCCGTAATTCTGGGTATGTTTTATTTTACTAATATAAGCCGTCAGTAAAAAAGCAAACAGCCCTATGCCTCCGATAATAAAAAGAATCTTATTTTCTTTATCGGTTATAAATAATATAAAACCCAAAATACCGATAAGCGTTAATGTTCTATCGGTTCCTACGATAGTGCTTACCTTAACCCCAAAATGTTGCTTGCGTTGCTCTAATCCTATTAATAACGAAAAAAGAGTTACCAAAATAAAATTTTGTAAATCAATCGGTAATGTGTTTATTATTTCCATTTCTAATCAGATAATTAATAATTATTAAATACAATTTATCCTTTTAAAAGGGTATGAACTTAATAAATTTTGCTCAATATTACAAAAGAATGTTTATACGCATTCGGATAAAATCAGTTTTCCCGTTCAAACAAAAGGGAATTAGAAAACAACTTAACGAATATATTATCCTCAAACAAAAAGCATCAAATTCAGACAGCGGATTGTAAAACTTACGCAACCGTTTATTCAGCGAAGTTATGAATTTATTCACCCCAACCCCCTTTCTATTATTCCATAATATTTACTATTTTTATGGTTGAGAATAAAGGACTGCAAAACATACGGAAATTAATTTGGAGCAAATAAACTTCCATAAATTACTTGAAGATACTTACGACCACCTTTGGAATGGAAGAAGCAGGCTTGCCTTATCCAACGCAAAAAAAATATTTAAACACTTCCCCGATAACAGCGAAGCCTCCGTTGTATTGGCTTGGGCGTTGTTAGAAAACGGTTATCCCATAAAAGCATTGGAATATGCCGATTTGGCCTTGCAATTAAACGGCAGTAGTACAAAGGGCAAAATGATTAGAGCTCAAATTTTACTTAGATTAAATATTTTGGATGGTGCAGCCGAAGATTTTCAAGCTTCCATTAAAAATCAAAAAAACTTTTTAGGAAATTCATATGTTGAATACGCGCGTCTTGAAGCAGGCAAAGGGAATTTACAAAAAGCATTAAAACTAATAGACCTAGCTTTGTTTATTAACCCGGGGATAAAAGAAGAAGCAGGTGCAATAAAAAAACTGCTTATATCCGCTATGGAAATTAAAACCAACAAAAAAAATTTAGATAAAAAAAATCTGCAAAATTATTTTAATAAAACTGCCGCTGCTCTAAAAAACAAGGATATTTGGTTTGTAAATATTATTGCAGAAAATATTTTAAAAAATAAATCTCTTAAAGAATTTCATACCGATGCCGAGTTGATTAAACTTGAAGGGTTGTTCCGTTCATTCCAATTTAAACCCGCCATAAAAAAGGCGGAAGAATTAAAAAGCCGGTTAGGTAATAATAAGCAGTTTAAAAAGATTTATGAAAAAATTCTAAAAAAGAAAAAAGCACAAGAAACAATTGCCGAAGAATTGGAAAAAGAGTTTAACGAATTCAAATCCCCCTTTCCAATCCGTCAAGACAAAGATTTAACCGAGAAGAAACAAAAACGAAGAACCGACGCCGTCTTTTTCAAGAATAATAAAGTGGATGTGTTTTCACTGAAAATTTTCAATCAAACCGAAGAAGAAGTAACCGGCAAACGCAGATATTATGAACAACTTTCAGAAACAAATTTGCAAAAAGTTGGACTGGAAATAATTTTTGATAATCCATTTTTTAATAAATCGGAAAACGATTATAAAGCCAAAGCAATTTGGTATTTAAACAATTTTGCAGTTTACAAAAAAAACTTTTTATTACATGTACCCAAAGACTGGGATACCGTAATTTTTACTCAAACTGCCGAAGCCAAATGGTTACGCGGACAGGCAAAGGCAGAAATTTATATTGAGAATTTTAAAGTTTGTGAAAAATGGTTTGTGATAGATTCTCAAAGTATATTATATAAATCGGAGAAAAAGGAGAACGGTCTTAAATTATCAACATCCTCCGATAACGAAGTTACCGAAAATAAAGAGACACAAGCCGAACTACCCCCTGCACGCCCCCTTGAAGAATTACTTAGAGAATTAAACGGTTACATCGGGCTGCACAATATTAAAGAAGCAATTTATGAATTTATAAATTATCTAAAATTCCAACAGGAACGAGAACGTAAAGGGCTTTCTGGAGGCAGAAAGTTTTCAATCAATGCTGTTTTTGAAGGGAATCCCGGAACCGGAAAAACGACTATCGCACGTCTTTTAGGAGAAATTTTCAGAGCAATGAAAATTGTGGAGAAAGGGCATGTTGTTGAGGTTGACCGTTCCGCTCTTGTGGGACAATACGTAGGGGAAACCGCACAAAAAACCGATAAATTGATTGAAGAAGCAATGGGTGGAATCCTTTTTATTGATGAAGCTTACACACTTGTAAAAAAAGGAGGCAGCGGGCAGGATTTCGGGCAGGAAGCAATAGATATTCTTTTGAAGAGGATGGAAGATAAAAAAGGGGAGTTTGTTGTTATTGTTGCCGGTTATCCCAAAGAGATGAAAGCTTTCATCGAATCTAATCCGGGCTTAAAATCTCGCTTTAATCATACATTTACTTTTGAAGATTATACCCCCGATGAACTTCTGGAAATATTTACAAATACGGTTTCAAAAGAAGATTATCAAATAAACGAGGATGCAAAGGAAGAACTTAAAAAAGAATTTATTCGTCTTTACCGTAAACGCGATGCTACTTTCGGCAATGCCAGACTTGTTATTCAAATCTTTGAAAAATTAAAAATTCAATTAAGTAAACGTGTTGCAAAATTAAAGGAAGAAGAACGAACCAAAGAACTTCTTTCCACTTTTATACTGGAAGATATTCATCATACCCTTTATTTAAAAGAAAATACGGATGTTCAACTTCCCGTTGACGAAGAAGCTTTATCCGAAGCCCTTGGAGAATTAAATAATCTCTACGGTTTACAATCAATTAAAAATGAAGTTGCCGATTTGGTTAAGTTGGTTAAATATTTTATACAACAAGGAGAAAATGTTCGCAATAAGTTTAGTGACCACATACTCTTTCTCGGTAATCCCGGAACGGGTAAAACTACCGTAGCACGTATAATAAGCAATATTTATGCGGCTTTGGGTATTTTACCGAACGGACAATTAATAGAGGTTGATCGTTCCGGGCTTGTGGGGTCGTATGTAGGTGAAACAGCTCAAAAAACCACAGCGGTAATTAATTCGGCAATGGGCGGAACACTTTTTATTGACGAAGCATATGCTCTTACTTCCAGTGGCAGCTCCAACGATTTCGGAAAAGAAGCGATAGACACCTTGTTAAAACGAATGGAAGATGACAGAGGTAAATTTATTGTTATTGCTGCCGGCTATACAAATGAAATGAAAAATTTTATAGCAAGCAATCCCGGTATGAAATCCCGTTTTACAAAAACCTTTCTATTTGAGGATTATACTCCGGATGAATTAATGAAAATAGCAAAATTTTCCATTGCCAACCTCAATTTGGAACTAACACCCGAAACAGAGGAGGCACTCAAAATTCATTTTGCCGTTCTTTATTCCAAAAGAGATAAACATTTTGGTAACGCACGTATTGTGCGTAATTTGTTGGAAAAAATTAAGAAAAAACATCTGCTACGCATTGCCGAAGAAGAAGACGAAACAACTAAAAATAAAATCGTTCTTGCCGATGTTGAAGACTTTATAGAAACAAAAAATATTGCTAAAAAATTTAAACCCAAGAAAAAAGACTTCTTAAAAATTTTACTGGCGGACTTACGAAATTTGGTGGGACAAAATTCCGTAAAAGAAAAAATTGATAAACAAATAAAGTCATTACAAGTAAGTAAATTACGTGCGGAACGCGGTTTAAAACAAGTGGGAAAAAACTTAAATGCTCTTTTTATAGCCAACCGAGGCACCGGAAAATCTAAGATAGCGGAATTACTCGGTAAAATTTACAAGGAATTAAATTACTTAAAAAACGGACACCTTGTTGAGGTTAAAGGTCGCGACCTGCTTGCCGCAAATGAAGAACAAGCATATAAAAAGGTGGAATATCTTATTGATAAAGCAATGGACGGAATTTTAGTTATAGATAATCCTACCCCGCTTTACGAACAAGAAAATTTAGCTGAAATAATATTTGAGAATTTATCTTTATTTGCAGAAAAATATTTCGGGAAACTTGTTATAATTATTGCCGGCACCGAAGAAGAAATTGCCAAGTTAAACGAAATAAATATAACAACAGGATTAAAATTTAACGAAACATTCTTCTTTGAAGATTACTCACCTCGTGAACTGCTTGATATTTCCGTTCATTTGGCAGCCGATAATAATTATATACTCGACGAAGGGGCTCTTCAGGAACTTATGGATTTATATCTTTGCGCGCAGAAGTCCAATTATCAAAAATATCAGAATATTCATTTGGCCGAACATGTTTTACTAAAAGCCATAAGCAATCAAGAGGAAAGAATATCGTCTCTTTACGATTTAAGCGACGAAGCATTAAGCACAATTATTTATGAAGATATTGCCCCGGTAAAAATTGATGATTTGTAAAAATATCTTCGGCAATTAATTAAATATGAATTAATTGCCGAAGTTTTATAATTAAAGATTCTCTTCAACTTCCGTAAATTTAATATTTAAACTTTCCAGTTCCTTTAATACTTTCGTATATATTGCAGGGTGTGTGGGAATATGTGTGCCGGTCAATGGCAATTCACCAAGTAGAATAAGCTTTGCCGCTATTCCGGCCGGAGCCCCTACGGTTTTTGCTATCGCTGTTATTCCGTCCGGTTCACCATAATCAGTTAACGTTGAAATATATCTTACACTTTTCTCTTGTTCCGGAAACTCTGCTTCCAGCTTATGCATAAGCACAACCATATCTCTTTTCCCTTTTGGCAACGGGAGTTTTTCGCTCATTAATTTTTGCATTACATCGGTAGAGGTTTTAACATTGCCGCCAATTTTCACTTCGTCAAAAAGACCAAGCCATTTAAGTTTCTCCATTATAATACCGGTAGGAGAAATTTTTAAAAAGTTTGCTATTCTGTTTTCCAGTTTGTTACCGTTGGCATTCAACGGAACAAACATTTCCGTATATTCTCGGTATGTCATTTCACTTAATCCCGGAATAGTTAGATGTTCATTAGGCAAACCCAACTTTACTATTTGCGACCATGTTTCTCCCCAGCCCGGATATCTTAAAGTTCCGCGAACCATTGTTTTCACTTTTTCAAGTTTAAACAAATCCTGATATACCATGGAATCACGATTTGGATATGCTTCCATTGTTCCCACACCGTCAACTTCAACGGGCCACGTTCTGTTAAAAAGTTGATTATAAGGCAACATCTTCAACTTGCCTTCTTCCATATATATGGCACCGGTTTCTCCGGCCATTACTACATTGCGCGGATTCCAGGTAATACAATAGTCAAAAGGATTTGATTTTACATCCGGTGCGGGAACCGCACTTCCATAAGAGACAAAACTGGTAATATAACCACCTTCATTTCGTATTTTTTGTATTAGCAACATTGCAGACATGTGGTCTATACCCGGATCTAATCCCATTTCATTTAAAATTAAAATCCCTTTACGCTGTGCATCTTTATTTAAATCCGCCACTCTCGGATTTTCGTAGCTTGCGGAAATAACCGACTTACTGTGCGTTAAGCAATCCAAAGCAATTAAATATTGAAACGGCGGGGCTAGTAAATTAATCACAATATCCGATTTTTCAATCAAAATATTTCTTAATTTTTCGTCATTTACATCAAATTGTATGGCTTGCCCTTTCGGATGCCCGTTTACCTTTTGTTTGGCAACTTCAAGATTATAATCGGCTACAGTTACAAACCAATCATGTTTTTCCGCTTCTTTTAACATGTAAGAAATAAGAAAAGGTGAGCTTTGTCCCGCTCCAAGAATTAATACATTTTTCATTTTTTATCCGGTTATTATAATGATTAAAAAAACTATTTTTGTTTTTCTAAAATAGGTTTTTCATATAAAATCTAAAAATTATTTTTTTTGATTTGAAGTAATTTCATAATGTTTTTTTGACAAAAATCAAAACATGTTTTCATTATCCAAATTTGATTCTTACATCGACAACTGTAAAATTATTATTATAATCAACAATTACCGGATTAAAATCAAACTCCGTTATATTTTCAATTTCAATTATCATTTTGGCGGTATTTCGTATTATAGAAATCAATTTATCAAAATTAACAACCGCTTCCCCTCTAACGCCCGCAAGTAATTTGCCCATTTTAGTCGACAAAATCATTTCTTCGATTTCTTCTTCTGAAATATACGCTGAACGTATTGCGGTATCTTTTAATACCTCTACATATTTACCTCCGCTGCCAAATATTATTATCGGACCAAAAGATTTATCACGATATCCGCCGAGTAGTATCTCATGTTTACCATGAATAAATTGTTGAATCAAAAAAGAATTTGCAGTAATACCGTGTTTGGAAAAATTTTTTTCTATTTCCTTTGCAGCCGAAATTACTTCGGCTTTAGTTCTTAAATTTAATTTAACCGCATTTAAATCGGATTTGTGAATTACATTCTCGGAAATTCCTTTTACAACAACCGGATAAAAATCTATATTAATATTTGCAAGATTTGCAACGGGGATAATTTTTTCATTAACCAAAGGAATCTTATATTCTTTGCACAATCTTTCAACCTCATTCGGCCCTATAAAACCCGGAGGAAAAGAGATGCTTTTTTTATTTTGTAAATTATTTAGCTTGTAAATTGTTTCTTTTTTTTCTTTCCGTTTTTTATTAACGGATGAATAAAAAAGCATGTTGGAAAGGACTTCTGCCGGTTCTTCGGGATTACGATAAATCGGTTTTCGCGGTTCGGGCAACATTTTATACTCATCCCAAAATTCGGGCAACGGCATTATAACTTGTAAAACGGGTTTTGAAGAATTTATGTTATTAATTGCCAAAGCAACCGGTAATGCTTTTACCATTACCGGTTCAACAAACAGAGAAACCAAAGCATCCACATTTGGGTCGCTTAGCACCGTTTGAATTACGGCGGGGAAAGTTTTTTCATCTCCGTGCGGAAGTAAATCAACGGGATTGTTTATACTTCCCTCCGGATGAACGATTTCGCGAAGTTTCTTTTTTGTTTTGTCGGAAAATTCCGCAAGTTCCAATCCTTTTTTTTCAAGTTGATCGGTTAGTAAAATTGAGGGCCCGCCGGCATTTGTAACTACAGCTATTCTGTTTCCTTTAGGAACAGGAAATGCTTCGAATCCTTTTGCCGTATTAAATAATTCGTTAACGGTTTCAACACGTATTATTCCCGCTTGTTTTAGCAAAGCGTTTACAACCTTATCTTCACTGCTTAAAGCACCCGTATGTGAAGATGCGGCTTTCATTCCGCTTTTTGTTCTTCCCGCTTTTAAAATTATTGTGGGTTTATTTACCTTGCCGAGTAAAAAAGGTTTTATAAATTCAAATCCGTTTTCAAAACTTTCCAAATAATATGTCAACACCTCAATTTCATTATCTTCAAGCCAGAAGCGAAGAAAATCGTTTTCATTCATATCCGCCTTGTTTCCTACGCTGATAAAATGAGCAAACTTCCAATCCGTTTGTCGTAACGAATTCAGTATCATGGCACCAAGCGCCCCGCTTTGCGACATATAGGCTGTTTTCCCTTTCGGAGGCATCTCTTTAATAAACGTTGCATTTAAAGAAACGTTGTACATTGTATTAATTACCCCCATGCAATTGGGCCCTACTAATCGAGCGTTTTGCCGTCTTATTTTTTTTACAATTTCCTTTTCCAAAATTTCCCCCTCTTTACCGGTCTCTTTAAATCCCGCAGTTACCAAAATAATGGATTTTACATTTGCAGTTAAAAGTTCGTCAATAACGCTTAAGACAAATTGTTTCGGGACAAGAATTATAGCCAGGTCTATTCTCTCTTTAATATCTTTGATTGACGTATAACAACGAAAGCCGTGTATATCTTTTGCTTTCGGGTTAACGGGAAAAACTTTCCCCTTAAAATTAAAGTGTTTTAACGTTCCCAAAATCTCGTAACCAATGCTGAGTGGTTTGGAGGAAACTCCTATCAAACAAACGGATTTAGGATAAAAAAAATTGTAAACAGATTGTTCCATTTGAATTTTCCTTTCTTCTAATAGTTTAAAGGTAACAAAACGGTAGTTTCTTCCAAAATAATTTTTTATTACATAAATTCATATTGGAAAACTTTTTTTAACATAATGCGTCTAACTCTACTCACAAATGAAGGAGATAAAAATGAAAAGGGAATTTATAATTAAGGTTGCATTGTTATTGATGGTGTTTTTTTCATTTTCACTTTTTGCAAACGATGCGGATTGTGGTAATGACGTACATAAAACCATTACCGTTGCTCCGTTTACAGCTATTAATGCTTCTAAAAATTATGATATAGACGTTGTAATAGGTAAAGCCCAATCCGTAGTTATTGAAACTACCGAAAAGGCTTTTAAACATCTTAAATATTATGTAAAAGATAATACTTTGTATTTATCTACGGTTGACGATATTAATATTTCCGATGATGTTGAAGTGGAAATAAGAATACCGGCACTAAATCGTGTTGATTTATCCGGGGCTTGTGAAATTGATGTAAAAAACATTTCCGGAAATTCTTTCAGTATTACTGCAAGTGGAGCATCGGAGGGAGAGTTGCAGGGAAGTGTAACAAATCTCTATTTGAGCTTATCGGGTGCGGCGGAATTTGACACAGAAGATCTAAAAGCGAAAAATGTTACGGTTCATGCAAGTGGAAGCTCGGAATTAGATGTTTTCTGCTCGAACTCATTAAGTTTAAATGTTTCCGGCTCAAGTAAAATTACCGTTTACGGGCACCCGATAAAAGTTGAATCGAATACGAGTGGAATAAGTTCTGTAAAATATAAATGATTTGATTATTTTTGTATATATAATAATCGAGGAGAAAATATTGAGCATCCCGAAAGTAAGCATTGTAATGGGAAGTGATTCCGATTTGGTTATAATGGAAAAAGCAATTGCTGTAATGAAAGAGTTTGAAATTCCTTTTGAAGTAAAAATAATTTCGGCACATCGCACACCCGATGTTCACGCGGAATATTCGAAGACTGCAGCAGCACGCGGAATAAAAGTAATAATTGCGGCGGCAGGTATGGCGGCACATCTTCCCGGCGTTACCGCCGGTCATACTCATATTCCCGTAATAGGTGTACCGATAAAAGGAAAAAGTTTTGACGGCATGGATGCACTTATGTCAATAGTACAAATGCCTCCGGGTATTCCGGTTGCAACCGTCGCTGTTGACGGAGCAAAAAATGCGGGCTTGCTTGCCGTGCAAATTTTGGCAACTTCCGACGAGAAATTAGCTGCCAAATTTATTCAATATAAAAATGATATGGCAAAAGCCTCGATGAAAAAAAATGAGAAATTAAAATATTAAAGAAAAGACTGCCGGCAAGGGCAGTCTTTTTTTTTATAACGGACAATAATTAATCGCTGTCCTTTTTCAGTTCGTTTTTCATCTCCCAAAGTTCACCCCATTTTTCAAGTAAATCCCATGGATAAAGTCCATGGTCGTACCCGTCTCCCCAAGTTATTTGAATTGCGTAGTTCCCCACAATCTGAATATTTTTAATATCGTATTTTCCAGGTTTATCCGGGCCTTGCGGTTCGGGTTCGTAGTGTGTCCAAAGAATTGTTTCACCTTTATTGGAAGCATCGGGCGATTCATCCCGCATAAATTTAACAGGTATTTTGTGTACACGCCCGTCTTTCCATTCAATTAAAAGCATATTGTCATCGGTTCTTTTTATTTTTTTTGGTGTTAACATAGTTCCCTAACATATTATTAAAAATTTGTTAAAATAGTGCACTGTAATCTGGGTCAAAAAGACGTTTATAATTAGTAAGAGCGTAGGAATCTGTCATTCCGGCTAAATAATCGCAAACAAGTCTTGCTCTATCTGTTTCATTTGTTTCGCGTTTAATCAAATTATTTGTAAAATCCGGTAATAACTTTATTCCTGTTACTTTGGATATATAATTTTCGTAAAATACATTAAACATTTTTTTTATCATATTATCTCCCTTAAATTCCATCTGATGTAATTGGGGAGAATGAAAAACCAAATCAACGGCAATTTTTTTATACATTTCAATTCGTTCAAATTTTTCTTTTTCAACTTTTAATATATATTTATAACGGTTAGTTAAATCATCCATAAAAGTTTCCCGTTTTTCCAATGAACATGCAAGAATAAATTCCCCTATCTCCGAACCGAATTGGGATTTGTATCTTTCTTCTTTAATCCAACTCTCGATATTATCCAATGATTTTTGCTGTGCTTCCGATAAAGATTTACGGTTGTTTTCGCGCCACTTTCTTAATTTGGCAATATTAATAAATCCGCCGGAAATAGAATCTACCAAATCGTTTACCGCATAAGCGGTATCGTCGGCCCAGTCCATTATTTGACATTCGATACTTTTAAAATTATTTAATGCTTTCGGGTTGTTAAGTTCGGAGGGAATATCCTTTCCTCCAAATACAAAGCTGATATATTTTTGTTGGTAATCATAAATAAAATGGTTTTTGGGATTATTAAATTTTGAATAAACCGATTTATATTTAAGAATAGCATCAATAAATGCACGTGTAGGTTTCATTCCCCTTCTGTTTTCGCCTATTGTATAAAAGGTATCTGTAAGCAGCCGTAATGTTTGAGCATTCCCCTCAAAGCCGCCGTATTTTTTCATTAAGCGATTCAAAGTCCTTTCTCCCGCGTGTCCGAAAGGAGGATGTCCCAAATCGTGAGCAAGGCATGTGCACTCAACCAAATCTTGATCTATATAATATGAGTCGTTAAAAAATTCACGGTGTTTTTTTGTAAGAAAATTTGTGATTGATCTGCCTATTTGTGAAACTTCGATGGAATGAGTTAGCCGTGTTCTGTAATAGTCGTTTTCGCCAGGAAGAAATACCTGAGTTTTTCCTTGCAGTCTGCGAAATTCGGACGAGTGAATTAATCTGTCTCTATCTATTTGAAATGGAGTGCGATAGTCTTTCTGTCGGGCACTTTCCTCGGAGCGTTCAAAATCAAAATCATTATAAAAACTATTATCCATGATATTACTTGTAATTTGTTGTGTTTATCTTCTTCGCCAAACAATTTTATCGCCAACGTTAATGCCGTAAGCGTCGGTATATCCCCCGTTTACTTCCACTACCATTGATGCCGGAGCTGTTGATCTATATTGTCCCTCGTCAAAGGGTACGGCATTTTTCCTTATTGTAACAATTACTCCTCTTTTATTCACAAAAATCATGTCAAGAGGAATTACCGTGTTTTTCATCCAAAACGATTGCACAGATTCGTAAGGAAAAAGAAAAAGCATCCCTTGGTTTTCGTCCATATGTCTGCGATACATTAACCCTTCGGTACGTTTGGCATCGGTATCCGCAATTTCAATATCAATTTGTGCTATATAACTTCCGTCGGCCTTTTGGAAAGTTAATTCTCCTTCCTTTTTAAATTGAATATCCGTTTGTTTTATATTTGTTTTTTCTGTTTGTTTTGTTCCCGAATAATTGGAAAACACTAAAAACAAAATAAAGGAAAAAACAATTACTCCGCTGATAATTTGTTTAACTCTTTTGACGGATTTGTTTTTTTTGCTCATTTTTATTCTTCAACCTTTTTTTTATTATTCAATATGTAATTTACAATTTTTTATTTTGTTTTGAATTATGAATAGTCGGAGAAAATAGAATGGGAAAAAAATATTGGTTAATAAAATCGGAACCAAATGCATATTCGATAGATGATTTGGTAAAAGATAAAAGAACCCACTGGGACGGTGTAAGAAATTATCAAGCACGAAATTTTATGCGTGATGAAATGAAAACAGGGGATAAAATTTTGTTTTATCACAGCAATGCCAACCCTCCGGCGGTAGTGGGCGTTTGTGAGGTTGTTAAAGAAGCATATCCTGATTTTACTGCTTTCGATTCCAAGGATAAGCATTACGATCCTAAAAGTAAAAAAGAAAATCCCACATGGATGATGGTAGACATACAAATAATTGAGAAGTTAAACCGCCCCGTTACACTGGAAGAAATCAAACAAAATCCAAAATTAAAAAATATGCGGCTGGTTAAACGAGGCAATCGTTTATCCGTTATGCCTATAGAAAAAACCGAATTTAATGAAATATTAAAAATGAGCAATAGGTAATAATAACGTTAAAACATGTAAAATTTGCCAATTATCTAAGCGGTTTTCAACTACACACTTCAAATAGTGTAAAATTAATTGCATTTCAATTTAATTCAAGCTAAAGTAACTTAAATTTAAAATGGAATAATTTTTGTAATAAATGATTGGATGATTAAAAATCGAA
>CAZTYP010000072.1:0-4131 GCA_964617555.1 uncultured Melioribacteraceae bacterium | reverse complement strand
AACCATCAAATTCAATATTCCCAAATTCGGAAATGTTAGTTTGAAAATTTATAATGTAATGGGACAATTAGTTAAAACGGTAATCGACCAAAATGAAATGGAACAAGGGCAATATAAAATTTCCGTCAATATGGATAATTTCTCAAGCGGAATTTATTTCTACTCCTTGGAATACTCAAATAAGCAGATTACCAAAAAAATGATTTTAATGAAATAATGGTTTAATAATTTACCGGACCGGAGCACTGCGCTCCGGTCGGCTCTTTTGTTTTTCGTCTAAACCTGTGTTGATTTATTATAGGATTGTGAATGATAAAATTTCCAAGTAAAAAAATAAATCCTGCATATTGGGTCCCCACCCTTTATTTCTCCGAAGGTTTGCCATTTGTTGCAACCGCAACGGTTTCCGTTTTAATGTATAAAAGTTTGGGATTGAAAGATGCGGAAATAGCGTTCTTTACAACTTTAATAATGTGGCCTTGGACTCTAAAACCGCTTTGGAGTCCATTCCTCGAAATGTTTAAAACGAAAAAATACTTTGTTGTTGCAACCGAATTTATTGGAGGAGTTGCTTTCGGACTTTTGGCTTTATCTTTACCTATAGAAGGATTTGTAAAGTATTCTCTGGTTATGTTTTTCATAATCGCATTTAATTCCGCTACACACGATATTGCTGCAGACGGAGTTTTCATCAACTCCCTTACTCCTGTTGAACAAGCCAAGTATGTAGGTTGGCAGGGCGCTTTTTATAATATTGCAAAAATAATTTCACAAGGCGCATTGGTTTATATTGCCGGTATTTTGGAATTGAAGATAGGAATTGTGGAAGCATGGATGATTGTTATGGGAATGTTCGGGTTTATTTTAATATTGATGAGTATTTATCATTTTAAAATTTTACCTATTGGTGGTGCAGCAAGCAATGTTAGAAATGCAAAAGAAGCGTTGAACACGTTTTTAAATGTCGTTAAAACATTTTTTGCAAAAAAAAATATCCTTTGGGGCATTGCTTTTATTATTTTATTTAGAACAGCGGAAGGTCAATTGACCAAAATTGTTCCGTTATTTTTAAGAGCGGACAGAGCAAACGGCGGACTCGGTTTATTAACAGCGGATATCGGTATTGCTTACGGAGTTTTCGGATCAGCAGCATTTGTAATCGGCTCGGTTCTGGGTGGTTATTTTGTTGCAAAAAGAGGTTTGAAATCATCCATATTTTTTCTGGCTATAATGTTCAATATTCCCGATGCCGTATATGCTTATTTGGCGTATACAACACCGGAAAACTTTACCGTTATTTGTGCCGCCATAACCTTAGAATGGTTCGGTTACGGTTTCGGATTTGTAGGCGTTATATTATTTATGATGCAACAAATAGCTCCAGGCAAATATAAAATGGCACATTATGCATTTGCCACTGCTGTTATGAATTTGGGATTTATGCTTCCCTCGATGATAAGCGGTTACATCAGTGATTTTTTAGGATACAAATATTTTTTTATTTGGGTTATGATTGCAACCATTCCCTCGTTTCTTGTAGCATGGTTTGTTCCTTTTAACGAAATGGAAAACAAAGAACCGGAAACAATCGGCATTTCATAGAGGCTAAATAATGAAATACGGATATTTTGATAATAAAAATAAAGAATACGTTATTACGAAACCGGATATCCCCGTTTCGTGGACGAATTATTTGGGCGTTAAAAATTTTTGTACAGTCATTTCTCATAACGCCGGCGGTTATTCATTTTTTAAATCCTCCGAACATCATAGAATTACAAGATTCAGACCTAATGCCATTCCGCTTGATAGACCAGGGCATTATGTTTATATAAGGGATGACGATACAGGGGAATTTTGGTCGGTTTCATGGCAACCTGTCGGAAAAGATCTTAAGAAAGCGGAATATATTTGTCGGCACGGGCTTTCATATTCGATATTTGAAAGTAAATACAACGGTATTGAAGCAAGTCAGCTATTGTTCGTTCCGTTAGATGAAGATATTGAATTATGGGATGTTAAAATTAAAAATACTACAAATAGAATGAGAAAAATTAGTGTTTTTACGTACCTCGAATTTTCATTTCATCATGTAGAAATTGATAATCAAAATTTCCAGATGAGTTTGTATGCAGCGGGTTCCAATTTCAAAGATGGAATAATTGAATACGATTTTTTTTATGAACCGTGGACGTATCATTTTTTTGCATCAAGTTTTGAACCGGATAGTTATGATTGTGTGAGGGAAAAATTTATTGGGAATTACAGAACGGAAACAAATCCGGTTGCCGTTGAGTCCGGAGTTTGTAGTAACTCTACCGAATTAGGCGGAAATCATTGTGGTGCGTTGCACAAAAAAAATGAAATTCCACCCGGGGAAGAAATCAGATTAATTTTCATGCTTGGTGTAGGATCGCGCGAACAAAACGGTTACCGAATTAAAAGCAAATATTCCGATTTTAATAATGTAGATAAGGATTTTAAAAATCTTAAGAAATATTGGGAAGATAAAACATCCGTGTTTCAAGCATACACACCTCATGAAGGATTAAATACAATGACAAACATCTGGACATTGTATCAAGCTGAAACTACTGTGGTTTGGTCCAGATTTGCATCATTCATTGAAGTTGGCGGAAGAACAGGTTTAGGTTATAGAGATACGGCGCAAGATATACTTGGTGTTGTGCACACTAATCCTGAAAAGACAAAACAAAGAATTATTGAACTGTTAAAAGGTCAAACTAACTACGGTTACGGGCTGCATTTATTCGATCCTTTGATTTTCGAACCGGAAGATGAAAAACTTCCCGACGTGAAACTCCCGACCGTTGTTCCTACTCCATCACCTTCAGATATTGTTCACGGATTGGAGGATGTTTGTTCCGATGATGCTTTATGGTTGGTTACTTCCGTGTGCGAATGGGTGGTGGAAACTGGAGAATTGGAATTCTTAGAAAAAAAAAATCCCTTATGCAAACGGTGGAGATGATACGGTTTACGAACATCTGAAAAAGATTTTGGATTTTTCAGCTGAATATACAGGCAGTTCGGGAATTTGTATGGGATTGCGTGCCGACTGGAACGATTGTTTAAACTTAGGAGGTGGCGAAAGCTCGATGGTTTCATTTATTCACTATTGGGCAATAAAAAATTTTCTTAATGTAGCTCAAGAATTGCAAAGATTTGATGATGTTGAAAAATATAATTTAATGGCGGAGAAAGTTAAGAACTCTTGCGAAAAAATTTTGTGGGATGGAAATTGGTATATCCGGGGATTTACGAAAGAAGGCGAGAAAATTGGTTCGAATGATGCGGAGGAAGGTAAGATTTTCTTAAATGCACAATCGTGGGCTGTGCTTTCCGGTGTCGCATCTAAAGAAAGAGCATTAAAAGCAATGGATGCGGTGGATAAATATTTATATTCGAAGTACGGACTTCATCTCTTATGGCCTGCATACTCGAAACCGAACGATGATATCGGGTATGTTACTAGGGTTTACAAAGGTATAAAAGAAAATGCTTCGATTTTCAGTCATACAAATCCTTGGGCGGTTATTGCCGAATGTAAATTGGGCAGGGGGAATAAAGCAATGAAATATTACGATGCAATATTACCATACAACCAAAATGATATAATTGAGATAAGAGAGGCGGAACCATATTCGTATTGCCAATTCATAATGGGAAAAGATCATTCGGCATTCGGAAGAGCACGGCATCCTTGGTTAACCGGAACGGCTTCGTGGTTTTATACAGCCGTTACCAAATTTATACTTGGAATTCGTCCTACATTTGAAGGTCTGGAAATAGATCCGTGTATTCCTTCGCAGTGGAAAGGTTTCAACGTTATTAGAAAATGGCGTGGAGCCGTATATAATATTTCCGTTAATAATCCAAACGGTGTGGAAAAGGGTGTAGAATCTATTAAGTTAAACGGAGTAAAAATTAAAGGTGTAATACCCATTCAACCGCAAGGGAGTGAAAATTTTGTTGAAGTAATAATGGGATGAATAAGGCGCTCTTGCCGTTTTTAAATAGATTGATTTCTTGCATTCATTCGAATTAAATCTTTATCTTTCGTAAAGGTATTTTTATTTACAAAAGGGGAAAAATGGAAGGAAAACCAAT
>CAZTYP010000071.1:0-79205 GCA_964617555.1 uncultured Melioribacteraceae bacterium | reverse complement strand
TTATCTTTTTTATTATAAGCGGATTTTTTTACGGCATTACAAAATTCTTCCTTAAAGGAACCGGCAATTTTAACGCCGCTCTCGTTGCCTACGGATTACCTTTTCATATACTAACGGTACAAACCATCTTACAAGTAATTATAGCACTGTTACTGGGTAAAATTATTTCCGATTTAAGTTTGGCTACACTTCTGGGCGTTGACAAAACAAATATAGGCGGGTTTTTATTAAGTAAACTGGATGCTTTCACAATATGGTTTTATATAATTGTCGGTATTGGTTTTGCCAAAATGTTTAAATCCGATAATGTAAAAAAATATGTAATTTCTATTGTAGGCTTATGGCTCGGATTTAGTCTGCTCTTTTTTATCCTATCCAAAACCTTTTCGTTTATGAATTTTCTCGGATAACATAAAATCATTATATCGTATTTGCCCATACATAATTATACCAATGTATGGGCATAAAATTATTTAACATAACATTTTACGAAAACTCGTTCACCCAAATTAAACAAACTTAAAAATGAATTGCGAAAGAAGTAAAAAAACAGAGGAACAACTAAATCTGCACAATTAAAAATTATTTTTGTTTAGTATAATTTTTATCACATTAATTAAAACAAACATTCTTTCCATTTATCAATTTCGGTTTTTACAAGATTAGGATTAGGAGAGCCGAACGTTTTTTTTCTGTAAAGAGCTCCTTTCACTTTAAATACTTCCAAAGCCGTTTCATCAAAAACCGGATTGATTGCCTTAAGTTCGTCAACGGTAAGTTCGTTAAGTTTAATATTTTTATCTTCGGCAAACTTAACAACTTCACCGACGATATGATGCGATTCTCTGAAAGGAACTCCTTTAATAACAAGCCATTCGGCAAGTTCGGTTGCAAAAAGAAAATCGCCTTCCAATTCATTAATAAATCTATTTTTATTTACCGTAAGTGTACTTACCATTCCGGTCATCATCGAAAGAGCATGGTAATAATTTGTAAAAGAATCAAATACCGGCTCTTTATCTTCTTGCATATCACGGTTATAACTTAACGGAAGCCCTTTCATCATTGTGGCAACCGATGTATAATTGCCGTAAACTCTACCCGTTTTACCTCTGCTAAGCTCTGCCATATCCGGATTTTTCTTTTGCGGCATTAGAGAAGAGCCTGTTGTAAAAGTATCACCAAGTTTAATAAAATTAAACTCCGATGTTGACCAGAGGATTAATTCCTCGGATAATCTGCTTATATGCATTATACCGATATTGCAAGCATTAAGAAAATCGAGAACAAAATCCCTATCGGAAATTGCGTCCAAAGCATTTGCCGATATTTTTGAAAACCCCAATTTTTCCGTTGTTATTTTTCTGTTAAGCGGCAACGTAGAACCAGCAAGAGCACCGCAACCGAGCGGATTTATATCGGTTTCGTCCAAAACGAATTTTAATCTTTTTTTATCGCGTTCAAGCATTTCAACATATGCAAGCAAATGGAATGCAAAAGAAATCGGTTGTGCCCTTTGAAGGTGTGTATAACCGGGCATAATTGTTTCCGTATGTTTTTCGGCCAATGTTAACATGGCTTTTTGAAATTTGAGAATTTGTCCGCTTAGGTCTTTAATCCCTTTTTTTACCCAAAGTCTAAATCCTGTTGCAACCTGATCGTTTCGGCTTCTTCCCGTATGTAATTTTCCGGCGGTACTTCCAATAAGTTTAAAAAGTTTTGCTTCTATTGCCGAATGAATATCTTCAAATTCTATTTCGCTTGGTTGCCAATTGCCTGCGTTATAGTCTTTCAGAATTTTATTCAATCCTTCCGTTATTGCCTCTGCTTCCTCTCTCGTAATAATGTTAACGGCAGCCAGCATTTCGGCATGTGCCATACTTACTTTTATATCTTCATCCACCAAATTTATATCAAACGATAAAGACGAAGAAAATTCCATTGCTTCATTATTTAAACTTTCTTTAAATCTTCCACCCCAAAGCATTTTTTATCCTTACTTAATTCAAATTATTTTTTCGACAAATAATAATAAAAAAGATGCCGGAATAAAACCGGCATCTTCTTCATGTACGTATTTCCAACTACTATTATTTGTTTCGCACTTCACTAACGGTTTTAAATGGTAACCCGTAAAGATGAATAAAACCGATGGAAGCGGCATGGTCAAATTTATCGCCTTCTTTATATGTTGCCAGTTCTTCGTTATACAAACTGTATTCGGAATATCTTGAAAGTGTTCTTAAATTTCCTTTATACAATTCAAGTTTAACCTCACCGGTTACGTATTCCTGAGTTTTATCAACAAAAGCCATAAGTGCATCAAATAACGGAGAAAACCAAACACCGTCGTAAATCATATTTGCAACTTGGTTGGAAACCCCTTGTTTATATCTATAAGTATCTTTGTCCAAAATTAACTTTTCCAATTCGTGATGTGCTTTATGGAGTATTGTGGCAGAAGGAGCTTCGTAAATTTCTCTAGATTTTATTCCAACCACTCTGTTTTCAATTATATCTAACCTGCCTATTCCGTGTTTGGAACCAAGCTCATTTAATTCAACAACCAAATCAACCGGTTTTTTCTCCACACCGTTAAGAGCAACCGGAACACCTTTCTCAAATTTTATGGTAACAATTTCCTCTTTATCGGGTGCATTTTTCGGGTCGGTTGTAATCTGATATGCATCTGCCGGAGGTTCTGCCGTCGGGTCTTCCAACACACCGCATTCAACGGAAATTCCAAAAATATTTTCATCTATTGAATAAGGATTATCTTTTGTAGCTTGAACGGGAATATTATGCTTTTTAGCATATTCAATTTCTTCTTCTCGGCTCTTAAATTCCCAAGTTCTTAAAGGTGCAATTACATTAAGATGCGGAGCTAATGCTTGAATACTCACTTCAAATCTTACCTGGTCGTTTCCTTTTCCGGTAGCTCCGTGTGCTATTGTATCGGCCCCTTCTTTAAGGGCAACATCCACAAGCATTTTAGCAAGCAACGGTCTGCCTATCGAACATCCCATAGGATATTCGTTTTCGTAAAGGGCCCCTGCTTTTAAAGCTTTGAAGGCATACTCTTTAATAAATTCATCTTTTAAATCGATAACATGAACTTTGGATGCTCCTGTTTTTAGCGCCTTTTCTTCAAGCCCGATTAATTCGCTTTTTTGGCCCAAATCTCCGGTAACGGCAATAATCTCCGCATCATATTTTTCACTTAGCCATTTAACCATTACCGACGTATCTAACCCGCCGGAGTAGGCAACAACGATTTTTTTCGGTTTCATAATTCTTCTCCTTTCAAAAGTCCATATTTATGAACGTAGTTAATAGTTTGTTTTTATAATTATATTTTTAATCATTCTTATTATTACTGGAATATTTTTGGCTCTATCCGGAATTATTAAAACCGTATCATCACCGCCAACTGTTCCGAGTATTTCTTGCTTGTTCATTCTGTCAATAAAATGAGCAACTCCTTGAGCTCTACCCGCGAGCGTTCGCAACACAATAAGATTTTCGTTGCTTTCAATCGAAATAATCTCATAGCTTACAAGTTTACTTATTTGTTTACCGGCTTCGTCGCTATTTAATATGTATCTTATTCCGTTTTCCGTTATTGTTCTAACAACTCCCAACTCCGCAAAATCTCTGCTAAGTGTTGCTTGTGTAGCGGTAATATTTTTTTTAGACAAAAGTCTTGCCAATTCCTCTTGGCTACCTATTACTTTTGTATTTAATAATTCTTTTATAAGATTTTGTCTTTTTGTCTTAGCTGACATGTCAACCTCCTATTCTTTTTTTTTTGTGTTGACAATATCCGAACTTTCCTAAACTTTCGAAAGGACGGAAATGAATATTTTTGCAAATTTTTGGATATCGTCTTTTGTTATAATAAACGGAGGAAGCAGGCGTAAAACCGTATCACCGGAATTTCCCACTAAAATTTTATTTCTCAATAATTCTTTTGCAATTACTTTGGCAACCGGTTTTGTAAATTCAATCCCTATCATTAATCCTTTTCCTCTTATTGTTTTTATTAAAGGATTTTTTAATGAAAGAATTTCTTTTTTTAATGTTTCCCCGTTATTGTAATTTTCGAGCAATTGTTTTTCCGTAAGCAAATCAACTACTTTATTTGCAGCCGCAACGGCAACCGGATTTCCTCCGAACGTTGAACCGTGATCTCCGGGAAAAATTGTATTGGCAACACTTTTACTGCAAATGGTTGCGCCTAAAGGGAGTCCGTTTGCCAAACCTTTTGCGGAGGTAATAATATCGGGAAGTATGTTACTCCATTGATAAGCAAAAAACTTTCCGGTTCTTCCCATTCCCGCCTGAACCTCATCTAAAATGAGTAAAATGTTTTTTTCGTTACAGAGTTGTTTTAGCTCGGGCAAATATTCATCGTCAGGAATAATTATTCCGTTTTCTCCTTGAATGGGTTCAATCATAACAGCGCAAACGGTTTTGTCTATTTGCTCTTTTATTTGATCGATATTATTAAAGTCTACAAACTTAAATCCTTGCAACATCGGGGTAAAACCGTTCCATAATTTTTCTTGTCCGGTTGCGGAAAGACTTCCCATTGTTCTACCGTGAAAACTTCCGTTTGCAACTATTATGGTTTTTCTATCTCCGCCCCATTTTCGTGCAAATTTTATTGCGGCTTCATTGGCTTCGGTTCCGGAATTACAGAAAAAGACAGAGTGTAATCCACTTTTTTTTGTAAGTTTGGCGGCTAAATTTTCTTGTTGTGTTGCTTCAAAAAGATTTGAAACATGCCATAATTTGTTTAATTGGTTATTTGCAGCTTCGGTAATTTCTTTATGCCGGTGTCCGAATCCCGTAACTGCAATACCAGAAAGAAAATCCAAGTACTTTGTCCCGTTAACATCGTATAAATTAATCCCTTTACCTTCAACAAATTCTATCGGATAGCGTGAATAATTTTTTAATAATGCGCTCATTACATTGCCACTCTTTTAGATTCAACAATCCATGTTCCGCCCATATTATTAATCAAAGCGGATTTAAATTTTAATTTTGTAGGGTTGTTACCAATCCATACTCTTTTTACAGCCTTATTTAACAATTCGATACTGCTTTCCAATTTGGGAATCATTCCGTCGGTTATGTGTCCGTTTTCAATTCCTTCTTTAATTTCTTCTTCCGACATTTCTTTTTTATTTTCACCTTCTATTTTTACCGCCTCAATATCGGAAACAAAAAGAACCGTATCGGCTTTAAGAGCTATTGCCATTTCCTTTGCAAACAAATCGGCATTCACATTCATTAAATTTCCGTTAATGTCTCTACAAACAGACGAATAAACGGGGATGATGTTTTCTTTCATCAAATTTTTCAACCAGGTAATATCACCGTTTAATTTAGGAACACCGACAAACCCCAAATCTTTATTAAGATATTCGGCAACAAAAAGATTACGGTCTATTCCGTTAAGCCCCATTGCTTCAAAACCTTTTGCATGTAAAAAACTTATAATTTTGGAATTTGTAAGTCCTCCTTGTACGGCAGAAACAACATCCATAATTTCTTTTGTGGTTTTTCTATGTCCGTTTACAAAAGAGGCTTCCAATTTCATTGCTTCCGACCATTCGCTAATCATCTTTCCGGCACCGTGTATTATTATCACTCCGTCATAATGCTCTTTTAGATTGTGCATCATTTCAATATATTGTTCGTTGGTTGTGAACTCGTTAAGAGCTTTGCCGCTAAGTTTTAATACAACCGTTTTCATTTTTGTTTCTCCATTCAAATTTATGTTCTGTACGAAGCATTTATTTCAATATACTTTTCGGTGAAATCACATGTCCACCAAGTTGATTTTCCCTTACCTGCATTAAGGTTTACCGTAATAGTTACTTCTTCCTTCGATAAAATTTTAGTTGCTTCTTCTTCGTCAAAATTATGCTTGTAGCCCGCCGAAAGTATTGTCATATCGTCAAATTTTATTTCGGCCAGGGAAGGTTCAAAATCCACTCCGCTCCTACCGGCAGCCGAAATAATCCTGCCCCAGTTAGCATCACTTCCGTAAATTGCGGTTTTAACGAGCGGTGAGTTTGCAATTGTTTTGGCAATTAAATTTGCATCGGCATCGGTATTACATCCAACAACATTAATTGTTATAAGTTTAGAAGCTCCTTCTCCGTCTTTAACAATAGCTTTGGCCATTTCAATTGTTACGGATAAAAGTGCTTCGTAAAAAAGGTCTTCGTCTTTACTGCCGGCCGTAATTTCCACTTCCGATAACCCGTTGGCCATTAAAACAACCATATCGTTTGTACTGGTATCTCCGTCAACCGAAATTTTGTTGAAAGAATTTTGAACGCTTTTAAGTAATAATTTTTTAACAACGGCATTCTCTATTTTTGCATCTGTTCCTATAAAAGCCAGCATTGTAGCCATGTTCGGCATAATCATACCGCTTCCCTTTGCAATTCCGCCAATTGTAACTTCGCCGGAAGATAGTTGTACTTTAACGGCAAAAGGCTTTTCCACCAAATCTGTTGTAAGAATTGCTTTTGCAGCTTTTAATCCGCCTTCGTCCGAAAGTTCGTTTACAATAGTATCTATTCCGGTTTTAAGAATATGCATAGGCATATATTCTCCGATAACTCCGGTAGAACTTATTACCACTTCTTCTTGTTTAAGGCCTAGTTTTTCCGCACAATATTTTTGCGATTCCAAAGCATCGTTGTACCCTCTTTCTCCGGTACAAGCATTGGCGTTACCGGAATTAACCAATACGGCACGAACTTTTCCACCTTTGTTTATAAGGGCTTCGGAAACTAACAACGGAGCCGCCTTAACTTTATTTTGTGTAAATGTTCCCGCAACACTGCACGGTTCTTCGGAAACTATCAAAGCCAAATCTTTTCTTTTCCTTTTTAGTCCCGCATGAATTCCCGCTGCTTTAAATCCTTTTACCGAAGTGATTGAACCGTTCTTAATAAAGTTGAACATCTTTTTTCCTTATAATCTTATCTTAATATTCCCAGTGTTTCATCCCAACCGAACATTATATTCATGTTCTGCACCGCCTGTCCCGAAGCACCTTTAATTAAATTGTCTATTGTTGATGTAATTACAACCGTTTTGCCTTTTGCCGAAATATTGATATCACAGAAATTAGTATTCACAACCCATTTAATTTCCGGAGGAACATTGCGCATTCTTACAAATTTTGAATCGGCATATTTATTTAAATAATATTCCTTTATTTCATCTTCGGAAACTTCGGAATACATATGTATGGTAGAAGTTGAATAAATTCCTCTTGCAATAGGAAGCAAATGAGTTGTAAAAGCAAACGGAGATTTCATCCCGTATTTTTTCAGTTCCTGTTCTATCTCCGGTTGATGTCTGTGTGTGTTAACATTATATGCTTTTGCATTTCCGTCAAGTTCAGAAAGAAGCAATTCGGTTTTTGCGGATTTTCCCGCTCCGCTTGTTCCCGAATAAGAAACGGAACTAATACTTAAAATATCATCGGAATATTTTTCAACAAGAGGAATCAAGGCCAATTGGATAGATGTAGGATAACATCCCGGGTTTGCAATAAAATTTGTTCCGCTTATTTTTTCGCTTTGAACATCTGCCAAACCGTAAATTTTTTCTGAAAGCAAATTAACTGACGTATGCTCAAATTTATACCATTCTTTATAAAGCTCTTTGGTATCAAGTCTAAAATCACCACCTAAATCAATTACTTTTATTCCTTTATTTAAAATTGCGGGAACATATTTAAGAGACTCACCATGAGGTAACGAGACAAAAAACAAATCGTGTTCGTACGAAAGATTATCAACAGATTGAATGGTTTGGTCTTCAACAATCCCAACTAATTCCGGAAAAACATCAAACAATCTGCTTCCCGCACTTTTTTTTGCGTAAAGAGTATAATTATCTATTTTATTATGTTCTTTTATAAATTCCAGTAAATATTTTCCGGTATATCCCGTTCCGCCGATGATTCCTACAGAAATCATTTTCTTTTCCTTTTTAATTGTTAAATTGTTTTGATTTTTAAATATGTGCTATTTTTTTTAAAATAGATTATGATTACCCCAAAAGGGGGCGACGCGGAAGAGGACGAATCGGAAGTTCAAATAAACTTGCAATATTTAATAAGTTTAAAATCATAGCCCAAACGTAATCGGTATTTAATCGTTTGTCAACACTTATTCTGAATATTTTTACAAAATTAATATATTTAATGCATATTTATGCAAAAACACGCAATATTTTTGAATTTTCACTCACTTAAAGTTGATGAAAACAAAATTTATTTGCTTAGTTATAATAATAATTTTATAATTGAAGCGTTAAAAATAATAATTATGCAACAACAAACAATAAACATATTAAATATTTACTCTCATCACCATCATCGTATAACGGAAATGGTACGGGGTGAAATATAAATTTTGAAAAAACACAACTTCAATTAAGCCCCGATTTTTCGGGGTTTTTTTGTTTTAAAAGGAGAAATTATGGAACAAGAAATATTACGATTGGCAATCCAAAAAAAAGGGCGGCTCGCTGAAAAATCTTTGGATTTATTGGCTAAAGCGGGTATTCGTATAGATAATTACTCAAGGCAGCTTTTGGTTAAAGCGCAAAATTTTAATTTGGAATTATTATTTATTCGCGATGACGACATTCCCGAATATGTTCAAGACGGCGTTGCCGATATAGGAATAGTGGGCGAAAACGTGATTCTTGAATATGATAAAAAGTTGGAAGTTACAGAGAAACTCGGCTTCGGTAAATGCAGAATGTCCATTGCCGTTCCCAAATCTTTTAATTATCAATCTGTGCAAGATTTAACTGGGAAAAGAATTGCCACAACATATCCTAATATTTTGAATAAATATTTAAAAGAAAACAATATTAATGCAGCCGTTCATTATATAAGCGGGTCAGTGGAAATAACGCCCAATATTAACTTAACCGATGCTATTTTCGATATCGTCAGCACAGGCAGTACTTTAATTAGCAACGGCTTAAAAGAGGTTGAAATAATTCTTAGATCGGAGGCAGTATTAATTGCGAATGAAAATCTTTCACCGGAGAAAAAAAATCTTTTAAATGAAATTTTATTCAGAATTCGTTCCGTTAACAAAGCCAAAAACACAAAATACATTATGTTAAACGCTCCCGACAATTCTTTGAAAAAAATAATAGAGTTATTACCGGGAGTAAAAAGCCCTACGATAATGCCTCTTGCAATGGAAAATTGGAGTTCGGTTCATACGGTAATAAGTGAAGATGATTTTTGGGAACGTATCGGAAAACTGAAAGAAGTTGGGGCGGAAGGAATTCTTGTTTTGCCGATAGAAAAAATAATTGAATAAATATTAATAGATATACAAATGGAAATAATTAAATATCCAACCGAAAAGGAAGCAAAAAAGGCGTTAAAACGCATAGCGCTCGAAAACAAAAAGATTATTCCTAAGGTTCAACGGATTATTGATACCGTAAAAGCCGAGGGTGATAAAGCATTATTCTCCTTTGCGGAAAAATTTGACGGTGTGCTTCTTTCTTCGTTAAAAGTTTCCGAAGAAGAATTAAATGGTGTTGAAAAAAAAATATCACCGGAATTAAAATCGGCAATTAATACGGCACGTAAAAATATTTTTAAATTTCACTCCGCACAAAAACGGAAAGAAATCAAATTGGAAACTTCCGACGGAATTACTTGTTGGAGAAAAAGTATTCCGATAGAGAAAGTAGGGCTTTATATACCGGGCGGTTCTGCTCCGCTTTTTTCAACACTGCTTATGCTTGCTCTCCCTGCACAAATTGCCGGCTGTAACGAAATTATAATCTGTACGCCTCCACAAAAGGACGGCAATATTTCTAATGTTATTTTATATGTTGCAAAACTTCTCGGACTTAAAAACATTTTCAAAACGGGAGGAGCACAAGCTATTGCCGCAATGGCACTCGGAACGGAAAGTATTCCGAAGGTTTATAAAATTTTCGGGCCGGGCAACCAATGGGTTACAACCGCAAAACAAATTGTAAATTCTTTCGGTGTTGCTGTTGATATGCCCGCAGGGCCATCGGAAGTTCTTGTTATTGCTGACAGTTCCGCCAATCCTAATTTTGTGGCTGCCGATTTGCTTTCGCAAGCGGAACACGGTCCCGACAGTCAAGCCATATTAATAACAACCGATGAAAACTTATTGCATTCCGTAAATAAAGCCGTTACAGACTTACGAAAGAAATTATCTCGTAACAATATTATAGAACAATCACTTAGACAAAGCAAATTGTTGCTTGTAAACAATTTAAACGAAGCAATTAATATTTCTAACAACTACGCTCCGGAACATTTGATTTTATCCGTAAACAATGCTGATGATGTTGCATCAAACATTATAAATGCCGGTTCGGTTTTCCTCGGAAATTATTCGCCGGAATCCGCAGGTGATTACGCCTCCGGTACAAATCACACTTTACCCACAAACGGCTTCGCAAAAGCATACAGTGGACTTTCGACGAACAGTTTTACAAAAGAAATTACTTTTCAAAAACTCTCAGCAAAGGGATTGCAAAACATTGCAAACACGGTAAAAGTAATGGCAAATGCCGAAAATTTAGACGCACATAAACTTGCTATCGAAATTAGGGAAAAAACCGATGGTTAATATTGATAAACTGCTCCGCAGTAACATAAAAAAACTTTCTCCTTATTCAACTGCTCGCGACGAATACGACGGCGACATTGGTGTGTTTTTAGACGCAAACGAAAACTCTTTCGGCTCAATTCCGGAAGGTAATTATAATCGCTACCCCGATCCACATCAAACCGTGCTAAAAAAACGAATTGCCGAAATAAAGAAAATAAACCGAAATAAAATATTTATCGGAAACGGAAGTGATGAAGCAATTGATCTTCTGTACCGTGCTTTTTGTGAACCCGGAAAAGATTCCGCTATAATTATGCCCCCTACTTACGGAATGTATAAGGTTGCCGCTGAAATAAATAATGTAAAAATAAAAGAAGTTCCCTTAACACAAAGTTTTGATATTGATGTCGATAATCTTATTGCCACTATTGACGGTTCGGTAAAACTTATTTTTATTTGTTCTCCGAACAACCCGAGCGGTAACTTATTAAACAGAGATGCAATAATTAAAACTCTTTCCTTTTTTAATGGAATTGTTGTTATTGACGAGGCATATATTGATTTTGCAAATTCCAAAAGTTGGATTTACTCTCAGGAAAAATTTAATAACCTTGTTGTGCTTCAAACGTTTTCCAAAGCGTGGGGATTGGCAAACATCAGAGCTGGCTTGGCTATTGCCGACGAAAAAATAATTTCAATTTTTAACAAAATAAAATATCCGTATAATATAAACGGTCTTACTCAACAACTTGTTTTAACCGCCCTTAATTATACCGAAAAAAAAGAAAAAGTTGTAAACAAGATTATTTCGGAAAGAGAAAAATTACGAAAAGAATTACTCCGTTTTAATTTTGTAAAACACGTTTTTTATTCGGATGCAAATTTTTTGCTCGTCTCAGTTAAAGAGGCAAACAATGTTTATGATTTTTTATTGCAAAACAAAATCATTGTCCGCAACCGTTCAAACATGATTAATTGCAACGAATGTTTGCGCTTTACCGTTGGAACGGAAGAGGAAAACAAAAGATTAATAGAAACACTTTCAAAATACGAGAAAATAAAATGAAAAAAGTTATATTTATTGACCGCGACGGAACAATAGTTATAGAACCGGAAGACGAACAAATTGATTCGTTTGAAAAATTGATCTTTTATCCCAAAGTTATTTCCGTATTAAGAAAAATATCCGAAGAACTGGATTATGAATTGGTTATGGTTACAAATCAAGATGGTCTTGGAACTCAATCTTTCCCCGAAGAAACCTTTTGGCCGATTCAAAATAAAATATTAACTCTATTAAAAAACGAAGGTGTTGAGTTTTCGGAAATCATAATTGATAAAACCTTCCCCGAAGAAAATGCTCCGACAAGAAAACCCGGAACAGCTTTATTAACCAAGTATATAACCGGCAATTATGATTTGGCAAACAGTTACGTTATAGGTGACAGATTAACAGACGTAGAACTCGCTAAAAACCTCGGTGCAAAAGCAATTTTATTATCCGAAAAAGAAAATCCCGAAACCGTTTTAACTACCACCGATTGGGATAAAATTTTTACGGAATTAAAGAAGAAAAAACGAAGCTCCGTAATTAAGAGGAAAACCAACGAAACCGATATTACAATAGAATTAACCCTTGAAGGCAATGGAAAATACGAAATTTCGACAGGATTAAAGTTTTTTGATCATATGCTTGAACAACTTGCAAAACATTCACTTTGCGATTTAAAAATCTCGGTTAAGGGTGATTTGGAAGTTGATGAGCACCATACAATTGAAGATACCGCCATTGCACTGGGTAAAGCGTTTGCCAAAGCACTGGGTAATAAGAAAAAGATTGAACGCTACGGCTTTTTATTACCAATGGATGATTCCGTTGCTTATACGGCAATAGATTTTTCCGGCAGAAGTTGGTTACAATGGAAAGTGAAATTTAAACGTGAGTATGTAGGCGATTTGCCAACCGAAATGCTTTACCATTTTTTTAAATCCTTCTCCGATATGGCAAAATGTAATTTATATATAAAAGCAAAAGGGAAAAACGAACACCACAAAATAGAAGCTGTATTTAAATCGCTCGGTCGCTCCATAAAACAAGCAATAAGCAAAAACGATTTTAATCCTACGGTGCCAAGCACAAAAGGAATTTTTTAATTAAACATACTTTGAATAATGACTGACAGAAAAATTGTAATAATAAAATATAATGCGGGAAACGTTTATTCGGTTTCTTCCGCTTTACAACGATTGGGATATGCTCCTTTAATATCAAGTGATCCTGAAGATATTAAGTCTGCGGATAAAATTATTTTCCCGGGAGTCGGTGAAGCGCGAAGCGCAATGTTTTTTTTACAACAAACGGAATTGGACAAAATAATTCCCGAGTTGCAGCAGCCGTTTTTGGGCGTCTGTTTGGGTTTACAATTGCTTTGTAATTACTCGGAAGAAGGCAAAACAAAATGTTTGGGGGTGTTTGATCAAGAGGTTAAAAAATTCCCCCCCGAATTAAAGGTGCCTCATATGGGATGGAATTCTATAAAACACAGTAATGATAAGCTCTTTGCAAATTTACCCGATAATCCTTTTGTATATTTTGTTCACAGCTATTACGCCGAACAAAGTGAATATACAATTGCGGAAACCGATTATATCTTTCCGTTTAGCTCTGCTTTGCATAAAAACAATTTTTACGCTTTGCAATTTCATCCGGAAAAAAGTGGAAAGGTTGGAGAACAAATTTTAAAAAATTTTATAGAATTAATTTAGAGAAACTTAATGATAAAGATTATTCCCGCAATAGATATTATAGACGGCAAATGCGTACGACTTACAAGAGGAGATTATTCTCAAAAGAAAATTTATAACGAAAACCCCGTTGAAGTTGCAAAAGAATTTGAAGCAAACGGTATAACCCGTTTGCATCTAATAGATTTAGACGGAGCCAAAGCAAAAAAAATTATCAACTATAAAATATTGGAAGCAATTTCAACCTCAACAAATTTAACAATAGATTTCGGCGGGGGTATTCGTTCGGATGAAGATTTGAAAATTGCTTTTAAAAGCGGTGCCGATAAAATTACAGCCGGAAGTATCGCCACAACGGAGAAAGAAAGAGTTATTGCTTGGATAAATAACTACAAAGATAAAATTATTCTCGGAGCCGACACAAAAAACGGAATGATCTCAACAAACGCTTGGACAACAGTTACAACTCTTCCGGTGCTTGATTTTATTAAGGATTATCACTCGGTTGGTGTAAAAGCCGCTATTGTTACAGATATTTCAAGAGACGGTGTTTTGGAAGGACCCGCTTTCGATTTGTATAAAAAAATCAAAACGGAAATTCCGGAATTAGAAATTATTGCCAGCGGAGGCATTTCCGTAGTTGAAGATATCGAAAAACTAAACAAGATGAATGTTGATGCGGTAATTATAGGCAAAGCTATTTATGAAAAGAAAATAAGATTAAACGAATTAGCGAGATTTTTATGTTAACCAAAAGAATTATTCCTTGCCTGGATATAAAGGAGGGCAAAACCGTTAAAGGGATTAACTTTTTAAATTTGCGAGATGCGGGAGACCCCGTTGAACTTGGTGTTCAATATGCGGAACTTGGTGCAGACGAATTGGTTTTCCTCGATATTACCGCCACAGTAGAACGGCGTAAAACTTTAGTTGAACTTGTAAAACGAATTGCAAAAAATATAAACATCCCTTTTACCGTTGGTGGCGGAATCAACAATGTAGAAGCGGTTGACGAATTATTAAATTCCGGAGCGGACAAAATCACTATTAATTCTTCCGCCGTAAATAACCCCGATTTAATTGACCAATTAGCAAATAGGTTCGGAAGTCAATGTGTTGTGCTTTCCATTGATACAAAAAAAATAAACGGCGTTCAAAAAATTTTTACAAGCGGCGGCAGAATAGAAACCGAAAAACTCCTTATCCCTTGGGCTAAAGAAGCCGTGGAACGGGGCGTCGGGGAAATTTTACTTACCTCAATGGATCACGACGGAACTAAGGACGGATTTGCAATAGAGATAACACAACAGCTTTCCGAAATGCTTTCTGTTCCTGTTGTTGCTTCGGGCGGGGCAGGCACAAAAAAACATTTTTTGGATGTCTTTACAAAGGGAAAAGCGGATGCCGCTCTTGCCGCAAGCATTTTTCATTTCGGCGAAATAAAAATTCCCGAATTAAAAAAATATTTATCAAGTAAAAACATATTGGTGAGATTATGATTAACACAAACGAAAAAATAGATTTCGAAAAAGGGAACGGACTTGTTCCGGCAATAGTTCAACATTATAAAACAAATACGGTTTTAATGCTTGGGTATATGAACGAAGAAGCATTACAAAAAACACAAAAGACAGGGAAAGCTACTTTTTACAGTCGTTCAAAAAAACGGCTGTGGACAAAGGGAGAAACGTCGGGCAATTTTTTAATCGTTAAAGATATTTTAATTGACTGCGACCAAGATACCATCCTTGTAAAAGCAGATCCAATGGGCCCCACATGCCATACCGGTAATGATACCTGCTTCAATGAAACAATCAACTCAAATAACGATTTTCTTTATATACTTGAAAAAATCATTGGCGACAGAAAAGCCAACCCCACCGAAAAGTCTTATACGGCCTCCCTTTTTAATAAAGGAATAAATAAAATTGCTCAAAAAGTAGGGGAAGAAGCAACAGAAGTTGTTATAGAAGCCGTAGATAACAATATTGAGCGTTTAAAAGAAGAAACCGCAGATTTACTTTATCACCTACTTGTGCTCCTTGCCTATAAAGAAATCGGATTGAATGAAATAAGTGAGGTATTGCGAAAACGCCACCAATAACAGGAGAACATCTTTAATTTGATTTCTCGGAAAAACGTTTTATCTTGTCAATTATTAATTAAATTGTTGGAGACAAAATGAAACGAATTGTTGTTTTGTTCATTGCAATAATCAGTTCAAATTTTTTTGCTCAATCATCGTTGTATATCCCTCTTGATATGCAAACCGCTTATGAAAAGGGAACACGAAATTACGACGGAACCCCCGGTAAAAATTATTGGCTTAACCATACGGATTACAAAATTAATGTTGAACTAATTCCCGACAGCAGTATGCTTACCGGCTCTGCCGATATTATCTATTACAACGAAAGCCCCGACTCTCTCGACAAAATTGTTATGCGTTTGTATCAAAATATTTTAAAAGCCGGCTCAGTAAGGGATTGGGTTGTTTCCCCTTCCCGTTTATTTAACGGTATGAAAATCAATTCATTAAAAATTAATGGCACCGATATACAAATAAATTCTGCACAAGCGCATATCCGCGGAACAATTTTAATTCTTCCCCTTTCAGAAAAATTAGCTCCGCACTCCGATATTAAAATATCTGTAAATTGGAAATTTAAAATTCTTTCGCCGGCTATACGTATGGGAAATTACAAAGGTGATTTTTTTGTTGCATACTGGTATCCGCAAGTTTCCGTCTATGATGATGTTTTCGGTTGGGATATGACACAATATTCCGGGACGGTTGAATTCTATAATGATTTTAACAATTATGATATTACCTATACCGTACCTTCCGACTATATTATTTGGTCAACAGGTGTTTTGCAAAACGGAAAATCCGTTTTTCAAAAAAAGATAATCGACAGAATTGAAAAAGCAAAGACCTCCGACGAAATAATTCACCTTATTACACTTGACGATTATAAAAACAATTCCGTTTTAATTACTAACATCGGGGCAAAAAGGAAATGGCATTATATTGCAACAAAAGTTCCGGATGTTGCTTGGGCGGTAAGCAATAATTATAATTGGGATGCCGGAAGCGTAGAGGTTGAAAGAGGCCGCAGAGTATTAACTTCGGCAATTTATCCGGATAGTTTGGAACAAAACAAAAATGCCGCTTTATATGCCCGCGAATCAATACGGTATTTATCCGAAATTTCTCCCGGCATTCCTTATCCTTGGCCGCAGACAACCGCCTTTACAAACAAGGGAAGAAGCGGGGGAATGGAATTTCCGATGATGCAAAATAACGGAGCACCCAAATCTGTTGCAAGCAGTTTGGGGCTAATTTTTCATGAAATCACACACAATTATTTTCCTTTTTATATGGGAACAAACGAGCGGTTTGCCGCTTGGATGGATGAGGGTTGGGCTTCGTTTTTCCCCCGCAGATTAGTTGAAAAATATGATACCACGGCTCATTACCAGGCGGGAAGAGTTAAGGCATACGAAAATATGGCGGGGAAAATAAAAGATATGCCTATGATTTTACCGAGTTACATGCTTACCCACGGAGAACATCGCAATACGTTTTATAACAGACCGGAAGTTGCTTATGAAGAACTACGAGTCTTACTTGGCAACGACTTGTTTCATAAAGCATTAAAAGAATATATAAACCGCTGGCATGAAAAACATCCGATAGCCTATGACTTCTTTTTTACATTCAACGAAGTTGTAAAAGAAGATTTATCGTGGTTTTGGAAGCCCTGGTTTTTTGAATTCGGATATCCCGATTTGGCACTTACAAATGTGGAAGTAGATAAATCGGATGCTGTTATTACGGTAAAAAAAACAGGTAATATCCCTACAAGAATTACACTTAAATTAACATATGAAAACGGAACAACAGAAGAGATTACAAAATCAGCACGATTCTGGAAAAATAACGACAGTATTAAAATAACCTTGCCGATAAAGGGAAAATTGACGTCTGTTGTTTTGGGAAATGAATTGGTGCCTGATATTAATAAAAAGAATAATGTTTTTGAAGTTAAGTAAAATTAATTGCTGAATTGTAAGCCCTTAAGTTATTATGCTTAAGGGCTTTTTATTATAAAATTAATATCTGTAATGCTCGGGTTTGTAAGGGCCTTCAATCGGAACCCCCAAATATTCGGATTGCTCTTTGGTAAGTTCTGTTAATTTTACTCCGAGTTTTTCCAAATGCAAACGTGCCACTTCTTCGTCCAAATGTTTTGGAAGCCTGTAAACATCAACTTTATACTCCTTAGTCCAAAGTTCAATTTGAGCAAGAGTTTGATTTGTGAACGAATTACTCATCACAAAAGACGGGTGTCCCGTAGCATTTCCAAGATTTACCAAACGTCCGTCCGACAAAAGTATAATGGAATGTCCGTCGGGGAATGTATATTGGTCAACCTGAGGTTTAATATTTGTGTGTTTTATTCCCGGATAATTTTTCAATTTTTCAACTTGTATCTCGTTATCAAAATGCCCGATGTTGCAAACAATTGCACCGTCCTTCATTTTTTCCATGTGTTCAATTGTAATAATATCTTTGTTTCCGGTAGTTGTAACAAAAATATCACCTATTTCCAAAAAATCTTCCGTACGTTTAACATCAAACCCTTCCATTGCCGCCTGTAAAGCACAAATAGGATCTATTTCAGTAATATGAACCTTTGCACCGAAACCACGCATGGATTGTGCGGAACCCTTGCCGACATCGCCGTAGCCGCAAACAACAACATTTTTTCCGGCAACCATAATATCGGTTCCCCGTTTAATACCGTCGGCAAGAGATTCGCGACATCCGTAAAGATTATCAAATTTCGATTTTGTTACCGAGTCGTTAACATTTATTGCAGGGAAAAGCAATTTGCCCGCTTCCATCATTTGATATAAACGATGAACGCCGGTTGTTGTTTCTTCGGAAACACCGCGAATTTGTTTTGCAATTTCAATCCATTTATTGGGATTGTTCTCGTAATCGATTTTTAATCTTTTAAATAATTCAATTTCATCTTCGGCATTATATTCTGCATCTAAAATTGCCGGATTGTCAACTGCTTCAACTCCTTTATGTACCATCATTGTGGCATCACCGCCGTCGTCAACAATTAAATCGGGCCCGGAGCCGTCCGGCCAGGTAAGTGCCATATCCGTACACCACCAATATTCTTCAAGGGTTTCTCCTTTCCAAGCAAATACGGGAACACCGGTTTTGGCAATTGCCGCCGCCGCATGGTCTTGGGTTGAATAAATATTACAACTTGCCCAACGTACATCCGCTCCGAGTTCTACCAAAGTTTCTATTAAAACAGCCGTTTGGATTGTCATATGAAGCGAACCCATAATTTTAGCTCCCTTCAAAGGTTTTTTTTCTCCGTACTTTTCTCTAAGCGCCATCAATCCCGGCATCTCTTTTTCTGCAAGAACAATCTCTTTTCTTCCGTAATCAGCTAAATTAATATCAGCCACTTTATATTTTATTTCTTCACTCATTTTTATTCCTTCGTTTCTAAATTATATTGTCATTCATAATCATTTATATTTTTTAAATGTTTCCGTCAAGTCAAGTTTTTCCCAAGAGAAGTCTTTTCTTCCGAAATGACCGTAACTGGATGTTTTTTGATAAATCGGTTTTCTTAAATCTAACCGTTTAATAATTCCTGCCGGTGTTAAATCAACTTCTTTAACAATCATTTCGGAAATTTCTTTATCGGGAATTACGCCGGTACCTTTTGTATCCACATAAACCGAAACAGGCTCCGGAACACCGATTGCGTACGCAAGTTGAACTAAACATTCCTTAGCCAACTTTGCGGCAACAACATTTTTGGCAATATGACGCGCAGCATATGTTGCACTTCTATCAACTTTAGAAGGGTCTTTGCCCGAAAACGCACCGCCGCCGTGAGGTGCCCAACCGCCGTAGGTATCCACGATTATTTTTCTTCCGGTTAAGCCGCTGTCTCCGTGAGGCCCGCCTATTTCAAAACGTCCGGTAGGATTTACAAAATACTTTGTTTTTTTATCAAGCAGTCTTGCCGGTATAATTTTTTTGATTACATGTTCTATAATATCTTTTTTTATTTTGCTCTGTTTTACTTTCGAATCATGTTGGGTGGAAATAACAACCGCTTCAACACGCAACGGTTTATTGTTTTCATCGTATTCAATAGTTACCTGAGATTTTGCGTCGGGACGCAAGTAAGGCATAAGCTTCGGATTTTTCTTTCTGATATCGGAAAGTTTTTTTACCAATTTATGTGCATAAACAATCGGCATAGGCATCAATTCGGGAGTTTGGTCACAAGCATATCCGAACATAATCCCTTGGTCTCCGGCACCACCCTTATCAACCCCCATTGCAATATCGGGAGATTGGGAATGAATTGAATTTAACACACCGCATGATTCCGAATCGAATTTATATTCCGCTTTAGTATATCCTATTTCTCTAATTGTTTTTCTAATCACAGATTCAATATCCACATAAGCAGTTGTAGTTACTTCACCACCAACAACCGCCAAACCGGTTGTTACAAATGTTTCGCAAGCAACGCGAGCATTAGCATCCTGTTCCAAAATTGCATCCAATATTCCGTCGGAAATTGCATCGCAAATTTTATCGGGATGTCCTTCGGAAACAGATTCCGATGTAAAAAAATATGACATGTTTTCCTCTTATATTTTATTCATTTATTAATTCAAACTCTAACGAATCTCCCACATTCATTTTGTGAAGACTCCCCTTAACCTTAGCGTCGGCACCAACAATAGAATCGGTTAACACCATGCGTTTTACTTTGGAGTTTTTATTTATTATAGAATTTTTTATTACCGAATCAACCACTTCGCAATTATCGCCAATAGAAACGTAAGGCCCTATAACGGAATTGTTAATTTTTGCCGTAGAAGAAATATAAACGGGTTGATTGATAACAACATTTTCAAGTTTCAAACTTTTTCCGTTGCGCGAAAGGATAAATTGATTTGTGGAAAGGAGCGTTTCCGGTTTTCCGCAGTCGTACCATCCTTCGACGGGAAATGTTGAAAACTTTTCTCCATTTTCAATCATAAGCTGTAGAGCGTCTGTAAGCTGAAACTCCCCTTTTGTTCTTATATCCTTTGCAAAAAGTTCTTCTAAGCTTTTCGTAAGAAGGGCGGAATTTTTAATATAATACAAACCAACCAAAGCAAGATTGGTTGTGGGATTTTGCGGTTTTTCGATTAATTTGGAGATAAATCCGTTCTCTAATTCTACAACTCCGAACCTTCTCGGGTCTTCAACTTTTTTTACACCCAATGCCGATGTTTCGAGTTTTAAAACTTGCCCCATATCAACATCAAAGATTGTGTCTCCAAGAATAATAAAGAGCTCTTCGCCTTTAAATGTACGCGCCGCTTGATATATGGCATGTCCCAAACCCAATAATTCTTTTTGCTCAACATAATCGGCTTTTAATTCGGGAAATGTTTCGGTAATATAGCTTTCAATTTGTTCGCCCAGATACCCTACAATAAATGTTGCTTCGGTAATGCTTTCTTCCAATAATTTTTCAACAATATGAGAAATAATCGGTTTTCCACCAACATTTAATAACACTTTGGGATGTGTTAAAGTATGTGGTTTTAGTCTTGTTCCAAAACCGGCAACCGGAATAATGGCTCTCATAAAAATTCTCTTTTTATTTTTAAAACGATTTTAAATTTAACGAATAGATTAAGCTATATCAATTATTATATAACTCTTGTCTTTCCCTCTTAATTATTTTCATCAATAAAAATATCCGCTATTTTTTCCGCATATCCTTTTGCATCATAATTACGAATATTTATCAAAACAATAATTGTTAAATCCAGTGTGGGTATTTTCATATAAATATTACTAAAACCGGATGTGCCTCCGGTATGATAGGGTCTTTCAAAATTTCTGTATGGGTCCAGCCGCCACCCGAATCCGTAATTTACGGTATCTCCGTTCGGCAAGCAGAATTTTTGTAACGCTGATTCAAGTTTCTTTTTCGGAAGTAAAACCGGGTTTGAAATTTCACTATCCCATTTAACCAAATCCAACGTTGAAGAATATATCCCTCCATCGCCTAACACGGCACTATATAAACTTTGGTCCGTAAAAACAAATCCGCTATCTGTTTTGGTATAACCGAATGCTCTGTTCGAAACTTCGGAAACCCCCTTTTCGTATGCAATACTTTTTGTCATGTTAAGCGGTGTAAAAAGTCTTTCCTTTAAAAATTCGGCGAAAGTCTTGCCGGATAATTTTTCAACAATTAACGCAAGCAACGCATACCCCGAATTACTGTATCTGTGCTTTGTTCCCGGCTCAAAGTAGGTGGAGTCTTGTTTCATTAATATTTTCAAAACGTCTTCGTCTTTTAATTGTGCGGTAACCGTATCGTCAACATTTTCTTCATATGCAAGTAAACCGGATGTATGATGTAAAATGTTTCTGATTGTTATCTTTCTTCCATAACTCGGAAAATCAGGGAAAAACCTTGTAAGATTATCATCAAAGGAAAGTTTTCTTTCTTGTTCCAAAAGCATTATTGAATATGCCGTAAATTGCTTTGTTATTGATGCTAATCTGAAATTTGTTTTGGGTGTAATTGGAGTTTTATTTTCCAAATTTGCAAGACCGTAACCTTTTTTGAAAATTATTTTCCCGTCTTTTTTTATTAATACGGAAACTCCGGGTGTGTTTTCTCTAAATTCCGAAAAGATGGTATCAACCTGAGTTTGAAGCGTCTGCCTTGGTGAACATGAAAACAGCAGAAAAAGGAGGAAAAACGAAATAAAAAATTTATTCATAATTATCCTCCGTAAACAACGGCCGATAGATAACCCACAACATTTGTTGTATCTAAAGTAACATTACTTGAATCTGTATAGGACAATACTTCCGCCTTGTTTTTACCGACAATATCGGCAGTTTCAAGCAAAGCCACAATCCCGCCTCCGCCGCATGCTTCGGTTTTTCTACTTGCTAAATCGTTGTAAAGTTCGGGGTATTCAAAATTATTAATTCTATCAATTATTATTTTATCTAATTTTTGTGCTTCCTTTTTAGAGTGGAAATGGGACAAATCGGAACTTGCAATAATCACTATATCATCATTTATAACAGAGGCAAGAGCTTTCGATAAATCTTGCACATAAACGGCATTTTGATCTCCCATAACAATCGGAACAATTGTAAAATCTTTTTTAATTACTTGAAGAAAAGGCAACTGAACTTCCAGAGCATGTTCTTTTTCATGTCCCATATCGGAAAAACGGACATCTTTTGAATTGTTTATAATTTGTTCCGAAAGCTTTTTGTTTACGGCTGTTTTGCCAAGGGGAGTGTCGTAAGCATCGCCTGTAAAAATTGAACACCCTCTAAAATATTCATGATGACCGGGTGAAATGATAATTGCCGTTTTAAAGTTTGAATTTTCGTTCAACACATTATAAGCAAAAGCGGCACTCTCTCCCGAATAAATATATCCGGCGTGTGGTGAAATTATTCCAACAATATTTTTATATTTTTTTGAAGGTCTGTTGTTATCAAGCAGCTTTTTTATTGTCTCTTTAAGTTCAACAGGGTCGGATGGATAAAACATTCCCGCAACAGCCGGTCTTCTTATATTACTTGTCATCTTCTATCTCCTCTTCCGAAAAAACATCCGCCGTAAACATCTCTATATCCAAAACCCGCTCTCTCCAAAGGTTAGGATGAAAACCCGCTTTTTGACAAAGAGCGGATAAATATTCTTCTTTTGTCATATTATGTTCAATGGGCACTTGGGGGAGCAATAATCCTCGCCTTCCTTGTTCGGTTAAAATCAGCCCGTGTTTACCTATAATAATTTCATCGTAACTTTTCATTGGAAAAGGTTCAGATAAAATGGAAATCTCGATTGCTGTTTTTTCAAATTCTTCCCGTGTTAATTTCGGAAATCTCGGATCCCCGATTGCAGCTTGCTTTGCAGAATCTTGTATTGTTTGATATAAAGGCAGATTTGATATTATATACCCGATACAACCGCGTAAAGCTTTGTTTTTTGTTAAAGTAACAAAAACCCCTTTGTGAGTTTGTAAAATTGGATATTTTGCATAATCGATATTATCGGAAATGTTTTTATCGTAAAGAGAAGCAATGGCGTTATGTGCTATTTGCAACATGATTTTTTTTTCTTCCGAAGAAATTTTCATAAGCACCTCATTCTTTTATTTCAAGAATAAGAATCTCTTTTTTCTCTTTCAACAAAATTATCAGATTTTTGTAAACGAAAAAAGAATCCGGGGCATAAGCATTAGCCGATTTATTTAATATATCACCGAAAATCTCTTTGGCTTTTTCCAAATCGAAAACATAAAGTTTATTAATAAGTTCTTTTCCTTTACCGACCTGATGAAAATTAAAAACCAGCAAATTATCATTTACAACAAAATCAATACTGCCGTTAATTTTAACATCTTTGGTCTTGTTAGAAATTATTGTATCGATAAGAGTATTGTTAGTAGAATAATATCTTTCAGGGAAAAGATAATTACTGTAATCTACGGATGATTCCGCCTCGTCTTTTAGTTCGTTTATTTTATCGAAATTATTTCCAAGTTCTTCAATTACCTTTCCCGTTCTTAAATCAAGAATTGAAAAGATTCTTCCTTCAAAGCGTTCTTGAAAAACATAAAGAGAGTTGTTTTTAATGAAAAGATATGAGTATAAATCGTTTTCCCATAAAATTTCTTGTGTGTTTATATCAAAAGCGAAAATTCCGCGGTGTCCCGGCATATCCGGTTTGGCATAACGGTGAAAAAAAATTATATCATCTTCTATTGCTTCTATTCCCAACCAAAAAGGTTCCGGCATTAAATAATCAGAAAAAAATTTTTTCCCGTCAATAAGTCCATAGGAATGAAAATACGCCTTCATCTTTTCCGTATCGCGTGTTTCAACAAGAAGTTTATCGGAAGCGGTTATTTTTATCCTCCAAACTTGATTTCCATCTGAAAATTTAAATTTCTTTTTTAATTTCATAATATTATATCCGCAAAAACAATTACTATCTAAACTTACTATTCAAAATTACCATTTTAATTTTCCCATATGAAATAAAAAAACAGCGGTTGTGAATCTTTTACATTTAAATCAAATTATTGATAATAAAACAATAGAACGTTTATATCCGGAATAAAAACATATTAACCTATTTTTATAATGTTTTTTAAATCACCGAATCATTAATCCAAACGGTTTTGATATTTACAAATTCCTTTATTCCGTAGTGCGATAATTCTCTTCCGTAACCAGAAGTTTTTACTCCGCCGAAAGGCAAACGCGGATCGGATTTGACAAGTCCGTTAATAAAAACCGAACCCGAATCAATTTTTTTTGCCAATTCTTTTGCCTTCTCAATATCTTTTGTCCAAATTGATGCACCCAGTCCGAACGGAGTGTCGTTTGCTATGCGTATAGCGTCTTCCGTGTTTTTTGCACGAATCATTATTGCAACCGGACCGAATAATTCTTCCGAGTATGCCAACATTCCCTTTTGAACGCCGGATAAAACCGTAGCGGGGAAAAAGGCTCCTTCTCTATCAAGAGGTTTTCCGCCG
This sequence comes from uncultured Melioribacteraceae bacterium, assembly GCA_964617555.1. Classification (GTDB taxonomy): domain Bacteria; phylum Bacteroidota; class Ignavibacteria; order Ignavibacteriales; family Melioribacteraceae; genus 1-14-2-50-31-20. The sequence continues at coordinate 54,147 of CAZTYP010000071.1, read as the reverse complement.
CATAGAATTTTTGCTCCTTGCTTTACAGTGGTTTCAACTTGGTATTCCAGCTCTAACATTAAATCGGCTCTGGCTATCGGGCCCAATTCCGTTTTTTCATCCATAGGATCTCCAATAACCAACGAATTCATTTTGTTAACAAGTTTTTTTTCAAACTCATCGGCAACATCTTCTACCATAACAAATCGCTTTGCGGCAATACAGCTTTGTCCGTTATTCAATGTGCGTGCGGTAACCCCGATGTTTACGGCATCATCAATATCGGCATCAGCCAGAACAATGAAGGGATCGCTCCCGCCTAATTCCATCACGGTTTTTTTTAACATTTTGCCGGAGATTGATGCTACCGATTTGCCTGCAGGTTCGCTACCGGTTAATGTTGCCGCTTTTACCAAAGAATTTTTTAACACGGCATCTACTTGATACGATTCTATTAAAAGAGTGGTAAAAACATTTTCGGGTAATCCCGCTTCCAAAAAAAGCTCCTCGATTGCAAGAGCGGACATCGGAACGTTTGATGCATGCTTTAAAAGAGCAACATTACCGGCCATTAATGCGGGAGCGGCGAACCGGAGTACTTGCCAAAAGGGATAATTCCACGGCATAACCGCAAGTACAATTCCCAACGGGTCAAATTGCACATAACTTTCCGATGCATCGGTTTGAATAAATTCTTTTTGTAAAATCATTTCCGCATTTTCAGCGTAATATTCACAAACCCAAGCACATTTTTCAACTTCGGCAATAGCTTGTGTAATAGGCTTACCCATTTCCGTTGTCATAATTTCGGCATATTTTTTTATATTTTTACGCAATACATTTGCCGTGTTATTTAGCATTTTGCCGCGTTCGGCAAAAGAAGTTTCTCTCCAATTTAGAAAAGCGGTGTGTGCTTTTTCAATTTTTTCTTTTACTTCTTCATCGGAAATTGCTTTGAATTGTTTTACAACAAAATTATTTGCAGGGTTAATTGTTTCAATCGCCATTTTTATTTTCCTTCTATTTATTAAACTCTTATCCGTGCATTGTCGGTTTATCGGTTAATTTTTTTATTATTTTGCATTCCAAAGCGGAAAGTTCAAAAAGTCTTTTTTCAACCTCCGTTTTATCGAAATATTTTTTTGCAATATCAATAAACATCCTGTAATGATTGGCTTCAGTAGGAAAAAGCTCATGATAAATTTTCTTCAACTCGGAATCATCAATATTATTCTCCAAAATTTTCAATCGCTCACACGAACGGGCTTCAATAATGCCCGCCACCAGCAGATGATCTAAAAACCTTTGCGGTTGTTCTTTTCGTAAATTGGAAAAGAGTTGCCGCGCATATTCATCTCCCGTATCTTTGGTCAGTTTTACACCCCTATTGTTAAGCAGTTCCATCACGGTTTTAAAATGATTAATCTCCTCTATAATCAACTCCGATAATTCCAAAGCCAAGTCGGTTTTTTCGGGATATGTATTAATCAAATTCAAAGCTGTTTGTGCCGCTTTTTTTTCGGCATGGGCATGATCTATTATTGTTGCGGTAATATTTTGTTTAACGGCATTTATCCACCCCGGATTTGTATTACATTGTAGGCAAAGCATCTCTTTTCCATAATATTTTTTATTTGCTTAAATAATATATTATAATTATTTATTGCATAAAAATTTATCAATACTACGGTGGGCTTTATGACAAAGAAAACCCCGAAAACATTTATTCTGGATACAAATGTAATTCTACATGACCCGAATTCAATCCATCAGTTTGAAGAAAACGATATCGTAATTCCTTTAACCGTAATTGAAGAGATTGACCACTTTAAAAGAGGAAGCCAAGTAATAAATATTAACGCACGCCAGTTTGCACGAACGCTTGACTCCCTTACCGGCAAAGCCCTTTTTAACGGGGGAATATCTCTCGGAAAAGGGAAAGGAAAAGTGCGGGTTGTAATTACAAACGGTTTGTGCGACGAAATAAAAAAAGCATTCAGGGAAGATACCCCCGACCATAGAATTTTAAGCTGTGCATACGAACTTGAAAAGTCAAGCAAAATAAAACGCAAACATATTTTAGTTACAAAGGATGTTAATCTTCGTATGAAAGCAAAAGCCCTTGGTATCTTGGCGGAAGATTACACAACAGATCGTATTCGGAGTATTGACGAACTATACAGCGGGAAAGATATTCTTGATAATTTTGACGATGAAATTTTAAAAAAATTTTACGAACCGCCGTTTCAAGTTAATGCGAACATTGTAAAAGAAAAAACCGAATCGGAATTTATTCCCAACAAATTTTTTATTATAAAAAATTACAATCGCTCCGTATTGGCACGTTTAGATAGTGAAATGGTGTTTTTCAACAAACTGGATAAAAACCCCGCCTACGGAATAACGCCGCGAAACGCCGAACAAACCTTTGCGGTAGATGCATTGGTAAATTCCGATATCCCTTTGGTTACACTTACCGGAAAAGCCGGAACCGGGAAAACATTGCTTGCTTTGGCTTGTGCTTTACAAGTAAGAAAAAATTATCGGCAAATTTTTGTCGGGCGCCCGATTGTGCCCTTGAGCAATAAAGATATCGGCTTTTTGCCCGGGGATGTTGAAAGCAAATTAGGCCCTTATATGCAACCGTTGTGGGATAACCTTAAAGTTATTCAAGACCAATATTCAGAAAACGATAAAAATTATATTATAATCCAAAATATGCTGAAGGATAATAAATTGGTTATTGAGCCGCTAAGTTATATTAGGGGCAGAAGTTTACAACGAATATATTTTATTGTGGATGAAGCACAAAATTTAACACCCCACGAAATTAAAACGATAATTACCAGAGCCGGTGAAGGAGCAAAGATAGTTCTTACGGGAGATATTTATCAGATTGACCACCCTTATCTTGATTCACAATCAAACGGACTCTCTTATTTAATAGACCATTTTAAAGGCGAAAAACTTTATGCGCATATTAATTTGGAAAAAGGGGAGCGTTCCGTTTTGGCAGAGTTGGCAAGTAATTTACTGTAATAAAAAGCGGATGAAAAAACATCCGCCTTTTTCACTTAATCTATTACGGCAAAGCCGGTATACTTTTGTAATACTTTCGGTACAATAACTTTTCCTTCAGGTGTTTGGTAGTTTTCGAGAATGGAAACCATTAAACGACTTGTTGCAAGGCCCGAACCGTTAAGTGTATGAACAAACTCCGTCTTTTTATTTTCGGAACTTTTGAAACGAATTTTTGCACGTCTTGCCTGAAAACTTTCAAAGTTACTGCACGATGATGCTTCAAGCCATTTTTTTTCGGCAGGAGACCATGTTTCCACATCAAAACATTTCGCTGCCGCAAAACTCAAATCGCCGGTACAAAGTTCTATTACTCTGTATGGAATTTTCAATTCCTTCAAAATATCTTCTACGTTTCCCACTAGTTTTGTCAATTCATCATAAGAAGTTTCAGGTTTAACAAATTTTACCATTTCAACTTTGTTAAATTGATGAACACGCAAAAAGCCTTTTGACTCTTTGCCGTACGAACCGGCCTCTCTTCTGAAGCAAGGTGTATATCCGGTATAATAAATAGGAAGCTGTTCTTCCTTCAAAATTTCGGAACGATGTAAATTTGTTATAGGCACTTCTGCGGTAGGAATGGCATACAAACCGTCTTTTTCGGCATAGTACATATCATCTTGCATTTTAGGAAGTTGTCCGGTTCCTTTCATCGATTCGCCGTTAACCAATAAGGGCGGCATTATTTCGATATAACCGTGTTTATCCAAATGATAATCTAACATATAATTAATTAATGCTCTTTCCAAACGCGCCCCTTTGCCTACATAAACAGGAAACCCCGAACCTGTTATTTTTGCACCTCTTTCAAAATCGAGAATATTTAATTTTTTTCCCAGTTCAATATGATCAAGTATTTGCTCGGTATTTTCAAAAGAAAAACCTTCCGGAAGCCAACGTTTTGTTTCTACGTTGCTTGTTTCGTCGGCTCCTACGGGCACCGAAGAATGGGGCATATTAGGTACCCACATTAAAAGTTCATTCAATTCCGCATCAACATTTTTAACTTCATCATCAATGTTTTTTATTTCATCTGCAAGTTGTTTCATTTCGGCAATTATTTCATCTGCGTTTTCACCTGCTTTTTTTAATCGCCCCACCTCAGCCGACACTTTATTTTTACGTGCTTTTTTCTCTTCTACTTCGGTTAATAACGTTCTGCGTTTTTTATCAAGTTCAAGAATATCGTCAACTGTATCTTTTTCGTTTTTGTTTTTAATTCCTTCTTTAACAAGTTCGGGATTTTCTCTTATAAATTTTATATCTAACATTGTTTTCTCCAATAATGATGCGGATATTTACATCGTTATTTTACTACTATATTATAAATTCTGTTTTTTACATAAATTTCTTTTACAACCGTTTTTCCTTCAGTATGGGCTTTTACTTTACTGTCGTTTCGTGCGGCGGCTTTAACGGTTTCTTCGTCACTGTCAACAGGCAAATTAAGTTTTGCTCTAACTTTGCCGTTTACCTGTACAATAATTGTAACCATATTTTGAATAAGGGCGGATTTATCAACTTCATACCAAACCGGCCTATCAAACAATCCGGTTTCATTTCCAAGCATTTCCCAACATTCTTCCGCAAAATGAGGGGCAAGTGGAGCAAGCATAACCGCAACACGTTGCAAGGTGTATAGTTTAAATTCATCAAAAGTGTTTTCAAGATTTTTTATGCCGTTGTTTAACTCCATAAGTGTTGCAACCGCTGTATTAAAGCGAAAATTTTCTATTTCGCCTTCAATTTTCTCTAAAGATTTATTAACCAATTGATAAATTTCTTTTTCCGTTTCGGATAATTTTTTCAAATCAAAGGTTTCGGGAGCAACAACTGTTTTGTTTAATCCCTTGTTTTTTTCGAATAACGAATAAACACGTTGAATAAATCTATCTACACCAACAATTCCTTTATCGCTCCAATCACCGCCGAGTTCGTAAGGACCCATAAACATTAAGTACATTCTGAAAACATCGGAACCGTATTCATCAATAAAGATGTTAGGATTTACAACATTCCCTTTCGATTTACTCATTTTGGCACCTTGATTTGTAATTGTACCTTGATGGATCAATCGCTGAAACGGTTCGTCTGAATTTACCAACCCAATATCGCGTAAAAACTTATGAATAAATCTTGCATAAAGTAAATGCATTGTTGCGTGCTCGGCTCCGCCAACATACATATCTACCGGAGTCCAAACGTCGGCAAGGTTTTTATCAAACATTCCGTCGGAATATTTAGGGTCTAAGTATCTCAAATAATACCAAGAAGAGTCCATAAAAGTATCCATGGTATCAACATCACGTTTTGCCGGAGCACCGCATTTCGGACAAACCGTGTTAACAAAATTTTTATTGCCGGCAAGGGGCGAACCGCCGTTCGGTTTAAAATCAACTTCATACGGAAGTTCAACCGGTAAATCATCTTCCTTTACGGGAACCTCTCCGCATTTATCACAATAAACAATAGGAATAGGGGTTCCCCAATATCTTTGTCGGGAAATAAGCCAATCGCGTAAACGATAATTAATCTTTTCTTTTCCTTTGTTCTTGCTTTCAAGCCATTTTGTAATTTTCGATTTTGCTTCAACGGAATTTAAACCGTTAAATTCTCCCGAGTTAATCATTATTCCCGGCTCCGTATAGGCTTCGGTTAACTCCGCATTTTCATTTTCACCTTCTTTTAAAATAACTTTACGTATGGGAAGACCAAATTTTTTGGCAAATTCAAAATCTCTTTCGTCGTGTGCCGGTACTGCCATAACGGCGCCTGTGCCATATCCGGCAAGTGCATAATCGGCAATCCATATCGGTACTTTTTCTCCGTTAACGGGATTAATTGCATAGCTTCCGATAGGAACTCCGGTTTTTTCTTTTACCGTTGAAGTTCTTTCTATTTCGGAAAGAGATTTTACGGAATCTATATATGAATTTACTTCCTCTCTGTGTTCATCCGTTGTAAGCTCTTGCACCAGAGGTAGTTCAGGAGCAAGCACAACATAAGTAACTCCAAAGAGTGTATCCGCACGTGTGGTAAAGACGCGTATCTCTTTATCATCGTGGCCGTCAACATTAAAAACAACTTCCGTACCGTAGCTCTTGCCAATCCAGTTTTCCTGCATTGCTTTTGTCTTTTCGGGCCAATCTATTTTTTTAAGTCCGTCCAAAAGTTCATCGGCATAATTTGTAATTTTAAAAAACCATTGGGTTAATTCTTTACGTTCCACCATAGTGCCGCAACGTTCGCAAGTTCCGTCTGTTTCCACCTGTTCGTTTGCCAAAACGGTTTGGCACGAAGAACACCAATTAACCGGAGCATTTTTTCTGTAAGCCAATCCTTTTTTATATAACTGTAAAAACAACCATTGATTCCATTTGTAATATTCGGGAACACATGTCATTAATTCCGCATTCCAATCATACATACATCCCATTTCTTTAAGTTGCAGACGAATATCTTCAATATTTTTAAGTGTACTGTCCTGAGGATGAATTCCCGTCTTTATTGCATAATTTTCTGCGGGCAATCCGAAAGCATCGTAACCAATCGGTTCAAAAACATTATAACCGCGTAATTTTTTGTAACGCGCCCAACTGTCAGTTGGAGCATAGTTATACCAATGCCCTATGTGTAATTTTGAACCAGAGGGATAAATAAACATTACTAGGGTATAAAGTTTTTTTTCCAAATCGGAAAGGTCGGTTTTGTATGTGTTATTTTCTTCCCATTTTTTTTGCCATTTTTTTTCTACTTCGGAAAACGGATATTTCATAAAACAAGTCCTTATATGCAAATTTTATTATTTAAAATACAATTTATAAAATTACCCAAATCAAAAAGTTTAAGCAAGGGAGTAATAAAGATAAAAATGCGAGAATTATTGCCATTACAATAAAAACAACGGAATAATAAAAACTTTAGGATATTTTTGCCGCGGAATTATTCTATTATTTTAAGTAAAAAACTTTCAAACGGAAAATATGTATTGTGAATTTTCTAACTTAATATATAGTCGAATGCTTTATCAACAATTTATCATTCAACACATAAAAATTATTCTTTAATTAACAATGCAACATTTTCTATGTGGTATGTATGCGGAAACATATCTACGGGGCGTATTTTTATTAATTTATACCCTGCTTCCGCCAACAATTTTATATCGCGTGCCTGCGTTGTGGGATTACAACTAACATATACTATTTTCGGCGAAGCAAGTGTTATTAAATCTTTTACCGTTTTAGGATTCATCCCAGCGCGCGGCGGGTCAAGTAAAATCAAATCGGGTTTCGGAAGTTGTTTGCTTTCCACAATCGGCAAAAAGGATTTGTTTAAATCCGCTTGAATATGCTTTACATTGGTTACATCGTTAAGTTTATTATTTACACGGGCATCTTTTATTGCGGATTCTATTGTTTCAAAAGCATAAACCTCCTTTGTGTGTTCCGAAACAAAAATTGAAATTGTTCCCGCTCCGGAATATAAATCGTAAACAACTTCCGTTCCGTTCAGCTCCGCATAATCAAGAGCAATTTGGTAAAGATTTGCCGCTTGCGTTGTATTTGTTTGAAAAAATGAATTTGCACTTATTCTAAATTTATATTTACCGATATAATCGTATATATACCCATTGCCCGAATATATAATTTCAAAATCTCCGTAAGCCGTTTTTGCTTTTTTTTGATTTATATTATTTATTACGGTTGTAATTCGTGGAACAAGTTCTTTTATTTTTTCGGAATACTCCGCAAGCCATTCGTCATTCTGTTCCGAAGTAACAAGGTTAACCATTAAATCATCAGTATGTGATGCTTGTTTTATTACAAGGTGCCGCAAATAGCCTTCGTGGGTTTTTGTGGAAAAAACGGAAGCATTTTTCTTTTTAAAAAAATCACGAGTAAAATTTAAAATTTTATTGCTCTCTTCGGATTGCAAAAAACATTCTGTAATATCCAAAACTTTATCAAAAATTCTGGGAATATGTAGTCCCAATGCAAAATTACGATCGGCAATTTCGTTGTTTTGCCGAATTTCGTCCTTTGTAAGCCAGCGTTTATCGGAAAAAGAGAATTCCATTTTATTGCGATAAAAAAATATTTTTTCAGACGGAATAATTTCTTCAATCTCAAAATTTTCAAAGCCGCCAAGTTTATTAAACGCATCTGTTACTTGTTCCTGCTTATATTTTAGCTGAACGTTATATTTAAGATTTTGTTGCTTACATCCTCCGCAAGTTCCAAAATATCGGCATTGCGCTTTTGTTCTATCTTGCGAAGGAGTTATAACTTCTTCAACAACCGCTTCGGCATACGAACGTTTTTTTCTTCGTATTTGTGCTTTTACAACATCTCCGGGATAAGACCCGTTCACAAAAACAACAAATTTTTTATTTTCCGTACTATCTTCTTCAAAAGGAATTTTGGATATCCCCTTTCCTTCAAATGCGTAACTTTCTATCTTTAACCTTAAAACTTCACCTTTTTTCATTTTTTATAGCCGTAATATTTTTAACTTTTTTATTTAGCTCTATTTTTGTTTTTGTAAAATCAACGCATAAAATCCCACATACTCGTCTGAACCTTCATTTAAATATGCTTTTGCTTCGTGGCTAATCATATTTATTAATTTTTTATAATACGATTTTTCTTTTTGCTCCATATTTTCTATGGACTTTTTCAGTTTATTTAACGATTTGGAATAATACTCGCCTAAGGTAAAAGTTAAATCCTTTTCTGCAATTATTTTGAATTTTCTCTCTCCATAATAATCGGCAATATCATTAACAAAAAGGGGCACCAAATCGGTAGCATTAAAAATATTCTCTACGAAAGGAGGCACCTCTTTTTTTAATGTTATAACTTCACCCACACAATAAAATCCGTTTGGTTTTAAAATACGTTTTATTTCTTTAACAATTTTATTTCTGCGTGAATTCGAAACCGCCCCTTGAGTATAAATCAAATCAAATTCCGCATTATCAAAATCCGTAACTTCAAAATCCATTAAACGAATTTTTATATTAGTGTTTTCACCCAATAATAATCGTGAATTTAACAAGGAATTATAACTCTCAACTATCAATTCTGTTTCTCTCCCCGTTTCTTCGGCAAAAAGCTTAACTATTTCTTCACTTCCGCCACCGAGTATTAATACACGTTTATCTTTCAGCTCCAAATTGCGTTTAACAAACCTTATTTGATTATCCAGACCGGGTAAAAATATTTTTATCTCTTTTTCCATTTTCTTTCTTTTATTTTAATTACAAATATACGAATTATAATACCATTACCACTTGTTCATTCAACTAACTTAAGTTTATTCCTATAAGGTTTTACAGAATAAGAAGATTTCCCTTTATAAACTTATGAAAGGAATGGTCTTAAAGAGTTTAAAATTCGTTAATAAAAAAAACATTCTTATTTGTTACGAAATACCAAACTCCGGTAAAAATTGATAAAGATATCATAATTTATTATTTTTATAATTATAAAAAGAATTTTTACGGCATCTTAAAGAGATGCATTTTTTTACGATTGTTAAGTAACCGATAACTTAAAAGGAGATAGATAATGAAACGCTACTTGTACCTTTCCCTAACGCCCGAAGCATTAATCGCTTCCATGCTTCCGCCGGAAGATTTCGGAAAATATTTGGCCGTGGGAACAAAAAAACGAACTCGCGGGCAAGCGATTTTTTTTGAAATCAATCCAAATTTTGAAAGCAACTATTTTAATCTTGACGATATCGAAAAAAGATGCATTCCTAACAAAGACGGGTCACCTAAACGCTCTAAATATTTGGCAATTTACAGAGTATTAGAACATGTTCCCCTTAATACAATAAATAATCTTTATCTTGTAACAGACGACGGGCGTGTTCTGGAAATTAAAAAAAAGGAATATACGGCAACCGAAGAAGACGGGGAATTACACTTATACCAGCAACTTGCACCCGTTAACCCCATTGTTGTCAGCAAATTAAATCCCATTAAATTTTGTAAATACCTTACCGCAACGGAGCACCCTGTTTCCGTTCCTAAAATTGCTTTTTTTGAATTGATATTGAACGGTTTGGCCGATGACCCGCAAAATGCCCCTTTAAACAATCTTCCTTATTCAAATGTGGATCACTTACGGGATTGCCTAATAGGATTAAAAGAAAAAGAATCCAAACCGAACAAAACCGTTATAAGAAAAACAAATGCGGACGTTATGTTCAGAACCGTTAAAAACGGCCTTTTCGTTGGTGACAACAAACAAACACTCTATTTCCCTCTTCCCGATAAATCGGAATTGGAAGGAAAATATTATGCATGGTGGAAATCCGCTTTAACTCAAGGCTTTAATTATTAAAAATTTCCGGAGAAAATGAATTATGATTAATACGATTTTTTGGTTTGTTCCTTTTACATCAATTGTTGCCTTACTTTTTGCCCGTTTTTTTTACAACCAAATGATGAAAACAAGCGAGGGAACCGACAGAATGGTTACCATTGCTTCCCATGTACGGAAAGGAGCTATGGCATATTTAAAACAACAATATAAGGTTGTGGGCATCTTTTTTATAATAATGACAATTGTTTTTTCCATTATGGCTTACGGATTTAATCTACAAAATCCGTGGGTTCCCTTTGCTTTTTTAACCGGAGGATTTTTTTCCGGTTTGGCGGGATTTTTCGGTATGAAAACCGCTACTTACGCTTCTGCAAGAACAGCCAATGCCGCACGAACCTCTCTTAACACGGCTTTACAAATTGCTTTTCGCAGCGGTGCCGTGATGGGTCTTGTTGTTGTTGGCCTTGGTTTACTAGATATTTCAATTTGGTTTGTTGCCTTAAATTATTTTTATCCCATTGGGGCAAATAACGGTAATAACATAATAATAATTACAACTACAATGCTTACTTTCGGAATGGGGGCATCCGCACAAGCATTGTTTGCAAGAGTTGGCGGGGGAATTTATACCAAAGCCGCCGATGTTGGCGGAGACCTGGTAGGAAAGGTCGAAGCGGGTATTCCCGAAGACGATCCCCGTAACCCTGCCACAATAGCCGATAACGTTGGCGATAACGTAGGCGATGTTGCAGGTATGGGAGCCGATTTGTACGAATCTTATGCAGGCTCTATTCTTGCAACTTCCGCTTTGGGTGCAGCCGCCTTTGCCGGTATGCCCGAACTGCAATTCAAAGCCGTTATTGCCCCAATGTTAATAGCGGCTGTGGGTATTATCCTTTCAATACTCGGTGTTTTTATGGTAAGAACAAAAGAGGGTGCAACTCAAAAAGATTTATTAAATGCTTTAGGACGAGGAATTAATTTCAGTTCCGCTTTAATAATTGTTTTTTCTCTGGCAATCCTTCTTTTGCTTAATGTTAAAAACCCCTACGGCATTTGGGGGGCAATTGTTGTAGGACTTATTACCGGTATTGTTATTGGTAAAGCAACTGAATATTATACATCATCATCATATAAGCCCACACAAAAAATTGCCGAAAGTACAAGCACCGGACCGGCAACCGTTATTATTTCCGGTCTTGGAACCGGAATGATTTCAACAACCGTTCCGGTTATTGCGGTTGTTACGGGAATTGTTCTCTCTTTTCTCTTTGCATCAGGTTTCAACTTTTCTCAAATGGGAATGGGTCTTTACGGAATCGGTATTGCGGCGGTAGGAATGCTTTCCACTTTAGGACTTACTTTGGCAACCGATGCTTACGGACCCATTGCGGATAATGCGGGCGGAAACGCAGAAATGAGCGAACTCGGCGAAGAGGTTAGAAAACGAACCGACGCCCTTGACTCACTCGGCAATACAACAGCCGCAACGGGCAAAGGATTTGCAATCGGTTCGGCTGCCTTAACAGCATTGGCTTTATTGGCTTCTTACGTTGAAGAATTAAAAATCGGTTTAATCCGCTTGGGGCAAACCGTACTCGATTTGGGCAACGGTGTTTCGGTCGAAACCTCAACGGCTTCTTTAACAGAATTTATGAAATACTACGACGTAACCTTAATGAACCCGAAAGTATTGGTGGGTATGCTCATAGGCTCTATGATGTCTTTTCTCTTCTGCGGCTTAACAATGAATGCCGTTGGACGTGCAGCGGGCAAAATGGTTGACGAAGTAAGAAGACAATTCCGAATAATCCCCGGTATTATGGAAGGAAAAGCCGAACCCGATTATGCACAATGCGTGGCTATTTCTACAAAAGGGGCACAACACGAAATGCTTATACCCGCAAGCATTGCCATTATTGTCCCGATTTTAGTCGGGTTACTTCTCGGAGTTCCTGCCGTTATAGGACTTATGGTTGGTGCTTTGGTTGCAGGATTTGTTTTGGCGGTCTTTATGGCTAATTCCGGCGGGGCTTGGGATAACGCAAAAAAATACGTGGAAGAAGGGCACTTGGGAGGAAAAGGCTCTAAAGCACACAAAGCCGCCATTATTGGTGATACCGTTGGCGACCCATTTAAAGACACCTCCGGACCCAGCTTAAATATTTTGATAAAATTAATGAGCATGGTTGCAATTGTTATGGCAGGATTAACCGTTGCCTATAGTGTTATTTAATTGTCTCCTTCCTATAAATCGAACGGTTGTTGTAAATTATTCTTTTACGGCAACCGTCATTTTTTCTCTCTTTTTTTATTCAAAAAAAACAGAATCTAAACACATTGTTAGTAACCGCAACAACATTTTCTTATATTTGTAATCATTAAAAAATATAATAATATTTCAGGTAAATTTGATGACATCAAAAGAAATCAGAAAACAATTTTTAGACTTTTTTGCAAAAAAAGAACATAGAATAATAGAAAGCGCCCCTGTTGTTCCTTTCGACGACCCGACATTGCTTTTTATCAATGCCGGTATGAATCAATTTAAAGATGTTTTTTTGGGAAAAGGAAAACGGGATTATAACCGTGTTGCCAACACCCAAAAATGTATAAGAGTAAGCGGCAAACACAACGACTTGGAAGAAGTCGGCAGAGACACTTATCATCATACATTTTTTGAAATGTTGGGAAACTGGTCGCTTGGAGACCCCAACAATCCCGAAGCAGGTTATTATAAAAAAGAAGCCATCACATGGGCATGGGAATTACTTACACAGGTTTGGAAATTACCTAAAAAACGCTTGTGGGCTACCGTTTACAGAACTGATGATGAAGCAATGGAAATATGGAAAAACCAAACCGACATAAACCCCGCTCACATCCTACGGTTTGACGAAAAAGATAATTTTTGGGAAATGGGCGAAACCGGTCCGTGCGGTCCGTGCTCAGAAATACATATAAATCTTGGCGATGATTACGATAACCCCAAATGGGTTAACGCCGGCGTGGAAGAATGTATTGAAATTTGGAATCTTGTCTTTATCCAATACAACAGAGATGCCGAGGGTAATTTGCACGACCTTCCGGCAAAACATGTAGATACGGGAATGGGTTTTGAAAGAATTGTTGCCGTTTTACAAAACAAAAAATCAAATTATGAAACGGATGTGTTTACACCTGTTATCAATAAAATTGCAGAAATTGCCGATACAAAATATGAAGGGGAAGAAAACATAATATCCATGCGGGTTATTGCCGATCATATACGCACACTTACTTTTGCTATTGCCGACGGTGCAACACCCGGCAACGAAGGACGCGGATATGTTTTACGCAGAATATTGCGCCGCGCCGCTCGCTTCGGCAGAAAAATAAATCTTACACAACCTTTTATGTTTAAACTTGTAGATGTACTCATAAATACAATGGGGGATGTTTTCCCCGAAATAGTAAAAAACAGAGAAAACATAGAAAAAATTATCAAAGCCGAGGAAGAAAGTTTTAATAAAACCCTTGACAGAGGTATAGAACTTTTTGAGCAAATTGCACAAAAAGTAAAAGCGAAAAAGACAAATATAATTTCCGGCGATGATGTTTTTAAACTTTACGATACTTACGGATTCCCTGTTGATCTTACAAATATAATGGCTGAAGAAAAAGGGCTTTCCATTGATGAAGCACGGTTTAATAAATTAATGGCAGAGCAACGCCAACGAGCCAGAAATTCAACAAAAAGTAAAATTTCCGAAGCGGAAATAAAAGTTCAATCCCTTAACGGCTTTACAGGCAATACTTCCGTTGCCACGGAATTTATCGGTTATACTCAAGATTATACAGAAGCAACTCTTTTGGCGATAAAAGAAACAGACGAAGCCGTTATGCTTCTTTTTGATAAAACCCCTTTCTATGTTGAATCCGGCGGACAAGTTAACGATACTGGTTTTGTTATTAAAGACAATAGAAAATATGATGTTGTTGATGTTTTTAAAATTGACGATAAAATAATTCACGTTGTAAAAACAAAAGAAAAATTAAACTTTAATCCCGGTGAAAAACTTAAACTTTCTATTGACAAACAAAGACGAATGAATATTAAACGTAATCACTCGGCAACCCACCTAATGCATTCCGCATTACGGAAAATACTCGGCGAACATGTAAAACAAGCCGGCTCATATGTGGGCCCTGAAAGATTGCGATTCGATTTCTCCCATTATCAAAAAGTAACCGACGACGAAATAAAACGAATTGAACGCGAAGTAAACGAAAAAATTTGTGAATCCCTTCCGGTAACACATCATATCAATATTCCTTTTGAAAAAGCGAAAGAGATGGGAGCATTAATGTTTTTTGGAGATAAATACGGAGATAGCGTTAATGTAATACAATTCGGAAATTACTCAATGGAATTTTGCGGAGGTACTCACGTAAATAATACTTCTGAAATAGGAATATTTAAAATCGTAAGCGAATCTTCCGTTGCAAGCGGTACACGCAGAATTGAAGCGATTACCTGTAATGGTGTTGAAAAATATATTTACAACCAAGAAAAAATTATTACCGAGTTAAAAGCAAAATTAAATTCCGCCAATAACGAAAAACGAAAGTTAGAAAAGGAAATTGCAGAATTTGAATTAAAAATAAAATTAGGTGCCGTGGACGAAATTATTAAAAACTCCGAAATTGTTTCCGGCATTAATTTAATTAGAGGAAAAGTTTCTGTTTCCAATATGGACGAATTAAAACAACTTGGAGATAACTTACGCAATAAAATAAAAAGCGGTGTGGGAATAATAATTTCCGATATCGGTAAAAAAGTTGGTATTGTTGCCGTTGTTTCGGACGATTTGATAAAAGAGAAAAAACTACAAGCTGGTAAAATTGTTGGTGCAATTGCCAAACTTGTCGGCGGCGGCGGCGGCGGACGCCCTCATCTTGCAACCGCCGGCGGACGAGATATCTCCAAAATTGATTATGCTCTTGAAGCAACAAAAGAGATTCTTACCGATTTACTTGAATAAATTTTACAACCTTTTTGATGCTTTGTTTTATAATGGTATAATTCGGAATTAAATCCGATAATTTTTACTTCAAAGCAGAATTTTAAAAATTTCAGTAAATTTGTTAATTACATTTAATTATATACAAAGGAGAAAAAAATGGCCGAAAATTTTGATATGATTGAAAAAGTATATGCCGGTCTATCCGAAAAGATAGAAAAAGCACGAAAAATTCTCGGAAGACCGATGACTTATGCGGAAAAAATCTTATACTCCCACCTTTGGGAGGAACCTACGCGTGAATACAAACGGGGCGCAGAGTATGTAGAATTGGCACCGGACAGAATTGCAATGCAAGACGCTACCGCACAAATGGCAATGCTTCAATTTATGCATGCCGGCAGAAAAAAAGTTGCGGTACCCACAACTGCACATGCCGATCACCTTATACAGGCAAGAGATAATGCGGAAGCGGATTTGAAAAGAGCTAAAGAAGAGAACAAAGAAGTTTATGATTTTCTTGAATCCGTTACTCAAAAATACGGTGCCGGTTTTTGGGGACCCGGTGCGGGAATTATTCACCAGGTTGTTCTCGAAAATTACGCATTCCCCGGCGGTATGATGATCGGAACGGACTCCCACACTCCTAATGCCGGAGGCTTGGGAATGGTTGCAATTGGTGTTGGCGGTGCCGATGCGGTTGATGTTATGGCGGGAATGCCGTGGGAACTTAAGTGGCCTAAATTAATCGGTATAAAATTAACGGGAAAACTCTCCGGCTGGACTTCTCCGAAAGATGTAATTCTTAAAGTTGCCGGTGAACTTACAGTAAAAGGCGGTACCGGTGCAATTGTGGAATATTTCGGCGAAGGGACCAAGTCAATTTCAGCAACCGGTAAAGGAACTATTTGTAACATGGGGGCTGAAATTGGTGCTACCACCTCTTTGTTCCCGTTTGACGAAAGGATGGTTTCTTATCTTAAAAAAACCAGAAGAGAAGATGTTGCCGAGTTGGCTCTTCAAAATGCAGAAAACCTAAAAGCCGATGCTGAGGTTTATGAATCTCCGGACAAATATTACGATCAAATTCTTGAAATTAATTTGGACGAATTAACTCCGCATTTGAACGGCCCTTATTCTCCGGACAGAGCATGGCCTCTTTCCAAAATGAAAGAAGCTGCAAAAGAGAATGATTTTCCCGAAAAATTAAGCGTGGGATTAATCGGAAGTTGTACAAACTCCAGTTACGAAGATATTGACAGAGCCGCCAGTGTTGCCCGCCAGGCTTTGGATAAAGGACTTAAAGCAAAATCGGAATTTATTATTTCACCGGGTTCGGCACAAGTTAGGGCAACAATTGAACGTGACGGACAATTAAAAACCTTAGTCGATTTCGGCGGCGTGGTAATGGCTAATGCTTGCGGCCCTTGTATAGGAATGTGGCAACGTATGGATAACCCCGAAAACAAACGAAACAGTATCGTAAATTCCTTTAACCGAAACTTTGCAAAACGCCAAGACGGAAATCCGAACACTTTGGCTTTTGTTGCTTCTCCAGAAATTACAACCGCTTTGGCTGTTGCCGGAAAAATAACTTTTAATCCGGAAACAGATGCTCTTACGGACGCTGAAGGAAACGAATTTAAATTAAAATCCCCCTTTGGAGACGAACTTCCGGAAAAAGGATTTGTCCCCGATTTAAGCGGATACACGGCTCCGCCGGAGGACGGCTCCAACATTGAAGTAAAAGTTAATCCAAACAGCGACAGACTTCAGTTGTTAGAACGTTTTCCAGCATGGGACGGAAACGATATTGAAGATGCCGCATTGTTATTAAAAGCATTGGGAAAATGTACTACCGACCACATCTCTATGGCGGGCCCTTGGTTAAAATACAGAGGTCATTTGGATAATCTTTCAGACAATTTATTTCTTGGAGCAATAAACGCTTTTACCGGAAAAGCGGGGGAAGTTAAAAGTCAACTTACCGGAGAATACAAACGAACCAGTGATGTTGCACGCGAGTATAAGAAAAACGGTGTTCCGTGGATTGCCGTTGGCGATGAAAACTACGGCGAAGGCTCAAGCAGAGAACATGCCGCAATGGAACCGAGATACCTTGGCGGAAAAGCAATTATTGCCAGAAGTTTTGCTCGTATTCACGAAACCAATTTGAAAAAACAAGGCATGCTGCCGTTAACTTTCGATAACCCTGCCGATTACGATTTAATTCAGGAAGACGATAAATTGAGCATACTCGGAATAAAAGAATTGGCACCGGGAAGTAAATTAAAATTGATACTTAAACATGCCGACGGAACCACGGACGAAGTTGTTCTTAATCATACAATGAATGAAAATCAAATTGAATGGTTTAAAGCCGGTAGCGCTTTAAATCTAATTGCATCTCAAAATAAAGAGAACAAATAAAACTTAAAAAAGCTCGGGTAATTTTACTCGAGCTTTTTTTATATATATGCCTAACAATCTGAGCGATTATTAATTTTATTTTATTCCCCATTCAATCACTTCAATGCGGACTTTCTGCACTCCGGTTGTTTCCATTCCCAATTGTTTTGCCGCACCAAGAGATAGGTCAATTATTCTTCCCTCGGGAACAGGACCTCTATCGTTTACACGAACAATAACGGATTTATTATTTGCAAGATTTGTAACCCGCAGCATAGTGTTAAACGGATATGTCCTATGTGCGGCGGTTAATTCGTACATATTATAAATTTCGCCGCTGGCTGTTTTTTTTCCGTCGAATTTACCGGCGTAAAAAGAGGCATATCCTTCAACCGTTTCGGGAAAAGCAGATAAATTAAAAAGAGTATCAACAGGGGTTACGGAAACTTCTTTTTTCTCTTTATGAAAATTTTTCTTCTCCGAATGCAAATAGAATCGTGGTGACGATACACATCCGGAAGCAATGATTACAAGCAAAAACAATAGTATATTTTTCAATCAAGTTCCTAAATTTGTATTTTAAAATATAATCAAAACGGAATTTTATTTTACGTACAAACAAAAATAATTATGCAAATACATTACCTGCAACATGTTAATTTTGAAGGACCCGGAATAATATTAAACTGGGTAAAACAAAAAAAACACAATATTTCTTCCACAAAATTTTATTTAAATGAATCTCTTCCTGATATTTCCAGTTTCGATTTCTTGATAATTATGGGAGGACCGATGAACATATACGATGAAAGAACCTTCCCTTATTTATCCGAAGAGAAACTATTTATAAAAGAAGCAATAAAAAAAGGAATACCCGTGCTTGGAATCTGTTTGGGAGCGCAACTTATTGCCGATGTGCTTGGAGCAAAAATAAAAAAGAACAAAGAAAAAGAGATTGGGTGGTTTCCTATTAGCACAACTAAAAACAGTTATGATAACGAATTAAAAAAAATTATTACTACAAACAATCCCGTATTTCATTGGCACGGAGATACATTTGAAATTCCTAACGGAGCAATACGTTTAGCCGAAAACAATGTTTGTGAAAACCAAGCATTCCTTTACAACACAAATGTATTTGCACTACAATATCATTTGGAAGTTACAAAAAATTCTTTGCAGCAATTAATAAAGAATTCATCACACGAACTGACTGATGCTCCTTTTATCCAAACCCCGGAAGAAATGTTAAAAGACCAATCCCGATTTGATTATATTAATAAAAAATTGTTTGCTCTGTTGGATTATATAACAAAAGATTATTAATCGAACAACAACCAATTTACACCAAATTTAAGTGTGACGGGTTGCTTAAAATAATACGGAACAATGTAGTAGGCATTATCCAAAACATTTTCCAATGTAATAAAAATAGTTGCACGCTCTTGTATTGTTCCCGCCGCATACAAATTAATTTGATATGTTGAAGGAACAACCGTATAATGGACAAGAGGCGTAAGACGTTCCGTAATTTGACGTGATTTTTCAAAATCGTAAACAAACGGATTTTGTTCCGATGCAATTCTGTAATTGATGCCTGCTTTTAAATAAAGGTTATTGTTAAAGAGATGGTCTAAGTAATAAATTTTCCCCGCAATTGAAAAATCGGGAGATGCATATACTCGTTCTTTTTTCGAAGAAAAACAATAGGATACTCCACCGCTCAAAAGGATTTTCCAAAATTTATAATTAAAACTTAACCCGACACCCTTATTAACAATATCCATATTATGGTATGCGGAATATTCATTTATTAAAAGTGTATCGGTTGAATTATCGGGAATATATGGGATTGCTCTGTTGTTTGCTTTGTAACTAAAGTATGCAAGTTTCCCGGAAAACTTTTCTTGCGAAAATACCACACCGAATTCCAACGCATGATTATCGGATGCCGAGTTAATATTGTTTTCGGAGATTGCCAAAAAATTATTGAAAAGAATGTTTTGTTGTTGAAACCAAGAGAACCCGACATAATACGAGATGCCGTCATTTACCTCTCCGGTTATATCTCCGCCAAAACCCAACAAGGTTTCGTTTTTGTTTTTACATAGTGTTTTATTGTAATTGCTAATTTTTCCAAAAACCGAGGGAACAAAATATTTAAATTTATTTAACAATTTTAATTCGCCGGAAACAGTAAGAACGTTTTGGGTTAATTTAACATTGTTTATATCCATGTCGAATTTAGTAATTTCATAATTGCCAATAATATCAAGGGAAAAATACGGTTGAGAGTAATAGTTCTTTAAGTAAATTCCCGCAGTTGAATAGTTATTATCATCAATAATTGTCGGAATATAAGCAACCGCTGTCTCATGATTTTGTCTGAATTTTTGTGAGACCGTATTATAATAAAAAATCAACTCCGTAACCGAGTTCGGGAAAAGACGTGATAAAATTTTTATTGAGGCATTATTTGTAGAGGTTAATTGGTAACGTGAAGATTTTCCGTTTACGATTTCATACAAAACTTTCGAAAAATTTTCATTAAGCATTTTATTTGTATCAAGCCCGCCGAAGAGAGCAAGCGTATCATATGTAAAAAAGTAACTTGCTTTTATATTCAACTTATTATTTACCAGATAATTAACTTCTCCGCTGATTTTCCATGATTCGTAATCGCTGTTAATAAACCTTGAATCTATTGCGGAGTTGGAAACATCAAAACCAAAACTGATTTTTTCTGTTACCGGTGTGTGAAACAACACATTAACAAAGCCTTCATCAAAACTGGCTTGAAAAAATTTAAGTCGCGTTATTGCTCGTTTCGGAAAGTCAAAATAATTATTTATTTTAACACTTACCGGATTGTTTTGAGGATTATACAAAAACCCTTTTGTTATCGGGGTTATTGTAATCGAATCAATTGCCTCGTTGGAAAGCCTGTTTAAATTAAATGAATTTTGCCAACGGTTATTAAGATAAATTTCATCACGGGAATATGAAATATTTCCAAACCCCAAGCCGTAAAACATTTGTTCGCCGGGTTGCCCGAAATGTCCTAAGTCTTGAACAAAAGCAAACGGCAGATAAACAAAAGCATCGGATATGCTTCGAATATCTTCCGTGGAAAAATCTTTTTGTTTTAAGCTCGAAAAATATTTATTTCTACTATCTCGGATAAACCGTGGAGTTTCTTTTTTTATAATTGTTGAATCGCCAATATATTTGTTTATAGGCATGGTTAACGTATCAATTTCATTTTTCCCTTTATTATAAAGGGAATCGGTAAGTTTTAAAATAGTTTGAGCGTTTGTATTAATTACAAACAAAAGAAAAAACCAGATAAAAAAATATTTATACATTTCCTTTATCAACATATTACTCTTTATTAACACTCTAAAATTACAAATAATGTTATTCTTACCCTATTATCATTGGATAAAACGGGTGTTAAAAAAAATTAAAAATGTTTTTTTATTTAAATAATTTTTTTATTTTTCAAGCAACATTCACTAAATCCTTTAACAAACATAGGAAAAGACATGGCAAAAGCAAAAAAAGCCGAACCTAAAAAAGCTGTAAAGAAAGCCGCAGCAAAGAAAGCTGCTCCAAAAAAAGCTGCAGCAAAAAAAGTTGTTGCTAAAAAAGCAGATCCAAAAAAACCTTTAACAAAGGCGCAAATTGTTGATCATTTGGCAGCAAAATTATCTGTAACAAAAAAACAATCGGCTCAATTTTTAGCTGAGCTTGCAACCTTAGCAGCAAAAAATGCTAAAAAAGGTTTCACCATTCCGGGTATAGGTAAAGTTACCGTTGCCGTTAGAAAAGCCAGAAAAGGCCGTAACCCTCAAACAGGTGAACCAATTAAAATAGCAAGAAAATCTGTTGTTAAAATTAAAGTCGGTAAAGCTCTTCAAGATGCTGTTTATCCACCTAAGAAAAAATAATTTAACACAGATAGAATTATTTAACCCATCATTTTTTGATGGGTTTTTTTTTACTTTTTATTATGTAGCCCTATTTGTGAAAGAGCCGTATTGTAAACGGATTTTTTTACTTTGCTTAAAATTATTGTTAATAATTTATTTTGATTTTTTATGTGCGGAGTAATTCCAATTGTTTTTGTATTATTGGCGTAAATGTAAATCGGTTTCGTAGGCTTTCCGGAAAAAAATCCGCCTTCTATTTTATCTACGTCTACGAAGGGAATTACAATTTTCTTTTTTGAATTATAAAAATCCGTGCAAATCATTTTTTTATTATCGACCTTTATTTCGAAAGGAAAAAACCGGTAACCGTGAAAGAAAACTTTATTAACCGTAATAATTACTGCGCCGCTTAGTGTTAAGGGCAATACAAACCATAGATTATCAAAGAGAAAAAGGAACGAAAGGGAAAAAACATATAAGGCAAGCAGAGTAACGGGAATGTTGGAATAACGATAAATTATTTTAGAGAAAAAAGAATATTTGAATGTTTCCATAAATTAGTCTTTCCAAATTATATCGAACAATAGATAAGATGCTGTCAACATTATAACATTATAACAAAGCAGAATTAACAATTCAACATATGATTCGGTTATTGTTTTACCGTCAATTGAATATTCGGTTAATTCCAAAAGGACTAAGATAAGCGGAAGCAATACAGGGAAGGACAATACGGGATAGAGTGTTCCTTTTGCTCCTGCTTTGGAAATAATTGCGGCAATTATTGTTGAAGAAATTCCTATTCCAAAATTGCCGAGTATAATTGTAATAAAGAATAATTGAGTATTTAAAATAACAAACGAATTAAAAAACAACGTGTATAATAGAACAATTACTCCGTTCATTAAAAACACAAGAACAATATTAAACAATAATTTTCCGGTAAATATTGTTGACGGTTTTGCAAGCAAATGGAGTAAAAGAACCGTGCCTCGTTCTTCTTCGGAAACAAAAACACGAGAAAGCCCCGACATTGCTGAAAAAAAGATAACCACCCAAAACAAACCACCGGTTAGGTAAGGCGATATTTCTTCTTCCCCGACGGAAAATAAAATAACACTAACCGTTACAAGTATAAACATTGCCAATGCGTTTATTGCATAGCGTGTGCGCAACTCCGAAAACCAGTCCTTTTTAAAAATGGAATAACCGTTCACTTTTTTAGTTCGCTTAATTATTGTTTGTAATTTTCAAGTTGTAAAATGTTGTTACATAATAACAAATCGTTTTTTTCGTTGGAAGCAATAATAATCAGTTTTTCTTTTGCTTCGCTTTCAATAATTTTATACACAATCTCTTTCCCTTTATTATCAAGGTTTGATGTGGGTTCGTCTAAAATAAGCAGTGTGGGATTATGAATTAATGCAATGATAAATTTAACCCGTTGTTTCATACCGGATGAATATTTTTTTAATGTGTCTTTTCTTCTGCCAAATAAATTAAATTTTTCAAACAGAAAATCAATCTTTTTTCCGTCCGGTTTTATTCCGCGTATTTGCAAGGCAAACAAAACATTTTCTTCCGCAGTAAATTCATCGTATAAAATTAACTCGGGGGAAACAAACCCGATTAAATTGTACAGCTCATTATAATCAATCGGTTGTTGTTGTTTGTAATGTTCCACTTTGCCTTTGTTAGGTGAAAGCAACCCCGCAGTAATTTTTGCAAGCGTGGATTTGCCTGTTCCGTTATTTCCGGCAAATCCGTATATGTTTCCCGAAAAAAATTCTTTATTAATATTTTGAAATATTAATCTTCTTCCGAAAAATTTTGTAACATCTTGTAGTATAAGTTTGTGATTACTCATAAACCTATTTATTAATGATTGCTATTTTTCCGGTAATAACATTGCCATTAGAATTTGTAACGTAAATATATATTCCGGTTGAAAGTTTATTTCCGTAGAAATCTTTGCCGTCCCAACGAACTACAACTTTTTCATTATTGTAAATTTTCTTTTCACCGTTATATACAAGGTTCATTCCGGCACTATAAATTGCAAGGGTAGCCGTACCTTTTTCGTTCAACTTTGCAGGAAAAAAAAGGAAGTTATGTTTTAGATAATCAAAAGGTTGGGGGTAAGCATAATCAATCTCTTTGCGAGATATATTGTTTCCGTTAATAAGTACATTGTTAAAAACATTCTTTTCTTTTAAAAATTCTATATTGTTGCTTGTAATTTTTGAATGATATCCGGCGGCAATTTCGTTACTCCCCTCTTCGGTTTTTGTCAGCAAACTGTATTCATAGGTAATTTTAGCATGCGGGTCAGCCTCGGCGTTTTTAATATCGCTATTGGAAATAATTGAAAAAAGTGTGTCATTTATTCCTGACGAAGATAAATCAAAAAGAATAAAATTATTTGCCATCGGTTGAACCGACATATGATATGTTTTTTTTGGTCCTTCATACTTATAGGAAACAAAGGGTTTAATTAGCGGATAATTTTCTCCCTCCGTAAAATAAAAGTCGGGCTTTGCTCTGTTTCCGGTAAAATATACCCAGCACGAAAATTCAGCAAATGTGTTTTTTAAGGATAGTCCGTTTTCCGACAAAGCAATGCTAACAGCTTTTATTGCAGAGTTGTTTTTATTTCTCATAATTTCCCAAGTTCGTCTGATAATTTCGAATCCTTTTTTCGGAGTACCTTCGGAATGTTCGAATTTTTCTTTTAGAAAAATATTCCAAATAACTCTATCATACCCGCCAACATTATATGTGAATCTTCTATCAGGGTTATGAAAATATGTTGGGAGGTAATTATAGTAATCGTTTATGTCATCAAAAACAAATTCTTCCATCGAGGTAGATGTAAGTTCAAAATAATATTTATCGCCCGAAATCGGTTCGCGATAATTTCCCACTTGAATTGCATGATGAAATTCGTGTGCCGCTGTTACCCTTGCCCCGGCAATTCCTTTGGAGTATACATCCATATTGTTATCAATTTCAATATAACTTTTCGCTTTTCCGTTTCCTATGCTTGTATAGTTTGTCCAGCCGTAATAACCGCTTCCCATATTTGAAATATAAACATCGTATAATTCATCACCACCGTCAGTGCCGTCGGAAGGTGGCGGAAGAAAACCCAATAGGTTTATTTCAAAATGATATGCGGAATCCAAAGCTATTGCAAGGGAATCTATACTAAGCTTAATTGTATTGGGAACACCGTTATAATAATCGGGGGCATTAGCGCCGGTGGTATCGTAATGAATTCGAAAATGTTTTTGCGGAGATACGATGCTTGTTTGCCTTTCGGGGCGAGTTAAAATATTGTTAATTACATTTTGCTGAGTCGGAGTAAATTTATTAAAGTTCAATTTTATATCTACAATTAACGGAAATCCGCATTTTTCGGTATTAATATTATTCTCGGTTTTTTGCGAATATTTTATGTTTCTTCCTTTTGTTTCAAGGAGCTTGTTAAACAGAAAATCCGTTTTTTGTGCAACAACAATGTTTGTTATTAATAATATGCTTAAAAAATATTTCACACAATTCCTTTGTTTCTTGAAAACCTTAACAAAAATATTAAAATTTCATTTCATCATATAAGTTCTGAATTTCCGAAGTATATTTAGAGTTCGTGTACTTATTTAAGAACAATTTCATATTTTCCACCGCTTGGGCAAAACGTTCCTTATCCAAAAGAAGTTGTATTTTTTTATAGTGTGCTTCGGGGGCAAATTCCGTATCGTGATATCGTTCATAAACTTTTGTATAGTATTCTATTGCAGCATTAAAATATCCCATCTTTTCGTATATTTCTGCTGAGTTATATAATTTTTTTGCCAATTTATAATTCATTTCACTAATCTTGCGTTCCGCTTCTTCAACTTTAGGGTCGGTCGGGAAAAAATCTATAAACGATTGAAATTCCGAAATAGCTTTTTTTGTATAGGTTTGGTCCAACGAATAATGTGGAGAAAGTTGGTAATATGAATCAGCCAACATAAATTGAGCCATAGGAACGTATTCGCTTCCTTTAATATCACGTATTAATTTGCTGAACTCGTAAGCGGCCAACAGATATTGTCCATCGTTATAATAAGACATTGCCAAATAATATTGTGCATCGTCATTAACTTGGTTTCCGGGAAATTGTAAAATGATGGATTGAAATTCTTTAATACTAAATTCATAATCTTCATCATTATATAATTCCATAGCATAGGCCAAGTTTTCTTCGGCATTCATTAACGAAGTGTCTTTGCTTCCGGAACATCTTATAAACAACATTCCAAATAATAATATTCCTAAAATTTTTTTCATTACAACTTCCATTTTGAGAAAAAATAAAATATAAATTTACTTAAAATTGTCTATTCATCAAATTGTATTAGTGTTCAAAAATCGGCCTCTTGTTTTTAATAATTATGCATTAATAACTATTATAATTATATAGATATCCGAAAATATGAATAGTTACTTTATATAATTATCATTTACGGAAATTTACGATAAAATATTTTTTCTATTTTTATTATGTTAAATATATTTGTAAAAAAAATATATGGTTGTATAAAGGAGTAAATAATGTTACAAAATTTTAAAAATCGAAATTTTCTGAAACTTTCCGACTTTTCTAAAGAAGAGCTGCGATATTTGCTCGATTTTTCCAAGGAGCTAAAACTGGCAAAACAGGAGGGAAGAGAAGAACAAAAATTAATTGGAAAAAATATTGCTCTTATTTTTGAAAAGGCTTCTACAAGAACGCGTTGTGCCTTTGAGGTTGCCGCACACGATCAAGGGGCACACACAACATACTTAGGCCCAACAGGAAGTCAAATCGGATATAAAGAATCTATGAAAGATACGGCTCGTGTTTTAAGCGGTATGTATGACGGAATTGAATACAGAGGATTTGGACAAGAAATTGTGGAAGAACTTGGAGAATATTCTTCGGTTCCCGTTTGGAACGGATTGACAAACGAATTCCATCCAACACAAATTTTAGCCGACTTTCTTACAATTGAAGAACATTCTTCAAAACCGCTGGAAGAAATAACTATTTGTTATTTGGGAGATGCAGGATATAATATGGGAAATTCTATTCTATTCGGTTCGGCAATTATGGGTCTTAATTTAAGAATTGCCGCACCAAAAGGATTTCAACCGGAAAAAAAATTTTTAAAGCAAGCGGCGGAAATTGCAAAATATTCCGGTGCAAAAATTCTTATTACGGAAAATGTTGAAGAAGCGGTTGTGGGTGCGGATTTTCTTTACACAGATGTTTGGGTTTCGATGGGCGAACCTGAAGAGAAGTGGGATGAACGTATTGAAATTATGAAACCTTACCAAGTTAATAAAAAAATTGTTGAACTTACCGGAAATCCAAATGTAAAATTTATGCATTGCCTTCCCGCATTTCATAATAAAGAAACAAAACTGGGTAAAGAAATTTTTGAAAAATACGGAATGAACGGGTTGGAGGTTACAGAAGAAGTTTTCGAATCAGATTACTCAATTGTCTTTGACGAAGCAGCAAACAGAATGCACACAATAAAAGCAATTATGGTTGCTACGTTAGGATAAAATCAGATAATTATTTGTAGTTAATTTCGGATATTTGAAATCTTCCCGTTGTAAAGTTTTTTCCGGGAAGATTTATTTCCACTTCAAAAAATGTCGGAATATAATAACAGTTTACATCTTTGTAATTTGCAAAACTATATGTAATTCCAACACGTTTATAATCAATTTCATTTGGAATAAAAAAATCATTAGAGGTGATTCGGGTAACTTCGCCTTTATCATTAAACCAAAAAATTACTTTGCTTTGTAAATTTTTATACCAAATAGTTGCTTCCGCAGAATTGTTGGTTATACCTCGCCACTTTACATTCATGCTCGGAAGCAATATTGACGGGGCAAAAACAGATTCGATTAAATATAACGTAAGATAGGAGCGGTTAAGCTGATTTCCGTATAAATTTTTTTTACTTATACTCGATAACAATTTTACTTTGTAACTTGCAATACCATTAACGAATTGGCGAATTCCTTTTTCCCAAAGAACATTAAACACGGAAGTTTCGGAAACCTCAATAAATTCGGGGGTTACAAGTGAGTATGTTTTTTCCGCCGTCTTTTTTACCCAATCTTTTTCAGTTTCGTTTTTGGTTATTCCCGTTAATTTTATTTTTGCAACGGAATATTTATCCGTTTTTAAAATTCCTTTTCTTAAATATTTTTTTACAATGGTTGGAAGTGTTTTAAATTTTGTTGAGTTTAAACTACTTGCAAAATTTTGTTTCTGTTCTCTTTTTTCAAGTGCGGAAATTACTTTTTTAATATTCATATTATCAGAATAAGAAACTTCCAAAAGAAATCCGGCTATTAAAACAACAACCAAAACAATCGATATTTTAACAAAGCGATTATTCATAAAATAAAGATATAAGATTATTGGTTAAAAATAGTATAAATTAAAGAAGCAATCAACACTTACACTAATAATAAAATTGTTTTAATTAAAATTAAAATATATAATTTTAATTAATTATTTATTAATGTTATTATTGTGATGTTAGTATAATTTAATTTTAGCAATAATATTTGGTAAATTTAAAGTTCCGATTTTTTTAAATAAAAAAAATGAATTTATTACACAACGACATAATTATCGCTCTTGCCACACCGATGGGTGAAGGAGCCATTTCAATAATTCGGTTAAGCGGAAACGGAGCCATAGAAAAAGTTGCCGAACTATTTAAAGGAAAATCCGATATAAGAAAAAGTAAAACGCATTCCATACATTACGGAATAATTACAACAAGCTCCGGAGAAACAATAGATGATGTACTTGTTTCAATTTTTAAAAATCCTAATTCTTATACCGGAGAAGATTCCGTAGAGATAAGTTCGCATGCAAGTATAATTGTAGTAAAAAAAATCATAGAAGAGTTTGTTAAAAACGGTGTTCGTCTTGCAGAACCCGGGGAATTTACTAAACGCGCTTTTTTAAATGGAAAAATGGATTTGGCTCAAGCGGAAGCGGTTGCCGATATAATAAACTCGCGAACTGAGGCTTCGTTGCGAGGGGCACGAAATCAACTTGACGGAATCCTTTCACAAAAAATAGATTTCTTACGAAGAGAGTTAATAAATTCCACATCTTTAATTGAATTGGAATTGGATTTTGCAGAAGAAGATTTGGAATTTATTTCCCCAAACGATGTAATAAACAAAATAGAAATTATTATTGCGGAGATAGATAAACTTCTTTCTACGTATTCTTTCGGAAAAGTTGTTCGTGAAGGGGTTAATGTTGCAATTGTCGGGCGTCCAAACGTCGGTAAATCTTCCTTGTTAAATTACATTGTAAAAGATTCAAGAGCAATTGTAAGCGAAATTCCGGGAACCACAAGAGATATAATTAGTGAAGAAATCTCTATTGACGGAATACTTTTCAAATTATTCGACACTGCCGGCATACGATTAACAAACAACGCCGTTGAGCAAGAAGGTGTTAAGCGAAGTAAAGAAGCAATAAAAAATGCCGATATCATATTATTAATTGACGAAGTAGTTAACGGAATAGATAAAAAATTATATAATGAGTTAATTAATCTTATTCCAAAAGAGAGAATAATTACGGTATTAAATAAATCCGATTTATCACAAACAAACAATACAAAACAGAAGGTCGATATATATATATCCGTTCTTAACGGAAACGGATTGACTGAATTGTTGGAACTCTTAAAAAAGAAAGCTTTGGGGAATAATTCATTTACGGAAAAATCCGCTGTAATTAATAATGTAAGACATTATAACTCTCTTTTTAAAGCAAAAGCAGGTTTGAAAGAAGCTATAAAATCCTTAAAACAAAATCTTTCCGGAGAATTTGTTTCAATAAATTTAAGAGCTGCGGAAGATTCCCTGGGAGAAATAATCGGAAAAGTTACAACAGACGATATACTAAATAATATATTCGATAATTTTTGTATCGGAAAATAAATGTTCCACGTGAAACAATAAAGTCTGTTTACTCTCGATTATAATTAATCTTTTCATGTTTCACGTGAAACAAATTTTATAAAAAAGTTAAACATAACCTATGAAAGAATATGATGTAATTGTTGTAGGCGGAGGACATGCCGGAATAGAGGCTGCGATGGTGACAGCCAAAATGGGTGTTGCAACTTTGTTGATAACAATGGATAAAAACGCAATGGGACGAATGTCGTGCAATCCCGCAATCGGTGGAAGCGCCAAAGGACATCTTGTTCACGAAATTGATGTGCTGGGCGGAATGATGGGGCAAATTGCCGATAATACCGGAATTCAATTCAGAATACTAAATAAATCAAAAGGGCCCGCTGTTTGGGCGGGAAGATGCCAATCCGATAGAGCCTTATATGAAAAGGAAGCAACTCGTGTTGTTAATTCGGTAAAAGAATTGGACATATTTGAAGATTCGGTAACAGAGGCCTTTGAAGAAAACAAACAAATCACCGGTGTAAAAACAGCTTCCGGTACAGAATTCAAATGCAAAGCTCTTATCTTAACAGCCGGTACCTTTTTAAGCGGAATAATGTATACCGGACTTGTTGCAACCGATGGGGGACGATACGGCGAACCTGCCTCCAAAGGATTAACCGAATCAATTGCTGCAATGGGATTTGAATATGGTAAACTGAAAACAGGAACTCCTCCCAGATTGGATAGTAATTCAATAGATTTTTCCGTACTTGTTGAACAACCCGGAGATGAAATTCCGGAACCGTTTTCCGTCTTTACCGATAAATCGAAATTTCCTTTTCTTCCTCAAGTCAGTTGTCATATCACTTACACCAACGAAGCTGTTCATCGGGTTTTGGAAAAGGGCTTTGACGAATCACCATTATTTACGGGAATAATTAATGGTGCGGGTCCCAGATATTGTCCCTCTATCGAAGATAAAATTGTAAGATTTAACGATAAACCGAAACACCAATTGTTTTTGGAGCCGGAAGGATTGACTTCCGATGAAATTTATTTAAATGGCTTTTCTTCATCTCTTACAGCAGAAATTCAACTTGAAGCTATGCACCTTATTAAAGGATTAGAAAATGTAAAAATGAACAGACCTGCATATGCAGTGGAATACGACTATTTTCCTCCTTATCAAGTGGATTTAACTTTGGAAACAAAAAAAATTAGCGGACTCTATTTTGCGGGGCAAATTAACGGAACCTCCGGTTATGAAGAAGCTGCCGGACAAGGACTTGTTGCAGGAATTAATGCTGCATTAAAAATTATGAAACGCGGTGAATTTGTTCTTAAAAGAAGCGAATCGTATATCGGTGTTTTGATTGATGATCTTGTCGGAAAATCTACCGACGAACCTTACAGAATGTTTACTTCACGAGCAGAACACAGATTAATTCTTCGCCAAGATAATGCCGACAGACGATTAATGAAATACGGATATGAATTCGGACTTATACCGAAAGAAGTTTATAACGAAATTAAAGAGAGAGAGCTTCTAATATCCGTAGGTAAAGAATTTTTACATAATTTTAAAATAAAACCTAAAAATGTTGAAAAATATTTTGAAAAAATCGGTTCTTCCAAACTGGAAAATTCCGAACATGCCGACAAGATTATAAAACGTCCCGAAGTAAAATTATATGATTTATTAAATCTATATAAAAAGAGAGGAATATCTATTATTGACAAATTGCTCGTGAATAAAAAGGCAATAGAACAAATAGAGATAGAGACAAAATTTGAAGGATATATTGCCCGTCAATACGAAATGATTAACAAAATGGAAAAATTAGAAAAAGTTAAAATACCTATAGATTTTGAATATTATAAAATAACTCAAATATCTGCCGAGGGAAGAGAAAAATTACAAAAAATAAAACCGCGTACAATAGGACAGGCTTCCCGAATTTCAGGCGTTTCTCCTTCGGATATTTCCGTTTTATTAGTATATTTGCGAAATTAAAATAAATTCATTGAGGCGTTTGTGGATAAAGAAACAGAATATTTACTTCAATTAAAAAAAATATTTTGGGATAATGATATTCATCCTGATGAATATCAATTGCAAAAACTTGCAAAATATGCCGATTTGGTTGTTAAAAAAAATCAAACTATTAATTTAATTTCCCGTAAAGATGAAAAAAACATTGTGGAAAATCATATTTTTATTTCCGCATTTTTGTCCGAATATTTACCCGATAAAATTAATAGGTTCTTAGATATCGGCACCGGCGGCGGTTTCCCGGGTATTCCTCTTTCCATTGTTAACCCGATGATGAAGGGCGTACTTGTGGATTCAATTAAGAAAAAAACCGATGCGGTTTCCGAATTTATAAATACCTTGAAATTAGGAAAGCTAAAAGTGATTAATAGTCGCGTGGAAAGTTCCGAATTTAAAGAAAAATATTCCAAAAAATTTGATTTAATTGTAAGTCGCGCAACAGTTCCTTTAATTATTTTATTTAGATATAGTTTACCATTAATTAAAGATAAAGCTTATATAATGGCATTAAAAGGGGGCGACCTTACAGAAGAATTTAAAATAGCGGAAACAAAATACGGCGCATACATAAAAAAACACACAATATTTGAACTGGCTTATAAACCCTCAAATTTAAGAAACGAAAAAGATAAAAAATTAGTTTTGCTGGAGTTAACCAAGTGACGGAAGAAAAAAAATTATTTGACGAAATAAGTAAACTATCAACAGAGCAAAGAAACCCGAACTCTGTTAATATAGATATGCAATCTACCGAAGAAATTTTACGAATAATAAACGAAGAAGATAAAAAGGTTCCTTTCGCAGTAGAAAAAGAAATCCCGTACATTGCCAAAGCGGTTGATGTTATTGTGGATGCAATAAAAAACGGAGGCCGCCTTTTTTATTTCGGAGCTGGCACAAGCGGAAGATTAGGTGTTGTTGATGCTTCCGAATGCCCGCCTACTTTCGGGGCACCCGAAGATTTAATTAACGGATATATTGCCGGCGGTAAAGAAGCAATGTTTGTAGCACAAGAAGGTGCCGAAGATTTTGAAAGCGGCGGAGCTGAAGAAGTTGTTAAAGCCGGTGTTACAAGCAAAGATGTTGTCTGCGGAATAGCCGCAAGCAGACGAACCCCCTACGTAATTGGTGCCGTAAAAAAGGCAAAGGAAATAGGAGCAAAAACCCTTTATATTACCGCAACTCCCCGAGAGTCCTTTAACATAAAAGAGGTAGATATTGCAATGTGCCCTCACGTCGGACCGGAAGTGGTTATGGGCTCTACCAGAATGAAAAGCGGTACCGCACAAAAATTAATACTAAATATGCTTACAACAACAACTTTTGTTCGTCTCGGTAAAACATACGAAAATATGATGATTGATCTTCAACAAACAAATAAAAAACTTGTTGAACGTTCAAAACGTATTGTAATGACTATTACCGGTGTAAGTTACGAAGAAGCCGCCGAATATCTAAAAAAGGCAAACGGCCATGTAAAAACGGCATTGGTTATGATTCTTGCAAATGTGGATTTGGAAGAAGCAAAAAAACGTTTGGAAAAAGCCGACGGCTTTGTACGTAAAGCAATTTCACTTAATAAATAATTTAACTTAAATCTTTTTCTTTCGTTTTTGGGAAACTAAAACCCGAGTGAAATGCTCATACATAATCTAAACAACTCTCCGCTTTTTAAAGAAAAGTACAGCGTTATAAACCACAAAGTTTACGGTACAAACAAAAAAATTGTATATTCTGTTGTTTAAGTTTTATCAACACAATTGTGGTACCGTTACTGCCTCCATACTTTGTTTCGGACAAATGCCAACTATGGTAACTTCCATAAAAAATTATACTTTTTTGGAACTCAACTAAATTTCATTTGTACAATGCTATTGTTGTTCAAAATTTCGAAATAGTTTCAACTTGTTATTTTATCATTAAAACAAAATTTATGTTATGAGTATTCTAGTTGAAAACCTTACAAAAAAATACGGCTCTCAAAGAGCTGTAGACAATATCACATTTGAAGTAAAAACCGGTGAAATTGTCGGATTTCTGGGACCAAACGGTGCCGGCAAAACAACTACAATGAAAATTATTACTTGCTTTATGGCGCCAACCGACGGCGATGTAAAGGTAAACGGACTCTCCATTCACAATAACCAAGACGACATAAAAAAGAAAATAGGATACCTTCCCGAAAGCAATCCTCTCTATAACGAAATGCCCGTCTTGGAATATCTTGAATATGCGGCAAAATTAAACGGCGTTCCCGCATCAAAGGTTCAGGAAAGAATTATAGAAATGGTTCGTTTAACCGGACTGAATTCCGAGAAGCATAAAAACATCGGCGAGTTATCAAAAGGATTTAAACAACGCGTTGGTTTGGCTCAGGCAATGATTCACGACCCCGAAATATTAATTCTGGATGAGCCTACTACCGGTCTTGACCCTAACCAAATTGTAGAAATCAGAAAACTTATCAGAGAACTGGGACGAGAAAAAACTGTTATCCTAAGTACTCACATTTTGCCCGAAGTAGAAGCGGTTGCCGACAGAATTTTGATTATCAATCAAGGAAAAATTGTTGCCGACGGAACCGCGGCTAATCTTAGAAAACAAGCACAAGGTGTTGAGGTTTTACGTGTTCAAATTTCCGAAGCGGAAAACAGTAATACGGTTTTTAATGAATTGAAAAATTTGGAAACCGTTGCAATGATTGACCCTGTTCCCGAAGAAGAAAACACGTTTTTGATTAACAGCAAAGAAAATGTTTCCTCCAAAAAAAACATCTTTAATCTTTGCGTAAAAAACAATTGGGTGTTAACGGAATTAACACCGCTTGAAACAAAACTTGAAGACATTTTTAGAGAATTAACAACAAATTAAACGCTATGAAAGAGATTTGGATTATTGCAAAACGGGAATTAAAATCTTATTTCGATTCCCTTTCGGCTTACATTCTTATTACGGTTTTTCTCGGTTTAACCGGATTTTTTACCTGGCTTTACGGCTCCGATATTTTTTTTATCGGACAAGCAACTTTGCAACCGTTTTTCTCGATTGCCTATTGGACTCTCTTTTTCTTTATACCGGCATTAACCATGAAGATGATTGCCGAAGAGAAAAAATCAGGAACAATGGAATTATTACTTACAAAGCCGGTATCCGATTTTCAGGTTGTAACCGGTAAGTTTTTAGCCGTATTGTTATTGGTAATAATTGCTCTTGCTTTCTCGTTACCTTACTATATAACGGTTTCCTTAATAGGGCCCGTTGACCATGGTGCGGTTATACTCGGGTATTTCGGTATGATATTAATGAGTATGACTTTTATCAGTATAGGAATTTTCGCAAGCAGTATTACCAATAATCAAATTGTCGCTTTTTTATTATCGTTATTTATCGGTGTATTCTTCCTAATAATTTTTGATGTACTCTCGGCAAACTTTACCGGGGGACTCGGATTGTTTTTTAATTACTTAAGTCTTTCTCCTCATTACGAATCTATTGCAAGAGGTGTTATAGACAGCAAAGATTTAATTTATTTTTTATCTATAACCACATTAGGATTATTTTTAGCAAAAACCGTTTTATCAAAAAGAAACATAGTTGAATAAAGAACAGCCATGATTACACGAAAAAAATTACAGACGAATGTACTGCTAACCATAGCAATAATTGTTTTGCTTAATTTGGTTGCGGCAAAGCTCTTTTTCCGCTTAGATTTTACGGACGACCAGCGCTACAGCTTAAGTAACGCAACAAAAAACATTTTAAAAGAACTTGACGAACCGGTAACGGTTAAAGCATATTTTTCCGAAAACTTACCACCCGATATCGAAAAAGCAAGAACGGATTTTAGAGATTTGCTTATCGAATACAATAACTACTCCGACGGAAATGTTGTTTACGAATTTATTAATCCTAACGAAAGTCAGGAAACGGAAATGGAAGCGCAACGTGCCGGGGTTAGCCCAATTATGATTAACGTAAGAGAACGCGACCAAATGAAACAGCAGCGCGCTTATCTTGGTGCCGTTGTTGAATATGGTGATAAAAAGGAGATAATTCCCTTTATTCAACCCGGTGCCGCTATGGAATTTGCTCTCTCTACAAGTATTAAAAAACTTACCCTTGCTTCAAAACCTGAAGTGGGAATTTTGCAAAGTTTCGGTTGCCCCGATTTATCGGAACTGCAACAGATAAACAAACAATTATCGGTACTATATAATGTTAAGAGATATACATACGCCGATACTGCAAAAATTCCAACAAAATTCAAAACCTTTATGGTTATTGCTCCAACAGATTCCATTCCTGCCGACTTTTTTACAAAGTTAGATAACTACTTGGCTTCCGGCGGAAGGGTGCTCTTGGCACTAAACAGAGTGGAAGGAGATTTAACTACCATACAGGGAAAATCGGTAAACACCGGATTTGAAAATTGGCTTTTAGAAAAGGGACTAAATCTTGAAAACAGTTTTATAATAGATGCAAACAGCGGCAGTGTTATGGTACGCCAGCAGCAGGGAATGTTTGTTATGAATATTCCGGTAAAATTCCCGTATCTGCCGAATATTTCCACATTTAAAAAACATCCTATTACGGAGGGACTTGAATCTGTTGTTATGCCTTTTGTAAGTCCCATTAAAATTGAGCCTAAAGATACTACAATCAATTTTACCGTTTTGGCAACAACATCCGATAAAGCGGGTACGGAAAAACCGCCGGTATATTTTAATATCCATAAAAAATGGAGTGCCTTGGATTTTACCGAATCTAAGTTGCCCGTTGCGGTTGTTGCCGAAGGAAAACTTTCCGGAAACACCGAAAGCAAAATGGTTTTATTTTCCGATGGCGATTTTGTTGTAAACGGAACCGGACAACATGCCCGCGAACTTCAACCCGATAATATTAACTTTTTTGTTAACTCCGTTGATTGGCTTTCGGACGATACCGGCTTAATAGATTTGCGAACAAAGGGTGTAACTTCGCGTCCTATTAACCCCAATATCGAAGAGGGGACAAGGACTTTCTTAAAATATTTAAACTTTTTATTACCTATATTTTTGGTAATTCTTCTTGGAATTTACCGTTGGAAAATAAGAAAACGAAACAGAAACAAATTAATGCATACGGATTATGTTTAAACAAAAATCAAACAAAACGCTTGGAATAGTTTTAGTAATATTGGGTCTGCTTGTTCTTTATCTTTACATTGGTAACGGCGGCAGAAAGGAAAGAACATTCAATAAAAATATTGTCTCGATCGATACTTCGGCCGTTACGATAATGTATGTTTATCCTAAATCCTATAAAGGAAAAGAGATTAAACTTTTTAAGGATAACGGAAGTTGGAAAGTACAACTTAAAAACGGTAAAACGGCAACGGTGCCCGCCTCTAAGATGGAAACCTTTTTTAGAACGCTTGCCAATATTAAAGCAAAACGTCTTGTGGCAAAAACAAAAGAGAAATGGAAGAAATACGAGGTTGGCGAAAACGCAACACGCGTAAAACTAATGGAGGGCAACAGCGAAGTGTTAAATATTGTTTTGGGTAAATTTTCATTTAGCCAACCTCGGGAAATTAATTCTTATGTACGTCTTTCAGACAATCCCGATGTTTATGTTGTAGAGGGGTTTTTGGAAGGAACATTCAATCACGATGTTAACTATTTCCGTAACAACAAAATACTAAGCGAAGATTATCAAAAAATAAAATCAGTAAAATTCGAGTATCCGAAAAAATCATTCACGCTTAGCCGTTTTGGAAAAAACTGGACAATTGGAAATTCAAAAGCCGATTCCGCAGAAACCGTAAAATATATCCGCTCTATTGCTCGTTTAACAAGCAATGCTTTTGTTGATTCCGTTAACGATTTTAGCGCTACTAAAATTGTTACCATTGAATTGGACGATAGTACGGTTTGCAGAATAACCGCAGCAAAAATAGATTCATCGTGGATAATTAACTCTTCCGAAAATCCGGAAAGTTATTTTGACGGAGCAAAAGGTGACCTTTACAAAAAAATCTTTATCTCTCAAAAAAAACTTCTTAAATAATTTCATCTTTCATTTAACATAGAATAATGCAAGCATTTGTGTTATTCTATGTTTTTTTTCATATTATAACTTCGCACTATAAAAAACATGCACGCATTATATTTTATATTTGTCTGTTATCTTCATAAGATCGTTAATTATTTAGTGAAAAAAAATTAAAACATATATTTAACATTATCTAAAACAAGAGAAAAGAGAATCACATAAAAAAACTGTTTTTTATTATTGTTGTTATATTGTTTACACAATTTACTGCTGTTGCTCAGGTTGATTTTTTAATGCTTTCCGTTTAACACATAAACTTCTATCGGCAATAATTAATAATAATTTTTGATTAACCTCGTTGTCGTTCTGTTGTATATATCTGTTCTTGCACCTTTTTATTTATATTATATAATTTACAATTATATATTTATTATTTTTGCTATCCGGAATTTGTTTTGCAACATTATTATGAGAAAAAATGAAAAATAAAAATATATTCGGCGGAATAATAATTCTTGTGTTTTTCGCAATTATGGGATACCTTTTCACGCAAACCAACATTAAGTACGAAGAAGACTTTTCGAAAATTGAAAAAACAAAAGGGCGTATAAAAGCAACCGGTATTTGGGTAAAGGAAAAAAAATATCAAATAAATAAAGAAGCCAAAACCTTTATCTTCTATATGAAAGATTACAAAGGGAAAGAGCTTAAAGTTGTTTATAAGGGAACAATTCCTAATAACTTTGAATCTTCAACAAGCGTTGTTGTTACCGGTAAATACAAGAACGGAAAATTTTATGCTTCCGATATTTTAACCAAATGCCCTTCAAAATATGAAACATCTTATGAAGCAAGCAAAAAGAATTTATAATTTATTCGACAAAAAAACTTAAAAGGAAAAACAGATGATTGGAAATATATTGTTAACACTGGCATTGTTCTCTTCTGTTTTTTCAATAATAATGTATTTGTTAACGTACAAAGGAAACAACAAAGCATTAAATTTAGCTCGCATCGGTTATCATGTTTCAACAATATCCGTACTTGGAGCCTCAACCTTTTTGATGTTCGCAATCTTAAATCATCATTACGAATTCAGATATATTTACAATTATTCCAACAGTGATCTTTCTTTGGGAATGTTGATGTCAACATTTTACGCCGGTCAGGAGGGCAGTTTTATGCTTTGGCTCCTTTTTACAGCTCTTGCCGGAATCGCTTTGCTTGAATATACCTCTAAGAAGGGAAAAGATTTGGAAAGCAGAGTAATGATGATTTACACGTTGACATTAGCATTTCTTCTTATTTTAGTTAGCTCCGGACTTAAAAGTCCCTTTGAATATATTTGGACAACCCCGACTTACATTACTCTTGGAAGTATTAATTCAAAATTTTTATCGCTTCCATTCATAAAAGAATTTTTCTTTACCGACCAAACCAACGGAACTCATTTAATTTTAATGAATAAAAAACTCGCGGACTTATTGGCAAACAATGGAATTTCTCTCAACGAATTTATTATATACGGAAGAGGATTAAATCCGTTACTCAATAATTTTTGGATGCAAATTCACCCGCCTTTGCTCTTTGTCGGATTTGCAATGTCAACGGTTCCTTTTGCCTTTGCCTTTGCCTCATTAATTAAAAACGATTACCGAGAATGGATTATTCCCTCGTTGCCGTGGCTTTCTGCCGCTATGATGATTCTCGGACTCGCAATAATGCTCGGCGGGTATTGGTCGTACATAATTCTCGGCTGGGGCGGATATTGGGGATGGGACCCCGTAGAAAATTCCTCCCTTGTTCCGTGGATAATCGGAGTTGCCGGCATTCATACAATGCTTATTCAAAAACATACACAAAAAAACGGAGGTGCGGGAAGATTTATTAAAACAAATTTAATCTTATCTATACTTACTTATTTGTTGGTCTTATATTCTACGTTTCTTACCCGCAGCGGTGTACTTGGCGATGCTTCGGTTCATTCTTTTGTTTCGCCGGGCAAAGTTGTTTATTTTTTCCTGCTTATGTTTATTATTTCCTTTACATTACTGGGGTTTGGTGCTGTTGCCTATCGTTGGAAATATTTGGAAAAAACTTTCTCGGCCGAAGAAAACTTCCTTTCGCGAGAACTTGCCCTGTTTACCGGAACCGTGGTTTTAATCGGTTCGGCAATAATTATTATTGCGGGAACCTCGGCTCCTTTGTTCGGCTCTTCTGTTGATGTAAGTTTTTACAATCGGATGAATTTACCTGTTGCAATTATCATCGGATTTTTAAACGGACTTAGTCTTTTCCTCAGTTGGAAATCTACCAACGAAAAAACCCTTGCCAAGCGTTTAACGGTACCGGTTATAATAACCGTTATCTTTACAATTATAACTGTTTTGCTCGCAAAAATTTCCGACATAATGGCTGTAATTCTTTTAGCTTCCGCATATTTCACTATTGCGGCTAACTTAATTGCAGCATATAATGTAATAAAAAAGAGTGCAATAAAATTAGGAGCATACGTTTCCCATATCGGTTTTGCAATTTTTATTTTAGGAGTGTTGGCTTCGGCTTGGTTTACAAAAGAGGCACAAGTTGATTTAACTTTAGGAGAACCGAAAAATGTTTTCGGGTATAACCTTACTTTTACCGGTTACCGTATAATAGAGAACGGGAAAAAATTCGCTTTTGATGTTGAAATTGAAGATGGAAATTCAAGAAAACGCCTTACACCCGTTATGTATTATTCCGACTATAATAAAAGTCTTATGCGCGACCCCGATATTCTTAATTTGATAACGAAGGACTTATATATAGCCCCCGTTAGCTACGAAGATGCAAAAACAGTTGCCGGTAATAATATAACGGAATTTATTCTTTCTAAAAACGAATCGGTAAAATTTAATAATTGCAAAATCACTTTTTTAAGATTTGATTTTTCAAAAGACGCAATG
Source organism: uncultured Melioribacteraceae bacterium (assembly GCA_964617555.1). GTDB lineage: Bacteria > Bacteroidota > Ignavibacteria > Ignavibacteriales > Melioribacteraceae > 1-14-2-50-31-20. The sequence goes on along the minus strand of CAZTYP010000071.1, from coordinate 13,386 downwards.
AACTCAATGCAAGCAGGAAAGGATTTTTACATAGGGGCCGTTTTAAAAGTTGAAAAAAACGAAGATGAATATTTTGTAGCTCCCAAAATGAGAAGTAGCAATATGAGGCATGATTTTGAAAGTGTTCTGTTGGAAGAAATAAACCTTAAAATAGATTTAATAAATTTGGACGCAACCGGTAAAATTAAAATCGCCGTTTCCGAAAATAATAATTCCGATTATGCCGAAACAAAAAAAGCCGTATTCCATACGGAAGTAAGTATAAAACCGTACATGAATTTAATTTGGTCGGGAACAATAATAATGTTTTTGGGATTTTTTATTGCCGTTATTCGCAGAAGCAGATTAACTTCCTACTAAAAACAAAAAGCCCCGAAGCAACAGAATACTTCAGAGCTTAACTACTAACCGATTATTTTTAATTAATCCTCAATTACCGGAAGATCTGCAAAATATCTCATTATTACTTCATCGGGTAGTTTGTAATCTTCAAGTTTATTATCAATGTAAGAACCGTAGGAGGCCAAATCCAAGAACCCGTGACCGGAAAGATTAAACAAAATTGTTTTTGCTTCATTACGTTCTTTACATATTTTAGCTTGTTCAATGGCACCTTTTATGGCGTGGGCACTCTCCGGTGCAGGCAAAATTCCCTCTGTTGTAAGGAACAATTTAGCCGCATCAAAAACCTCAACCTGATGATAGTTCACGGCTTCGATAATTTTGTTTTCGTAAAGATTGGAAACCGTGGGAGCCATGCCGTGGTAACGTAATCCGCCGGCGTGTATTGCGGGTGGAATAAATGTGTGCCCGAGTGTAAACATTTTTAATATAGGAGTAAACCCGACGGTATCACCGTAATCATATGCAAGCTTCCCTTTTGTAAGCGTTGGGCATGAAGAAGGTTCTACCGCAATGACTTTTAAATCGGGTTTATCGCCGGATAACTTATCACGTAAAAACGGAAAACTCAAGCCGGCAAAGTTACTTCCGCCACCTGCAGAAGCAATAATAATATCGGGATACTCGTCAACTTTGGCAAGTTGCAGACGTGCCTCTTCCCCGATAATGGATTGATGCAACATAACATGATTAAGAACCGAGCCGAGAGCATAATTTGTGTCGGAATTATTTGCGGCAATTTCAACGGCTTCGCTTATTGCAACACCAAGAGAACCGGGTGAATTGGGGTCTTCGCTTAAAATTTGTCGTCCGGATTGTGTTCTGTCGGAAGGAGAGGCAAAAACCCTTGCATCGTGTAATTGCATTAATGTTCTTCTATACGGTTTTTGTTCGTAACTTACCTTAACCATATAAACTTCCAAATCTATTCCGAAATGCTGGGTTGCAATGGATAAGGCACTGCCCCATTGTCCCGCACCTGTTTCGGTAACAATCTTTTTTACTCCAGCACGTTTATTGTAGTAAGCCTGTGCAATGGCTGTATTGGTTTTATGGCTTCCTGCAGGGTTACTTCCTTCGTACTTAAAATAGATTTTAGCCGGTGTTCCCAAAGCCTCTTCCAATCTGAAAGCCCGATGCATAGCTGTGGGGCGACTTAAGGAATAGAGTTCCAAAATTTCTTCAGGTATATCAATAAAACGCTCGGGGCTCATTTCTTGCATAATTAATTCTTCCGGAAAAAGCGGAGCCAAATCATCGGGGCTAACCGGTTTTTTTGTTGCAGGATTTAAAGGCATTGCTAACGGAGCCGGTAAATCCGGAAGAATGTTATAATACTTTGTAGGCATTTCGCTTGGGGTAAGATAAATTTGATTGTTCCTCATTTTGTTCTCCATAATATTATTGTTAAGAAAAAAGTTCAAAAAAAAAGCCGTTTTAAAAACGGCTTTAAAAGAAAAAAGCCGTGAAAAGTATTCCAACTATCCACGGCTTTATATAAAAATTAATATAACTTTAGGATAGTGGAACATTACAGCACCACCACCACCAATTGTTTCTATTTGTAACTTTTAATTTCATGATTGTTAAAATTATTAAATCTTAAGAAAGATGCAAATGTAAAAATAAAAAAATTACTAAAACTGAATATTTAACCATATATATTTTATACCAATTTTTCATTTTCGGAATAATCGTTTACAAGAGATTCTCGTTCAAGTACTTTTTCTTCTATTTTTTTTGCAATGGAAGGATATTTGGGAATCAATTTATCGAAAGATGCTTTATCCAAAGAATAGAGATGACAGAATGTAATTGCCTTAACGGAAGCAATACGTGTTTTATTTTTGAAAAGGGCAATTTCTCCAAATAAATCGCCCGATTTTATTCTGGCAATTTCATGTGTATCGTGTTCGTTTAATACAACAAGTTCCCCTTTTATTACAAAAAAAACTTTTTGCCCGAAATCTCCTTCGTGAAAAAGAAACTCGTTGGGAAGAATAATAATTTCATTTAAATATCCGGCAAGTTCATTAATAAATTCTAAACTTGCTCCTTTGAATAAATCCAAATTTTTAATTAAATCTTGTTTTAAAAAGGTGTCCAATTCTGCCCTTAAACCCGGAGGTAGTTTTTTTAAGAAATTATCTTCATCAAAACTCAATTTGTTTTTCCATAAATAGAAAAAATATTGTTTGATTTTGATAACCAAATTTTTAGGCGGGTTTCTGTATTTTACCAAAGCAGATAAATTTTCGAGATTGGCAATAAATTTTTCGTGCGCCGGATCCCGTTTGGTAATTACGGAAACAACACTACCTATAAGATATCCGTAAAAACCAACCCCTATAATCATTACGGCACTTGCATAAAGTTTTTCTGCATTTGTTGTAGGAACAATATCTCCGTAACCGACTGTTGTTAATGTGGTGGTTGTCCAATAAAGAGAAGAAATATAATTTGAGAGAACGGTTTTTCCTTTTTCAATTCCACTTATTTTAAGCCATCCGCAAGAAATCCAATGTGTAATCTGTGTAAACCAATAAAGGAATTGAACCACAACGGCAAAAGATGCAAATTTTATCATTGATTGGCGAATAAGATTTATTCTATTAAAAACGGAAAAAAGTTTTATTAATGGAAGCAACTGCCATAGTGACGGATTATGAAAAATTGAAATGGGAATTATTGCAATAAAATCAAAAATAAAGTACGATTCAACATAGGTTACAAAATCGTTTTCATTTAAAAGGGATACTTTCAGTTTTGTACTGGTAGTTAAGGTAATTCTGAAAATTAAATCTATAAAAAAAACAAAACTTATAATCCACCCTAGTTGCTTGATGGAAACAACCTCCGTGTCCGGAAAAATTTGATGAAAAGGGATTAATATTGATGCCAGTAAAAAAACAATTACAACAACAAAAGTAATTCCGTTATCAATTATTTTAAGGAGTTTACCGGATTCCATAATTAAAAGAATAAAAATTTAAATTGAGTTCAAAATATCAAATTTCAATATTACTTTCCCGAATATTTTTGTTGTTGTCAGAAATAAATAAAAAGTGTTGGAAAGTGATATTCATTTCCGGTAAAACAACGGATTATAGCTTTTCTTCAACAATTTCAGTAACCTCTTTCAGCATTTTTTCGGCTTTGTTTTTTAATTTCGAGCAATTGGTTCTCATTTTATTTACAAAAGCCTCATCTTTAATCTCTTTAAGATTAATCAGGACGTTATAAATTCCTCCGATAACACCGGTAAATGCAATTTGTGCTCCTACTCCCACATCGGTAACGGAATTTGGATTTCCGAGTTCCGCAACCATTTTTGAAATTTCGATTGCTTTTGCGCTTTCAACGGCAGTATTGTAAGGAACTGTAACCGCTTCTTTTAATCCGTTTTGCATTGCTTTTTCTCTTGCCGATTTTTCTTTTTCGGTTTTTTTCGGCATGCGTCGTGCTTCCATGTAAGAATTAAACGCATTTGTATCGTCGTCAATTGCTTTTATTAAGTTGTTTTTTATTTTCTGTGCTTTTTCCGCTGCAGTATTCAATAATCCGTCAATGCTTTCCGTTCCCCGTTTGTTTGCCGTTAGATTACTAACCATTGAAGAAAGAGAAGCACCCAGTGCGCCGGCAAGAGCTGCAATGGAACCACCGCCGGGAGCCGGAGATTCGCGTGAAACTTCATCAACAAAATCGGAAAGTTTCATTTTAACCAATGCATCATCAGGATTTTTCGGTAAACCCAGTATACGCTCTTCCATATTAAAATCGGCTACATCGGTTAATCCTAAAGATTGTATTGCCGTACGAAGAATATCCTTAATCGGAATTCCGAACGAACGATTTTGTTTTGTTAAATAATATTTTCCCGTTTCCAGCAATGCGGGATACGGTACCATTCCTACAATTTCGGAGCCGGTAACAATTAACCCTCGTTCCGTTGCCAGTTTTCTGGTAGCCTCCAATACATGATGCATCGAGGTAACATTGTAATCTGTTAAGTTAATAGAAATTTGTGCTCTGTCGTAATTAGGCACCATCCACCCTATGGCTTTGCAATGAGTAAATATTCCGGGTTTTTTAACCGATTGTCCTATAATGTTTTCCGGTGTAATGCCGTTTAATTTTAAAAGTTTTGTTAAAGAATAATCATGTTCTTTTTGACAATGTTTTTCAATTTCTGAAAATGTATTTGCTATAAAATTACAATTGCCGCATGGATAGTGATTTTCTTTGTATTTCAAAATTTCAGTACCCATATAATAAAACGGTTTGGTGTTTCCGCGACGGGCCGAACGCCCTTTTTCTCTTAATTCAAAAGCAATATCGGTAGCGTGTAACGGTTCTCGTGTATTAAGGTTTATATTGTAAGCAATTAAAAATTCCCGAACACCTATAACCGTAGCACCACTTTTAGGATTAAATTTAAATGGTCCGTAATCCGGTTTCCATTCCGGTTTTTTAAGTTTTTCTTCCAACGCCTCATATTCGCCGGCTCTTATTACCGCGAGATTTTCACGCTCAGGTTTTTGTGCTGATTTTTCATAAAGGAAAACGGGAATATCCAACTCTTTTCCAACACGTTCGGCAACTTGTTTGGAAAGTTCAACCGCCTCTTGAATGGTAACGCCGCTTACCGGTACAAACGGACAGACATCCGTAGCTCCCATTCGCGGATGTGAGCCTTGATGTTTGGACATATCAATTAGTTCCGCAGCTTTTTTTATTCCTTGGAATGCGGCTTCGGCAACTTTTATCGGAGGACCTACAAATGTTACCACCGTTCTATTCATGTCGTAACCAGGGTCAACATCCAATAATTTTATACCGTCTACTTTTTTTATTGAATCGGTAATTTGTTTAATTATTTCTTTATCTCTTCCTTCCGAAAAATTCGGGACACATTCTATAAGTTTTTCGCACATAAAAATCCTTTAATTTAACTAATATTTTATGCGTAAAATTTAATTGAAATATTCAGGTTATTCAAGAAATTTAATTGAAATGTTTATTTGTTGAAAGTATTCGGATATAATTAAAGAGGTAACTTCACATAAAAAAACGGCTACAAATTCAATTCCCCAATTGATATTTATAACCGTCTTGTTTTTCTATGTGAAACCTTGAATACGATTTTTAATGTTTAATATATCTTTTTTCATAATATTCTCTTTTTTTATTATAATACAATTATGTTTATAAAATGTTCCTAAATTATATTTGACTTCGATAGAGTTTAACCCAAGCAACATAAGAACAGATTATGTGCCGACGGATTAATAAAACGCATTTACAAGGTGATTAATTAACGGGGCTTCGTTACCCCGCAATAAAACAGCAACCACATCAAAACGGCAATCAACATCTTTGATGTTGTTTTCAATTAAATATCCTTCGGCAATTTTACGTATTTGTTTTTGTTTGCTTTTTGTAACTCCGTAAACGGGGTCGCCGAATTCAAGATTTTTTCTTGCCTTAACTTCAACAAATACCAAAACCTCTTTATCCATAGCAACAACATCAATTTCTCCGTGTCCGTAACGATAATTTCGTTCAACAATTGTGTAACCTTTTTCAACAAGAAAATCGCATGCGTAATCTTCTCCTTTGTTTCCGGTATGTTGCTTATAATTAGGCATTAAAACTCAAGCTCTTGCTGGGGTTCAAGAATGTTGTGTAAAAATGTTTTACGATGGAGCGGTGTAATTCCGTGTTTTTTTATTGCCTCAATATGCTCTCGCGTTCCATATCCTTTGTTTTTATTAAACAGATAATTCGGAAAATTCTTGTCGGCATTAATCATTATTCTATCGCGTGTAACTTTAGCCAGTATTGATGCGGCCGCAATGGAAAATGATTTTGCATCGCCTTTAATAATGGTAACTGTCGGCATCTCCGAATCAAAAGATTTGTTCCCGTCTATTAAAATTAAATCCGGTTTTATCGTTAAATTATTAACTGCCGTTTTCATTGCTTTTAATGTGGCTTGTAATATATTTATTTCATCAATTTCCGTATTCTCAACAATTCCTATTCCGTAAGCACATGCTTTTTCTATTATTTCGGAGTAAAGTGTTTCCCGCATTTTTTCCGAGAGTTTTTTTGAATCGTTAATTTTAGGAATTGTTGTTTCTGCATTAAATATTACGGCTGCAGCTACAACCGGACCGGCAAGGGGTCCGCGCCCCGCTTCGTCAACACCGGCAAGGATTTCCGTTTTTCCGGACATAAAAGAGATATCAAAGTTTTTTAATTTCATTATAATTTTGCTCCGATAAAAACCGCTATTATTCCCAATACCATTCCAAGTTTTAATAATTTACTTGCTCTTTTTAAGGTTGTTTCGGAAACATCTTTTTTTAAAGAAACAATAATATTTATCAATATTACATTTACGGATAAAATCACAAAAATAAAATAATACAAATTATAAACACCCGACAAATACGGAATAATAGTGGCTGCAATTAAAATTATTCCGACAACAACAATAAACCGTACGGATTTATTTACTCCAAAACGAATTGGAAAAGTTGACAGTCCGATTGCCTCATCTCCCTTTATATCTTCAATATCTTTAACCATTTCCCTCATTAACGAAATCAAAAAGGCAAACAGTGCGGGAATAATTCCCGCAAAAGCATTACCGACAGCAATGCTTCCAAAGAAAAAAGCAAGCCCGGTTAGAAAAGCCACTACCAAATTTCCCGCAAGAGCTACCCCTTTTAATTTATATGAATATATGAAGAGGAGAACAGAGGTAACAACCACAATTAAAAATGCATTAACGTTGATATTATATGCAAAAAAGAGCGCCCCTGCGGTAAAAAAAAGATAAACAATCAAAGCGGTTTGCCTTGTAAGGCTACCCGATGGTAGCGGTCTGTCGGGACGATTTAACTTGTCGTTTTCAACATCAAAATAATCATTAATAATATTACCTCCGGCATTAACCAACATACCGGTAAACGCCGAAATAAATACAAGGTTAAAATTCGGTTTATCGGAAGAAATGTAACATGCCGCCAAAACAGTAACAAAAGTAATTATACAATTAAGAGGTCGAGAAATTATTATTATAGATTTAACAAGGTTCACAATTTTTAGTAATTTGTTTTTATTAATTTACTTAAAACTCGCCAATCAAACCAAAGTGAAGTTTCCCTTTATTGAACGACTCTCCTTGTGCCAAAGCATAACTAACACTAATCATTCCCAGTTCCGTTTCAAAGGTAATACCGGCACCATACCCGATTTTTGTTGCCGAAAATTCGGGAAGATTTTGCAATTTCAATTCTTTCCGTTTGTAATATGCCATATCTACAAATAAAAAAAGATAGGAACGTCGCCCTGTCAAATAGCGATATTCCATATTTGTCCATATAACTCTGCTTCCCACAAACTGATTTTCCATATAACCGCGTAAAGTATTGTTCCCGCCAATTCTGTACATATCACTAATTTCGATATCGTCACCTTGTAATTCTCTAATATGAATTCCGATAAACGGAATATGGCGTAAGGCAATTTTTTTTATCAACAATAAATCCAATTCAATTCTATATTGTTTCGGTGTAATATTTGTAGTATCGGAAATATATTTTTCGGGACCATTAATGTTTTTTGCCGAGTATTTATAGGTATTTAACAAATATATCCCTTTTGTGGGAACAAGAATATTATCACGTATATCATATTTAAAATTCACTCCGGTATTGGTAGCGGTTGAATTAAAAACCGTAAAGTCGTTCCCTTCGGGATTTGTTGGAATTGTATAATCTTTTGAAAAAACGAATGAAGAGGAAAAGTTTTCGGTAGCCAAAAATTCAACACTACCGCTTAAAATTCGTTGTACATAGGTTGTGTCTTGTTGTTTTTGAAAAAGGAAAAGATTGAGATTAAAGGGAAGACCGAATATCCATGGTTCAAGATATTTTATCTCAAGCTCTTGCGAATGTTTATCCAGTTTACTCCACCGAAACGAAAACCCTCTTCCGGTTCCGAAAAGATTACGCATGCTTACATTTATTAACCCCGTAAAATACCCCGATTCATTCTCCTTTTGAGCGGGAATATACCCGAGAATTCCGTCGAAACTGTTTGTGTTTTTTTCTTTTACTTCAATTTCCAAAATCCCTTTGTTGTGCGAGTTAAAATAATATTTGGGCGGTTGAACAAAATCAAAAAATCGTAAGCGGTTTAGTTTGTAGGGGATTTGTTCCAATTTATTTTGGGAGTAGGGTTCTCCTTTGTTTATACGAAGTTCGCGAATTATTACATCTTTTTTTGTTGTGGAATTTCCTTTAACAATAATGGTATCTATTCTGCTTATTTTGTTTTTTTTAAAAGCAAGGGAGATATCCACTTTGTTTTTTTTCTTGATTGAATCAAAAAAGAAAAAGAGAGATTTAACTTTTATTGATGCAAACGGGTAACCGTCGTTTTCAAAATCAGTTAAAATGTCGGTAAACTCTTCTTCCAACTTGGCAACAACAAACGGGGTACCTGTCAATACGGCAAACTTTTCGGTTATTTGTTTTAATTCCACCGAATCCAAATCGGTTATTAATATTTTATTAATATATGTCGGTTTTCCTTCCGTAACAAAAAGGGTTAAATTAATTTTTTGGGAATCGGGGGATATAACCGAACCGATACTGTCGACAGAAGAATTTAAATAGCCGTATTTATTAAGATTAAATTCTATTTTTGTTTTAATACTGTCGGGAATTTTTTTATGAAAACTTTTTCCGGAAAGATTAATCCATTTGAGATATTCTTCTTTCGAAAAATTTGAATTACCTTTAATGTCAATACTGTCAATGGTTTGAGCAACTGTTGCAAAAGAAAAAAAGATAATTAATAAAAAACAAATTTTAACTGTGAGTTGGCGAATCATCGAGCAACTTCATTTTTTTTCCAATGTGTTTAACCGATACGGAAGATATTGTTTTTTCAACCTCTTCCGTTGCAACATTACAAACATCCCATCTTGCGGCATTAAGAGAGCCGAGGGCGGAAGCAATTTTGACAAACTCGTCAAATACAAGAGCTTTTTCAAATCCGTAAGCAATGCCGGCAACAAAAGCATCTCCGCTTCCCGTAGCATCAATTTCTTTTATTTTAGGAGACGTAATTCTATAAATAAAATCAAACTTTGATGCATACGTTGCTTTTGCACCGTTTGTAATGTATGCCAACTTTATTCCTTTGTTATAAAGTGTTTTCAATAATTTAACTTTTTCCGTTTCGGTTTTCAAAGAAATATTTAACGACTTTTCCAATTCGGGTATATTGTTATGAATCATTGTAGGAGCCGCATCAAGACAATCTTTAAGATGAGAACCATAAGTATCTATAAACGAAATTTTGTCGTATTTATGAGCCAATTCAATTCCGTGTACTATAATTGAGGCTGCTTCTTTATTGGGAACACTGCCGGAAAAGATTACTATTGAACAATTTTGAATCATCTTATTCAATTTGTTTTTGAATTCCGATATTTCGTTTTCCGAAAGTTTGCTCCCGGGTTCAAAAAAGGAGGTAACTCTGTTTTTCTTCTTTTCCACCACCAATGTAGCGCTACGTGTTTCCCCTTTTTGAGAAACGGATGTAAAATTTAAATTTTCGTTAATCAACACTTTCCGCAAAATTTTTCCGTTATTTCCGCCAAGAAAAAGAAGGACCGTGTTTTTAATTCCCAAGTAATCAAGCTGTCTGCTTACGTTTATTCCTTTACCGCCGGCATAATATTTTTTAGATAACCCGCGATTTACTTTGCCCATGGTAACGGAATTAAAATCAATTCTATTTTCCAATAACGGATTTATTGTTACTGTTAATACCATTTACTTAATCCTTATATCTGTACCAATCTCCATAATCTCTGTTTAACAATCTGTAATCACCAAAGCCGGTATCGTCGTAAAAATAAAAACTTCTGTTAATATCATAATAATACCAGATTTCGTACGGTTTACTATCATATTCAAACGGATGGCGGTCAACATTATCCGGAGGTCCGAGAATGATATAAACCATTCCCATATCGCTTTGCCAACCTTCAAAATAGTGTTTAAAATGTTTGTTGGCGTAATCAACACGTCTGTAATATTCTTCCATCACACTGTTTTCTTCTGTTGACGGAACAGGGTCTTTCTTTTTCCAGAATTCTTTAAATCTTTTTAGTTTTTCATCAAATGTTTTTGCTTCAAGTATATAATCAATCTCTTCTCCCGAAGCAATATACTGCATCTCTTCGGCAGCTTTATCCAGGTCTGTTATTGATGCGGGAAATCCCTTTATTTTTGCAATAAATTCTTTGGCAACACCGCTTGTTGCCTCGCCGTTGGGATCAATAATTTTGATTATTAATTTTTGTTTTCCCAATGTGGTAACGGTTTTAAGTAATCGTTTTTTTATTTGATTTGTTCCGGCAATTATTTTTATACCGCTTTGTTTGCGGAAAAGTACATTATCATCTTTATCCGTTATGGAATATTCAATCGGTGCAGTTAAATCTTTATCGGAATATATTTCAAAATATATGTAAAGGGTGGTATCGGAAGTAACAACAGTGCGTGTAATATTAAGAACTATTTGGCTGTCCTTTTCCGATGCAATAAAAAGAATATCGCTAAGCTGAAGAGGTTTTGAAAAACTTCTTACAACTAACGTCTCTTCAATCTTGTTTTCTTTTTTCGACTCTTTATCGTAAAGAACAAATTCAACCGTGTATTTATCCGGTTTTAAATCTATTGATTTAAATCCGAATTTAGAGTTTTTTGAAGAAGCGGCATCGTCAAATTTATCTACATAAATTTTTCCGTTCCATGTTTTTTCCATTATTACGTTTTCTTTCTCTTCATCGTAAACAGTAAACGTAAAAGAGTATTTTGCTCTGTATTTATTGGAAGAATATTTAACAAACTGTAAAGATTTGTAAGGTATTTGATAATAAATATCAACTTTCGTTTTGCCGGGAATATCCCCTTTATAATTGGCGGCATCAACATAAAAAGCGGAAAAATTTGTAACGGGAATAATGCTTTCCGAATATTCTACTTGAGCATTTGTTTGCAAAAAACTTAAAAAAAGGAAAGAAACAACATAAATTATTTTTCCATACTTCATAAATATTCCCCGAAAATTATTGGGTAGTTGTTTTATTCAAATTTAGCAAATAAATCATAATCATTGTAGTCAATAATTTTAACATTATAAATATTTCCGATTATAATTCCATTGGTTTTTTCAATTAATACTTCGCCGTCAACTTCCGGAGCATCGCGTTTGGATCGGGCAATAAAATATTCCCCTTCTGTTCCGTCAATTATTACTTCCAAGGTTTTTCCAACAAATGCGGAATTAATCTCGGCGGAAATTTCTCGTTGAATCTCCATTAGCTTATTGTTGCGTTTTATTTTTGTTTCTTCCGAAACGGGGTCTCCGAGGCTGTATCCTGTTGTATCTTCTTCTTGCGAATAATTAAAAACCCCCACTCGGTCAAACCTATATTCCTTAATAAATTCGCATAGTTCGTTAAAATCGTCCTCTGTTTCCTCCGGAAAACCTACAATAAACGTGGTTCTCAATGTTAAGTTCGGAATTGTTTTTCGCAAGGTGTTTATAAGCTCAAGTGTTTTTCGTTTTGTAATTCCGCGTCTCATTCCTTTTAATACTTTATCGGAAATATGTTGCAGCGGCATATCCACATAGTTTAACACTTTAGGATTGGAGGCGACTGTTTCTATGACAGAAACAGGAAAATGAGAAGGATAAGTGTAAAGAAGACGAATCCATTCTATTCCGTTAATATCACTAAGTTTATTAAGCAACTCATTTAAATTCCGTTTGCCGTACAAATCAATACCGTATTCGGTCGTATCCTGCCCTATAATGATAAGCTCTTTAACACCTTTAGCCGCAAGCGATTTTGCTTCGGTCATTAAATCCTCTATCGGCACGGAACGATAGCCGCCGCGAATAATCGGAATAGCGCAAAACGAACACGGATTATCACATCCTTCTGAGATTTTCAGATAAGCATAATGTTTAGGTGTTGAAAGTTCGCGTTCACCAAGCAACTCTTTTTTTAAGTCTCCTCCCAACTCTTCAATAATCCCCTTGTAATCTTCTGTTCCGAAGAACTTATCAACCTCGGGAATATCATGCAATAACTCGGATTTATACCGCTCGGAAAGACATCCAACAACGAAAACCTTTTTTAATTTTTTTTTGTTTTTCAAAGCAACCGCTTCAAGAATCGTGTTTATTGATTCTTCCTTTGCCGGATCTATGAATCCGCATGTATTAATAATTAATGAGGAAGCTTCGTTCGGATTGTTAACTGTTTCAAAATTGTTTGCTTTTAGTTGGAAGGCCAAACGTTCCGAATCAACTGTGTTTTTGGAACACCCCATCGTTATTATGCTTACTTTTTCTTTCATTTCCTATTATATCGGCGGATTTACTTTGCCGAATTTTTTATTTATAATTATTTGAATTGTAAAGATAGAGAAAATACAAATTATAAATTATCAATTAAAGAAAGGATAATGGCGTTGCCCCTAATCCGTCCGCCGTGTGATACAATGCAACAAATAGGCAAGGGTAACTACCTTTGTTTAATTTATTATTTTACTTACGATTACTACTTCACAAAATTACAAACCAACACTTTCCCTATATTAGAGTTCACCCCCGAATAACGGCGAGCGGGTGCAGGACCGGTTGGCAACGTGGAGAAAATACTCTTTTTTATTTCGCAATGGTCTCGCATATACACAGTGGCGGTGTTTTTCGCACTTCTGTTCATTATTGCTGTGTCATTTATTTTATTCATTATTTTCAATTTTATCACTTGTTCCCGCATTGCTTATAGCCTTTGTTGTGCTTTCGTTTTTATTCTACCTATCCCAATATACACATTATTAAAAAAGAATTTATTTATTACGGTAAATTCCACAAATATTT